>NZ_JAAQRC020000001.1:615000-922500 GCF_019216885.1 Methylobacterium sp. SyP6R | reverse complement strand
CCGGCGGCAGGGGCAGGTCGTCGAGCCGGACCGTGAAGACGAGGTCGCCACCCTGCCCGATCCCGGTATGGCCGATATTGACGGTGCCGCCCGCCGTCAGCGTCGCCTCCAGCGGCTCCATCTCGACCGTGTCGCCGGACCGGTCTGTGACCGCCATCTTGTAGGTGCGGACGTGGTCGCAGCGATTGGCCAGCACGTTCTGCTGCAATTGCGCGTAGCACAGGCCGAGCGGCTCGAAGGCGTGGACCGAGCCGCGCGGGACGAGCCCGGCGAGCCGGACGGTGTGATAGCCGAGATTGGCGCCGAGATCGACGACGTGGGAGGTCTCGTCGAGGAACAGGCGGGCGAACTCGATCAGATGCGGCTCCCACTCGCCGGTCTCGAGGATCGTCCGGCCGATGAAGTCCTGCTCCACCACCACGAAGGTGCCGTGCCGCGCCTCGACCCTGCGGAAGGTCGGGGTGAAGCGGGGGCTCGGCGCCGGGGCGGTGAGTCCGTCGATGAGCGAAAGCCACTCGGGCACCCGCACGCGCCAGTCGTAGGTCTGCCGGCAATGCTCCTGCTGCGCCGCCGCGCGCTCAGGGTATCCCTGCCACGGATCGGCCAGTTCCCCGGCCAGGAGGTCGGCGAAGGCGCGGGCATGCTCGGCCGGATCGGCGACGTGAGGGTAGAGGCGGGCGAATCCGGCGGTGGTCTCCGGCAGCGCCCCATGGCTCGGGCAGATCACCCGGCAGCCCGCCGCCATCGCCTCGATGACGGCAAGGCACGAGGTCTCCGCGAAGGTGTTCGGATAGGCCAGGATGTCGATGTCGGCGAGTGCGGCGCGCAGCTCGGCGTTCGGCAGGAGCCCGTGGTAATGCACGTTCGGCAGCGAGCGGGCGCGGGCGTAGAGCTCGGCGTAAGGAGCGTCGTCGGCGCCCGGGCCGTAGAGCTTGTGCGACGACCAGACGTGCAGCTCGGCCGCCTCGGGCGCGGCCTGCGCCCAGGCCTCCAGCAGCACCGAGAGCCCCCGGTAGGGCGTGCTGGTATAGGCGACCTTGAGCGGGCGGCGATGACCGGGCACGCGGTTGCGCTCGGGCACCTCGGTGGCGTTGCGCAGCACGATGCAGCGCTCGGGCGGCAGGCCGAAGGTCGCCAGGAACTGCGCCCGCTGCCACTCCGAGACGAAGACGAAGCGCGCCACGCGGGCGACCCGGGCGGCGTCGCGCAGCCAGGCCACCGCCGGCTGGTCGGGTGCGTGATGGATCCAGACCACGAGCGGGCGCCCGTCGACCCGGCCCTCGTCGTAGCCGTTGAGGCAGAGATTGATGCGCTGGAGCGCCGCTCCGAGGCGCCGGGACAGGCCCTCGTGCATCAGCTCCGTGCCGCCCTGCGGGCGCGTCGGCAGCCAGGGCCCGGTGCGTGACAGGCCGGACCAGAAGTCCGGCAGGTCGCTCGGGCCGATGCCCGGGCGGGTCGTCGACAGGAAGCCGCGCCGGCCCTCGATGGGGATCGGCAGCTTCTCGAGGGCGAAGCGGGCATTGGCGGCGTAGCGCTTGCGCTCGCCCTCCGGCGCCGTCGGGCAGGCCATCAGGTCGAGGCAGGCGGCGAGGCTGTGCCAGTAATGGCCGGCCCAGTAGGCGTTGACCGCGTATTCGTCCCGCAGGCCATACTCGTAGAGCCAGGGCTCGACGAACAGCGCGCCCTCCGGCGGCTTCAGGGGCAGGGCGGGCTCGGCAAAGCGAAAGCCCTCCTCGTAGCGCTCGGCGAGGCGGCAGGCGTGGCTGGCCGAGTAAGCGGCTTCGGCCCGATGCGGGCCGAGCGCGATGGCTCGGCGGTAGACCGCCAGTGTCTCGTCGAGGGGGCGCCCGAGGCCCGGCATCAACCGGGCGGCGGCGAGGAGGGCGATATAGACCTCCTCCTGCCAGTATCCGAGATCCGCCCGCCGCAGGTAGGCGGCGACCGCCTGCTCGTGGGCGCCGCAATCGCGGTAGCTTTGGGCAAGGTAGAAGGTGTAGCGGGCGATGAAGAACGGGTCCGTCTCCGTCGCGAGCGCCGCCTCCAGGATTGCGGCGTCGCGCCGGTAGGTCTCGCCGTCGCGGCGGCGGGCGCCGTCGTGGTTGCGCCGCATGGTGATGTCGAGGAGGGCGCGGTTCGTCCCGTCCGGGCATTCGACGAATTCGTGCAGTACCCCGCGGTAGCGCCACGGCAGGGTATTCTTCACCACCTGGATCCGCCGGTAGCTCAGCGGGATATCCGTGATCGTGACCTCATAGGCATCCGCCGTGAGGTCGGGCAGGACGTAGCCCGGCGGCAGGAGCAGTTCGTCGTCGGCGTCGATGACCAGGGTGTAGGTGCCGTGCGGGCGCGCCAGCGCCAGGGCCTCGGACCGGTTGTGGGCGAAATCGACCCAAGGCCGCTCGACCAGCTCTCCCGGCAGGCCGGCCAGGATCTCCCGCACCAGGTCCTGGGTGCCGTCGGTGGAGCCGGTATCGACGACGATCCAGTGGTCGATGAGCGGGCGCACCGAATCCAGGCACCGGCGGATCACCGGTGCCTCGTTCTTGACGATCATCGCGAGGCAGAGGGTCTGGCCGGACGGGGTCATGCGGGGTCCTGGTGAGGGCGCGCGTGCGGTGCCGCCGGGTGAAGTGGGGGCGGGCGCCGAGGATCGCCGGGAGAGATGATGCCAGAATGAGTCCGGGAGGCGGCCGGGCCGGGAGTGCCGCTTCCCCGATGCCCTCACGACGAGGCCCGCGGCGCGCCTTTCGGGGCGCCGCGGGCCGGGTTCGTCTCGGGAGGTCGGGCCGGCCCCGGGGGCCGGCGCGGCGTCTTACGCCCGCCGCAAGAGGCGCGCGAGGACCGACCGCTCGGCCTTGACCTCGACCTTGGCGGCGAGCCGTGCCCGGACCCGGTCGACGACCGGGCCGTGGAGGACGACCGGCGCGCAGGCCAGCTCCAGGTTCAGCGCCGAGGCGACGAGGTCCGGATGCAGGGTGACCGGGCCGTCGTGGTTCTCGAAGGTGCCACGGTTGCCGCAATCGAGGTAGCTCTCGGCGGGCATTCCGTCGGCGACCAGCACGTCGTGCACCGGCAGCTCGACGTGGTGGTACATGACCTCCGCCTGGTCGAGTTGCACCACCGACGTGCCGTTGACGAGCACACCGGCCGGGATCAGCACGCCCTCGACGAAGAGCGCGTGGCCGGGCGAGACGACGAGGTCGCGGTGCGGCAGGCCGGGGCCGAAGGCGTGCGCGGCGACCCGGACCGGCTTGGCCCGCTCGGGCTGCGGATGGCGCCGCAGGTCGAGGTGGCGGTGACCCACCCAAGCGACGGAGACCGTCTCGCCCGAAGCGGTGACGACGGCGTCGCCGGGCCGCAGGGCCTCGACCGGACGCTCACCCTCCGGCGTCAGGATCATCGTTCCGGACGCGAAGCAGATGACAGGGCCGGTCGGGCCGGTAGCACCCGTGGCACCATCGGCACCCGTCGGACCGGTGGCACCCTGCGAGCCCGTCGCACCCTGGGAGCCGGTGGCACCCTGGGCACCCGTCGCACCCTGGGAGCCGGTGGCACCCTGGGAGCCCGTCGCACCCTGGGAGCCGGTGGCACCCTGGGCACCCGTCGCACCCTGGGAGCCGGTGGCACCCTGGGAGCCCGTCGCACCCTGGGCACCCGTCGCGCCCTGGGAGCCGGTGGCACCCTGGGAGCCGGTGGCACCCTGGGCACCCGTCGCACCCTGGGCACCCGTCGCGCCCTGGGAGCCGGTGGCACCCTGGGAGCCGGTGGCACCCTGGGCACCCGTCGCACCCTGGGCACCCGTCGCACCCTGGGAGCCGGTGGCACCCTGGGAGCCCGTCGCGCCCTGGGAGCCGGTGGCACCCTGGGAGCCCGTCGCACCCTGCGAGCCTGTGGTGCCCGGCGCACCTTGCGAGCCGGTCACACCCTGCGCGCCCTGTTCGCCGGTGGCACCCTGGGAGCCGGTCGCGCCCTGTGCACCCGTCGCACCTTGAGAGCCGGTCACGCCCTGCGTACCGGTCGAACCTTGTGAGCCTGTCGCACCCTGGGAGCCGGTGGCGCCCTGCACCCCTGTCGCACCCTGGGCACCGGTGGCACCCTGGGAACCGGTCGTGCCCTGTGCGCCCTGGGAGCCGGTGGCACCTTGAGCGCCGGTGGCGCCCTGCGCGCCCGTCGTCCCCTGGGCACCGGTCACGCCCTCGGCACCGGTGGAGCCCTGGACGCCCGTCGCGCCCTGAGCGCCGGTGGCACCCTGGGCACCGGTCACGCCCTGAGCGCCGGTGGCACCTTGGGAACCGGTCGTACCCTGTAGGCCCTGGGAGCCGGTGGCACCTTGAGCGCCGGTGGCGCCCTGCGCGCCTGTCGCCCCCTGTGCGCCCGTCGCGCCCTGTTCGCCGGTGGCACCCTGAGCACCCGTCGCGCCCTGTGCGCCGGTCACGCCCTGGGCACCGGTGGTGCCCTGAGCGCCCGTCGCGCCCTGTGCGCCGGTGGCGCCCTGAGCACCCGTCGCGCCCTGTGCGCCGGTCACGCCCTGGGCACCGGTGGTGCCCTGAGCGCCCGTCGCGCCCTGTGCGCCGGTGGCGCCCTGAGCACCCGTCGCGCCCTGTGCGCCGGTCACGCCCTGGGCACCGGTGGTGCCCTGAGCGCCCGTCGCGCCCTGGGCACCGGTGGCGCCCTGAGCACCCGTCGCGCCCTGTGCGCCGGTCACGCCCTGGGCACCGGTGGTGCCCTGTGCGCCCGTCGCGCCCTGGGCACCGGTGGCGCCCTGCGCACCCGTCGTACCCTGGGCACCGGTCACGCCCTGCGCGCCGGTGGTGCCCTGCGCGCCCGTCGCGCCCTGCGCGCCGGTGGCGCCCTGCGCACCCGTCGCGCCCTGTGCGCCGGTCACGCCCTGGGCGCCGGTGGTGCCCTGAGCACCCGTCGCGCCCTGCGAGCCGGTGGCGCCCTGCGCACCCGTCGTACCCTGGGCACCGGTCACGCCCTGCGCGCCGGTGGTGCCCTGCGCGCCCGTCGCGCCCTGCGCGCCGGTGGCGCCCTGCGCACCCGTCGTACCCTGCGCGCCGGTCGCACCTTGAGCTCCGGTCACGCCCTGGGCGCCGGTCGTGCCCTGCGCGCCCGTCGCTCCCTGGGCGCCGGTGGCGCCCTGCGCGCCCGTCGTACCTTGAGCCCCGGTCACGCCTTGAGCGCCGGTGGTGCCCTGGGCGCCCGTCGTGCCCTGGGCACCGGTGGCGCCCTGTGCACCCGTCGTGCCCTGGGCGCCGGTCGTGCCCTGGGCACCGGTGGCGCCCTGGGTGCCCGTCGCGCCCTGTGCGCCGGTGGCACCCTGGGCGCCGGTCGCACCCTGGGCACCGGTGGCGCCCTGCGGGCCTTGGGTCACGTTCACCCGGGTGGCCGTCAGGCTGTAGCCGGCGGCCGGTGACGTCGCGCTGCCGTCATTCACGGTATCGCTGAAGGTGAGGTTGTTGGCGGCGTCGTATGCCGTATATTGTTGGGTGCCGTCTTGTACGGCGGCCGCGGTGGCATCGTCCGCAATATACTGAAAGCTGAACTGATAGGGCGAGCTGAACGAGCCGCCATTCGAATTCAATCCAGGAACAGTGCCAAGATAATTGGATTGACTCGTCGAGTTTCCATAAAAAAAACTGATCGAATTGCCATCGACGTTGGTCGTCCCCGACAGTGTAACCAGCCTCTGGACCATTGCAATCCCCCAAAAATCTTTGCACGCCCGTTCGATCTTGTCGAAGCAGGCGGAATGGCCATGCGGCGCATCGATCGTTCGGCAAAATGCCCGCGAGCAATCCATAACGGAAGGCAGAAAAACAGATTTTCGCGGCTGCCATCCATCAAACTCGCCGCACGTGACATTTGCGCCATATTCATGATCTTGTGGTATAATGAGATGTTCTATATTTATATTATCAGTAATATACATACTAATATATCAAATATAATAGGTCAAACTAAGCGCGATATGCTGAAATTGCCAGCCTGGGATTTTTTTCGCAATCTATCGGATATTTTCGCCTTCGATGGCGATCTTGTCCCGGCCGATCATGGAAGAACGCCGGAACAAGCCCCAGTCGTCGTTCGGTCGACATGCCGGGCAAGCCGCCCAATCCGGACCGCAATGAAAGGCCGCACGATGAGGAAAGTGTCGTCTTGCCGGTGACGCCGCGGTTGTCCATCCCAATAGCTAGCCATGATGAGCAGATAAGCTCGCCCTAGCGATCGTTTTGCCGGTTCAGCGTTAGCTCCAGGCGGCATGGCGCCTGGCATCAGTTTTCCAAAGATCCCCTTGCCGAGAGGCGGTGGCGTCGTCTAACAGTCTAAGTGCAGGGCGAATCGCCAGCTGCAAGTGATTCGTCTGCATCCGTCGTACCGCACGGCACAATCTATTAAAGGAATTTTATCATGGAAGCGATGACGAGCATGATTTTCATGGTGCCGTTCACTTGGGCGCCGGACGGCTGGCTTTCCTGCCAAGGGCAGATATTGAACATCCAGCAATATCAAGCTGTGTTCTCCCTCATCACCAACATGTATGGCGGCAACGCCTCAACGACTTTCGGCCTGCCGAACCTGTCGGGCCGCGCGGCCATCGGCGCGGGCCAGTCCACGGTCACCCCCACCACGCAATACGCCGTCTCCAAGGTCTACGGCACCGAGACGACGACGCTGGCGGCCGCCAACCTGCCGCCCCACGTCCATCCGGCGACGTTCGCTCCGACCATGGGCAGCCAGAACATCACCATCCCGGCACAGACCGGTCCCCTGAAGGTGGCGGTGAACGTCTCGAATGCGCCGGGCGGCGCCGCCCCCGGGACCGGGACCGTGCTGGGATCGGGCACGAGTTCGTCGAAGGTCTACGCAGCCTATCCCCCGACTGCCCCCAATGCCATGACGGCCCTCAACGACGCATCGACCACGGTGACGGGCACCCCGGCAATCCCACAGCAGACCGTTGCCATCAACACGGTGACGGGCGGTACGGTGACGGTCGGCCCGAATAGCGGCGGCACCCCGTTCAGCACCATGCAGCCCTCGCTGGCGCTGAACTTCATCATCACGATGTTCGGCCTCTACCCGCAGCGGCCGAATTGATGGCCGATTCGCTCAGCACCCTGTCCGCCGGGCTGTTCACCCCCGCCGTGGGAGAGACGTTCACCTTCCGGGATCTGAATGGCTCCGCCCTGACGGCGACGCTGGCGCGGTGCGACGAGTATCCGCGTGCGACGATGCCGGGCAGCGCCCGCACGGCGTTCGGGCTGATCTTCACCTGCCCGGCGGACGCGGTCGGCGACTATGGCGGCGGCCACGGCGTGCTGTCTCATCCGACGCTCGGCGAATTCGGGCCGCTCTACGTCGAGCGCGTCCTGCCCGTCGGCTTCCCGCCGGGCACGGCCTCCTACCAGGCCGTCTTCTCCTGAGCGGCGCGGGGCGGCCCCGGCCGGGGATCAGTCCCCACTCGGGCACGGCGGCCGCCTCTCCGATCTCCCCCGACGGGACATCCGCCGGAGGGGGAACGATGCCGGATCTCGTCCGTGGACGGCAGGGTCGCGGGATGGCGAATCGCAGTCGGCGGCAAAGCTCCGGCCGTCGGACGGCGGCCCGGGCATCGATCCCTCCCGGTCTACCCCCTCATGCGGTCGCTGCGTCATCGCCATCGACCATCACCGCGCGATCATGTGCGGATTGCCGTTGTCATTCACTAGAGCTCCTGATAACAATCGAATCGATATCTCATTCGTTTTCTACGACATTTCAATTCGACCAATCGAAAATCTCCAGGGGGAACTCGCAATGGAAGCTTTTCTCGGAACTATCCTGACGGTCGGATTCAATTTTCCACCGAACGGCTGGGCACAGTGCCAGGGGCAGCTCCTGCCCATCAATCAGAACACGGCGCTGTTCTCTCTCTTCAGTACGTATTACGGCGGCAACGGCACGACGACTTTCGGCCTGCCGGATCTGCGCAGCCGCATTCCCCTGGGCGTCGGCCAGGGCTCCGGCCTGCAAAACTACAGCATCGGGATGCCGACCGGCACCGAGACGACGACGCTGACCGTCGCCAACATGCCGATGCACACCCATCAGGCGACGTTCGCGCCGACCACCGGCAGCCAGAACATCACCATTCCGGCGCAGACCGGCCCCCTGAACGTGGCGCTGAACGTCGCGAGCGGGAGCGGCAGCGTCAACCCGGGGGCCGGGACCGTGCTGGCAGCGGGCACCTCGACAGGAAAAATCTACACGGCCTATCCCCCGGCCTCCCCCGCCACCATGACGACCCTCAACGCCGCGTCGATCACGGTGTCGGGCACCCCGGCGATCCCGGAGCAGACCGTCGCCGTCAATACGGTGACCGGCGGCACCGTGACGAACGCGGTGGCCGGCGGCAACCAGGGCTTCACCAACCTGCAGCCCTCGCTGGCGCTGAACTTCATCGTCGCGCTGACCGGCATCTATCCGAGCCGCCAGTGAGCGCCTCGCTCGACACCCTGTCGGCAGGCGTCTTCGCGCCCCTGGTGGGGGAAGCGTTCGGGCTGCACGGCCCGGACGGGCACGACCTGGCGGTGACGCTGGCGCATTGCGACGAGCATCCCCGCGCGACCATGCCGGGGAGCCCCCGCACGGCGTTCAGCCTGACCTTCGCCGGTCCCGCGGCCGGCGCCTCCCCGGGTGGCGAGTGCGTGCTGTCGCACCCCTCGCTCGGCACGGTCGGGCCGCTCCATGTCGAGCGCGTCATGCCCATCGGCTTCCCGGCGGGCAGCGCCGTGTACGAGGCGGTCTTCGCCTGATCGCCCTCGCGCCTCCGCAGCCCGCCTGCAGGGGCGCCCTCGTTCCGTTTTCTCCCGACAGGACATCCCGCCGCATGGTCGCTTATGCCGGCTCCATCCCGCTGCTCGGAGGCCTGGGGCTCCGCCCCATCCGCCCGACGGACCAGGACTTCCTGCTGCAGCTCTTCGTCGAGTCGCGCCCCTGGCTCACCTGGGCCGCCGACGACCGCGACTTCCTGCAGACGCTCTACGAGCAGCAGTTCAAGGCCCTGCGGACCGGGCTCGAGACGGTCTATCCCGAGCATCTGGACTTCATCGTCGAGCGCACGGGCCAGGCGGTTGGGCGCCTCGTGGTCGATCTCGGCTACCATGACTGGCGCATCACCGAACTGGCGATCGTCGCGGCGGCCCGCGGCAAGGGCATCGGCACCGACCTCGTGCGCAGCCTCCAGATGGCGGCCGAGCAGCAGCGCCTGCCGATCACCCTCTCGACCCCGATGGCCGGCGCCACCGACGGGCGGAGCCTCTACGAGCGCCTGGGCTTCCAGGTCACGGCCGTGCGCCCGCCGCTCTACGAGATGGCCTGGCTCCCGGCCTGCCTGCGGGCGCCTCAGCCGGCCGGCGCTTGACATCGCCCGCGAGCGGCGGATGGTCGGCCCGAGGCCGCGCCGCGACATCGGCGGCCCCCAGGAGATGATTCGATGGACTGGGCCGCCGCTTCCTACCGGGCGCGTCGGCTGGTCCGGGCCCGCCAGCGTCTCGTCCCGGAGCGGATCTCCCTCGCGCTGATCGATGCCTTCGCGGCGCAAGGAACGGTCACCGCGGCCGGGATGCGGGCGCTCGTGCCGCCAGAGCGGGTCGCCACCATCCTGGGCCTCGTGACGACGGCCGTCCACGGCACCGGCCACGTGCCGGCGAAGAGCGGCTGGTACCGGCGCGACGAGAACGGCGCCTTCGTCATCGATCCCGGCTTCGCCGTCGCCTGGTTGGCCGCGCGGGCCTGCGACGCCCCGCTGCCCGGCCCGGCCGGGGCGCGGTGAGGCGGCGCGGGGTCGATCTCCCGAAAACCGAAATCATCCCAACGGTCGTTGAGAACGACCTTTGGTTCCGTTCTCGAATTTTCGCCAAGCCCGAGGTCCCGGACTTCTGGGCTTGGTGTCGAAAGCTCGAGATGGGTCGACGGCCCCGTCGACCTCGGGCTTGCCCGAGATCGAATCGATGCGTCAGCATCTTGGGCCGTTGGTATCAGGCGTGCGATACCCTATTCTCCCAACCTCATCCTGAGGTGTCGGCGATCGGAGATCGCACCCGATCTTCGATCGACCGACCTCGAAGGAGGGCTCCAGAAATCGCCATGGTCTCTGGAGCCCTCCTTCGAGGCTCCCTGCGGTCGAATGCGATCGTCGATCGCCAGCACCTCATCCTGAGGTCGCGGGTGGGATGCCCGAATACCCGTCGGCCCAATCACCGCCGCTCATACGAAATCCGATTGATTGCTTCGCAATGCGGATTTCGGCTTCGCTCAGGCGCCGCGCGGGCTGGTGATACGAAATCCGGAAGGGATCTTCCGGATTTCGTATCACGCCCCCCTCCCCGCCGCCAGGGCGGCGCGGACGAGCTCGGCCAGGCTCCCGGCCTGCATCTTCGCCATCACGTTGGCGCGGTAGATCTCGACCGTGCGCGGGCTGATGCCGAGATCCTGGGCGATGACCTTGTTGGGCTTGCCGGCCACCAGTTCGTCGAGCACCTGTACCTCCCGCTCCGACAGCGAGGCGACGCGCTGGCGGATCCCGGCCGCGGCGGCGTCCCGCTCGGCGCTCCGGCGGCCGGATGCGAGGGCGGCGCGCACCGCGGCGAGGAAGACCTCGTCGTCGAACGGCTTCTCGATGAAGTCGGCCGCGCCCTCCCGCATCGCCGCGACGGCGAGCGGCACGTCGGCGTGGCCGGTCATCACGATCACCGGCGCCGCCTCGCCGCGGGCCTTCAGGCGGCGCAGGAGCTCGATCCCGTCGAGGCCCGGCATCCGCACGTCGGTGACGATGCAGCCCGAGACCCGCGCGACCGCCTCCAGGAAGGCCGTGGCGGAATCGTGCAGGCGCACCGGGATCCCGTCCGAGGCGAGCAGGAAGGCGAGCGACTGCCGGACCGCCCGGTCGTCGTCGACCACGTGCACCAGCGGCTCATCGGGCATCGTCCAGCTCCCTCCTGTCCACCGCCCGCAGGCTGAAGCGGAACTCGGTCCCCTGCCCTTGCCCCTGACCGTGCCGGGATTCGGCGCGGATCTTGCCGCCATGCGCCTCCACGATGGTGCGGCAGATCGAGAGCCCGACCCCCATCCCCTGCGGTTTGGTGGTCACGAAGGGCTGGAACAGGCGCGAGGCCACCTCCGGGGCGAGGCCTGGGCCGGTATCCGCGACGCCGATCTCGACGAGGCCGTCCCCGGGCAGCGCCCGGGTCGACACGCGCAGCTCGCGCCGGGGCGAGTCCTGCATCGCCTCGATGGCGTTGCGGATCAGGTTGAGCAGCACCTGCTGCACCTGGATCCGGTCGGCCAGCACCAGCGGCGCCGCCGGGTCGAGGGCGAAGGTGACGTGGACGCCGCGCTCCTTGGCGCCGACGAGGGCGAGCGCGCTCGCCTCCTCGATGAGCTTGGGCAGTTCCTCGATGTGGCGCTCGCCCTCGCCGCGGGCGACGAACTCGCGCAGGTGGCGGATGACCTGACCCGCCCGCAGGGCCTGGTCGGCGGCCTGGTCGACCGCGCCGGCGAGCATCGCCATCTCGGGGGGCGGCGTGCCGGCGCCCTGCATCCGGTCGATGAGGCGGCGGCAGCCCTTGAGGTAGCTGGCGATGGCGGTGAGCGGCTGGTTGATCTCGTGGGCGAGCGTCGAGGCCATCTCGCCCAGCGCGGTGAAGCGCGACATGTGCACCAGCTCGGATTGCAGTTCCTGCAGCCGGGTCTCGGTGCGCTGGCGCTCGGTGAGGTCGCGGATGAAGCCCGTGAAGTAGCGCGCGCCCGAGGAGCGCATCTCGCCGACCGCCAGTTCCATCGGAAAGGTCGAGCCGTCCCGGCGCTGGCCGACCACGACGCGGCCGATGCCGATGATGCGCCGCTCGCCGGTGGCGAGGTAGCGGGCCATGTAGGAATCGTGCCGGCTGCGATAGGGCTCGGGCATCAGCAGGCTGATGTTATGGCCCACCACCTCCTCGGGGGCGTAGCCGAACTGGCGCACGGCGGCGGCGCTGAAGGACTGGATCCGGGCCGCCTCGTCGATCACCACCATGGCGTCCGGCACCGTCTCGAGGATCGAGCGCAGATGCGCCTCGCGGGCGCGCAGCTCGGTCTCGGCCTGGCGCTGCGCCCGGATGCTGAACACCACCCCGCGGTGGCGCAAGGGTCCCCCCTCCGGGTCGATCTCCACGGTCCCGCGGGAGCGCAGCCAGTCGGTCTCGCCGTCGGGACGCACGACGCGGTAATCGACCTCGTAGCTGCCGCCCCGGTCCAGCGCCCGCCGGATGACGCTCGCCCGGGCCTCGCGGTCGTCGGGATGGACCAGGCTTTGCGTCGCCTCGAAGGTGCCCAGGCGCTCGGGCGGCACGCCGAACAGCCGGGCGCCGCTCGGCGAGACGGTGATGCGGCCGGTGCCAGGATCGAGCGACCAGAAGCAGATGCCGACCTCGTCGAGCGTCTGGCGCAGCTCCTCGGCGTTCGGGGCGCCGGGAGGCGGCGTCTCGGGGGCGGCGGTCACGGCCGAAGTCGGGCCGCCGGGACCTCTTCCGGTCGAGACCCGCCGCACCGCCCGCATGCCACGCCCATCGAATCCCCGTCCCTCGTCACGCCCGGGTGCCGCTGAACCCGATGCGGCGCAAGGTGCCCCAGGCCGGGCGGGAATGCCAGTCCGGCCGGCCGTCCCTGTCAGGTCTTGGGGTTAGTCGTCCGACAGGGCCCGCAGCTCGGCGCCCTCGATGTCGTCGTACTGGCCGGAGCGCAACGCCCACAGGAAGGCGGCAAGCCCGAGCCCGCCGAGGCCGAGCGCGATCGGGATGACGAGGAGAAGCACGCTCATTGGAGTCGATCCTCGGATGATTCGGGACCAGGTAAGTCGGGATAAGAGTCTGCTTGGATGATCGGCATCGTTTGTCCCGTCCACAACCTCATCCTGAGGTGTCAGTCGATTGAAGATCGACTGACCTCGAAGGAGGGCTCCAGACGACGCAGAGGTTCCTGGAGCCCTCCTTCGAGGCTGCTGCAGGCAGCAGCACCTCAGGATGAGGCCGCGGGTGGGATGGAGAAATGCTTCGCCATGCTCTCCCTGAACCTCAAACAGGCTCTCCGATGACGTGTGCGCCAGGGTCCGCCGCCGGCGCGGCTTCGGGCTCCGGCCTGACCGGCAGCGGGCCCCGCGCCCGCAGGGCGTTGAGCGTGACGACCACCGACGAGCCCGACATGGCGAGCGCGGCGATCAGCGGCGTCAGCCAGCCGGCGGCGGCGAGCGGCACCGCGACGAGGTTGTAGGCGGCGGCGAGCCACAGGTTCTGGAGCATCAGGGTCCTGGCCCGCGCGCCGACCGCCAGCACCGACAGGACCGGGGCGAGGTTGCGGCCGAGGAACAGGGCGTCGGCGGCGGCCTGGCTCACATGGGCGGCGGTGACCGGCGAGAGCGAGGCATGCGCGGCGGCGAGCGCCGGCGCGTCGTTGAGCCCGTCGCCGACCATCAGCACCCGCCGGCCGGCCTGCTCCAAAGCCGCGATGCGGGCGATCTTGTCCTGCGGGGTCAGGCCGGCCTCCCATTCCGCGACGCCGAGCCGCCCGGCGATCGCCGCGACCGCGGAGGCGCGGTCGCCCGACAGGACGACCACCCGGCGGCCCGACGCCCGCAAGGCCACCACCACCTCCGCCGCGTCCGGGCGCAGGGCCTGGCGGACCGGATAGGCGACGGGCTCCCCCTCCCCGGCCCGGAAGCAGATCACCGAGGCCTCCGGATCGGCGGAGAGCGACGTGGCGGCCTGGGCTTCGGCCCCGCAGAAGGCCGGGGAACCGAGGCGGAGTTCGACGCCGTCGACCACCACCCGCACGCCGAATCCGGCCGCCTCCTGCGCGCCCGGCCAGGGCTCGGCGCCGGGGACGGTTCTCGCCAGCGCCGCCGCCATCGGATGGCGGCTCGACAGGGCGAGGCGGGCCGCCTGCGCCAGGATCGCCGGGTCCCCGGATACGGCCAGGATCGGCTCCGGCAGGGTGAGGGTCCCGGTCTTGTCGAACACCACCGTGTCGACCTGCGCGAAACGCTCCAGGGCGGTGCCGTCGGCGAGCAGCACGCCGTCGCGAAACAGCGCCCCCGCCGCGACCACCTGGACGGCGGGGATCGCCAGACCGAGCGCGCAGGGGCAGGTGACGATCAGGACCGCGACCGCGATCATCACGGCGGCATGCGGGCCGGCACCCGCCAGGAGCCAGGCGACGAAGGCCAGGGCGGCGGCGGTGTGGACCAGGGGCACGTAGAGCCGGGTCGCCCGGTCGGCGAGCACCAGCGCGCGGGAGCGCGCCTCGAGGGCCCGGCGCATCAGCCCCTCGACCTCGTCGAGGAGCGTTCCCCCCGCGACGGCCGTGACCGCGACGACGAGGGCCCCGTCGCCGTTGAGGGCGCCGGCATGGACCGCCTCGCCCTCCCCGACCGGCACGGACGCGGTCTCGCCGGTGACGAGGCTGCGGTCGAGGTCCGAGCGCCCGCGCTCGACGATCCCGTCGACCGGCACCCGCTCGCCCGGGCGCACCAGCACGCGGTCGCCGGGAGCGAGGTCCGGGAGCGGCACGTCCCGCACCGATCCTTCGGCGTCGATGCGGGCGGCATTCTCGCTGCGCAGGGCCGCCAGGTTCTCGGCCAGCGCCCGGGTGCGCCGGCGCATCGCCTGGTCGAGCACCCGGCCGATCAGCAGGAAGAACAGCAGCATGATCGCGCCGTCGAAATAGGCGTGGGTCGCACCCCGCGCCGTCTCGACCACCGACATCACCAGCGTCAGCACCACGCCCAGGGTGATGGGGAAGTCCATGGTGATCCGCCCGGCGCGCAGGCCCCGCAAGGCGCCTTCGTAGAACGGCCGGCCGGCATAGGCCGCCGCCGGCAGGGCGACCAGGGCCTGGATCCAGTGGAAGAGGTCGCGGTTCTCCGGCGCCATGTCGGAGACGTTGCCGGCCCAGACCGAGATCGCGAGCAGCATCACGTTCATCGACGCGAAGCCCGCCACCGCCATGGCGCGGATCAGCCGCTCGGTCTCCGCCGCCTCGGCATCGGCGGGCCGGCGCGGATCGAAGGGATACGCAGCGTAGCCGAGGCGGTCGAGCCGCTCCAGGACCGCGCCGATCTCCGCCTCGGCTCCCGGCGCCCAGGCGACGGCGAGGCGCCGGTCGGAGAGGTTGAGGCGCGCGCTCGCGACGCCCGGCACCTCCGACACGCCGCGCTCGATCGCGCTCATGCAGGCGGCGCAGCGCACGCCCTCGACGGCGAATTCCGCCCGGGCGATGCCCGTGGGGCCACGGGAGACGAAGGCCTTGTAGTTGCGCCCGAGGGAGGGCCGGGTATTCGCCTCGCTCCACGAGGCATGGGCCTCGACATAGGCCAGCGCGGCATCGGTGCAGCACATCGGATCGCCTCGGATTCTCACAGCATGCTTGGGTTGCGCGCCCAGCACCGCAACGAAATTGCCTGTCCCATCCGTGACCTCATCCCGAGATGCTGGCGATCGGAGATCGCAGACTGAAAGGAGCCTCGAAGGATGGTTCCAGAGATCGCAGAATTTTCTTGACCCCTCCTTCTAGGTCAGTCGATTTTCAATCGCGTGCGATCTTCGATTGCCAACACTTCAGGATGAGGCTGTGGGTGGGATACAGTACGTCGATCAGTCAAACAGGTTCTCAATCGAGGGTCAGGCGGCGTTCGCGCCGCAGCTCGACCCCGTCGGGGCCCCACACCTCGACGACGAGGCGCCACTGGCCGCCCGGCAGTTCCTCGACCCGGCCGGCATAGGTGCCGGGCGCCGTCTCGGCGAGGGCGAGGCTCCGGTCGGCGCGGGCATCGGTGGGGCGTTCCAGCCGGGCGCGCAGGTCCTTGCCCGCCAGGAGGTCCCCGGT
Source organism: Methylobacterium sp. SyP6R (assembly GCF_019216885.1). Taxonomy (NCBI): domain Bacteria; kingdom Pseudomonadati; phylum Pseudomonadota; class Alphaproteobacteria; order Hyphomicrobiales; family Methylobacteriaceae; genus Methylobacterium; species Methylobacterium synurae. The sequence continues at coordinate 906,600 of NZ_JAAQRC020000001.1, read as the reverse complement.
CTTCGCCCGCACCAGGACGGCGAGCGTCGCGCCCGTGCCGGCCCGGGCGACGGCGCTCTCCAGCTGCCAGCCGCGCGCGTCCTGCGCCCGGGCCTGGGCGAGGTCTGAATTGTAGACCTGGCCGGCATGGTAGGGCGATGCGACCTCGAGCCCCGACCAGGTGCGTAGCGCGGACGTGACCAGGAAGGCGTCGGCGCTCGCGACCGTGCCGAAGAAGCCGACGAGGATGAGGAAGATGCGCCGCCCGGTCAGGCGGAACGGTGCGGCGGTGGGGGCGTGCATGGTCAGGGCGCCTTGAAGTGGTCCTGCGCCAGCGCGGTCTCGCCCGAGACCGGATCGGCGAGGCGGAAGGTCAGCGGAATCGAGCCGGCGGTGCCGGGGGGCGCGAAGACGAGGACGCGGATCTCCCGCGTCGCGTCGGCCGGCACCGCGATCTCCCCCTCCGGCGCGCCCACGATGTCGGTGCGGGCGCCGGGCAGGCCTTCGACGGCGAGGGTCAGGTCGCGCGCGAACGGGCGCTTGTTGATGACCCGCACCGTGTAGCCGTTGCGGATGCCGCCCTCCGAGAGCGTGACGAAGAGCGGGTTGCGGTCGTGGAGGACGTTCACGCCGGTGAAGCTGCGGGTCGCGAGCGTGGTCAGCATGAAGCCGCCGATGCCGGCCACCAGCAGCCCGTAGGCGATGGTGCGCGGGCGCAGGATCTTCCGGACCGGCGGCTGGCCCGCGGCCCGGCGCCGGCAATTCGCTTCTGTGTCGTAGGCGATGAGGCCGGTCGGGCGCCCGAGCTTCACCATGACGGCGTCGCAGGCATCGGCGCAGAGGCCGCACTGGATGCAGGGCATCTGGAGCCCGTCGCGGATGTCGATCCCCGCCGGGCAGGCGGTGACGCAGGCGAAGCAATCGACGCAGTCGCCGGCCGGCTGCCCGGCGGCGCGCAGGGCTCGCGACCGCTTGACCGAGGCACGCGGCTCGCCGCGATCGACCCGGTAGAGGATGTTGAGCGAGTGCTCGTCGGTGAGCGAGCCCTGGATGCGCGGCCAGGGGCACATGTAGGTGCAGACCTGCTCGCGCATGTGGCCGGCGAGCACGTAGGTCGTCGCGGTCAGCGTCAGGATGGCGAAGACGGCCTGGGGCGGGGCCTGGAAGGTCGCGAGCCGGTGCACCAGCGTCGGCGCGTCGGCGAAGTAGAGCACCCAGGCGCCGCCGGTCCACCACGCGATCAGGAGCCAGATCGCATGCTTCATGGTGCGCAACGCGACCTTCTCGATCGACCACGGCGCGGCGTCGAGCTTGAGCCGCGCCCGGCGGTCGCCCTCGACCAGGCGCTCGACCGCGAGGAAGAGGTCGGTCCACACCGTCTGCGGGCAGAGATAGCCGCACCAGATCCGGCCGGCGACCGCGTTCATCAGGAACAGGATCAGGGCCGCCAGGATCAGCAGGCCCATGACGTAGGTGACCTCCTGCGGCCACAGCTCGATGAAGAAGACGTAGAACCGGCCCCGGTCGAGGTCGATCAGCACCGCCTGCGACGGCGCGCCCGGGCCGCGGTCCCAGCGCAGGAACGGCACGATGTAGTAGATGGCGAGGGTGACCGCCAGGATGATCCACTTCGCGGTACGGAAGCGCCCGCGCACGGCTTGCGGCTGGATCTTGCGCCGCGCCTCGTAGAGCGCGCCGTTCGGCGCCGACACCATTCGCCGGGTCGCCGCCTGGCCGAACTTCTTGGTGCGGCCCTCGATCAGGGTCGTGCGGGACCTGGCCGAGGTGGTGGTTTGGATCGTCCGCACGGGTTCCGTCGAGGCCATCGCCGCTTGTCCAGCCGCCCGGGAACGGGCGCTCGATGTCTTCGGCCGGCAAGCGGCTCCGGGCATTGATCTCGCGCAATCGGCGGGGCGGCCTGGGCGCCCACAACCCGGGTCTGGACGACGAACACCGTCATTCGGGCAGGCGATGGCACGACCCGTTCGCCCCTGATGCGCCAGGCACGTTTCGGTACTAAAGCATTTTCCGACGAAGTGGATACCGGTTCGTCGCAGAAAATGTGGCAAAACCAAAGACCTAGAGAGCTTCGCGATTGCAACGCGATCGTGAAGTGCTCTAGACTGCCGTTCGGTGCAAATCTGATGGTGATGCCATGACATCCCAGGTGGCCAAGATCGTGGACGGGGGCAAGCTGGTTATTCCAGAAAGCTTTCGTCGTGAACTGGGTTTCAACGTCGGTGATACCGTCGTCATCGAGTTGGTCGACGGCGAATTGCGGGTTCATTCACGCAACGCCGCGATCGCCAACGCCCGCCGATTGATGCGGCAGCTCGTACCGGATGACGTCAGCCTGGCCGACGAACTGATCGCAGATCGGCGCGCCGAAGCGGCGGGCGAATAATGCCATGGCGGATGGCTTCGTCCTGCATGCTTCGGCTTTGCCATGCCTGCTGCACGATGAATCCGGTGCCGATCGGGTCGAGGCTGTCCTGGGCGGGCAATTCAAACTAAGTCTATTTGCAGCATAGTATACGACACGGATGGCTGATCGAGTGCGGGAGTGACGATCGCCGCGCCAGAACCCTCCCCCCCTCTGCGGGCTATCGCATTCACACATCTCGGTCGGAGCACTTTCTCCTTTGATGGGAGAGCACCTCCCCTCCCCCTTGTGGGGAGGGGTTTGGGGGTGGGGGTGGTGCAGGCGGCACCGCCGCGCTCGATCCGGCACCACCCCCACCCCTAGCCCCTCCCCACAAGGGGGAGGGGAGGCGCCTCAATTTTCAATGAGTTAGCCCTCAGCTCGACTTTGGCCATTTTTGGCGGGTCGGCAGGCTGAGTGGAGGTGGGGTGACGAAGCGGGCGTAACGGGTAGGCTGGCGCTGTTTCGAGCAAGAGACACCGTCATGCCGGACCTGCCCGCCCGCTTCGCCGGGATCATCCTGGCCTTCGCGCCGCTGTTCGTCCACCGCTCCTGGTGCCACGCCCGGATCCTGCTCCTGGGCGCCATCCTGGCTCCGGGCCGGCGCACGGTCGCCAGCTTGCTGCGGATCATGGGCCGTGCCCATGAGCGTCGCTTCGTCAACTTCCACCGCGTCCTCAACCGCGCCGCCTGGTCGCCTCACGCCGGCGCCCGCATCCTGCTCGGACACCTGATCACGGCGTTCGCGCCGCGCGGCCCGGTGGTGCTGGGCCTCGACGACACGATCGAGCGGCGCTGGGGCAAGCGCATCAGGGCCCGCGGCATCTATCGTGATCCGGTCCGCTCCTCCGGCAGCCACTTCGTCAAGACCAGCGGCCTGCGCTGGCTCGGCCTGATGCTGCTGGCCCCGATCCCCTTTGCCCAGCGGGTCTGGGCGTTGCCCTTCCTCACCGCCCTCGTGCCCTCCGAGCGCGCCTGCCGCGAGCAGGGCCACCGGCACAAGCCTCTGCTCGCGGTCGGGCGCCAACTCGTCCTCCAGGCGCGCCGCTGGCTGCCGGGGCGCGACCTCGTGCTGGTAGCCGACAGCAGCTTTGCGGCGCTTGCCTTCCTGGCCGCCCTGAGCCACCGCGGCGTGACGGTCATCACCCGCTTGCGCCTCGATGCGGCCCTCTACGATCCGGCTCCGCCTCGCCGGCCCGGCACGGTCGGACGTCCGCGCATCAAGGGCGCGCGGCGCCCGAGCCTGGCGCAGGTTCTCACGGCCGAGGAGACCCGGTGGCATCGGCTCACCGTGGCGGGCTGGTACGGGACCGGCGAGCGCACGATCGAGGTCGCCAGCGACACGGCCGTCTGGTGGCATACCGGCCTGCCGGCGGTGCCGGTCCACTGGGTGCTGATCCGCGATCCCGAGGAGCGCTTCTCACCCCAGGCCTTGCTGTGTACCGACCTGGCCCGTGATCCCGAACAGATCCTGACGTGGTTCGTGCGGCGCTGGAGCGTCGAGGTCACCTTCCAGGAGACCCGCGCCCACCTGGGCGTCGAGACCCAGCGCCAGTGGTCGGACAAGGCGATCACCCGCACTACCCCCTGCCTGCTCGCCCTGTTCTCAATCGTCACCCTACTGGCCGCGCGACTCCGGGCCCGCGAGCGCAAGGCGGCGCAGGCCGCCTGGTATCCGAAAGCTCGACCTACCTTCTCGGATGCGCTGGCCAGCGTGCGCCGGGCGCTCTGGCGCGAACAGGCTTTGGCAACGTCCCGCCGTCGGCGAGACACAACAAAACCTCGCTTCGCTCTGCCACCGCCCTGGACCTACGCCCTCTGCAACGCAGCCTGAAGGGCCAAAGTGGAGGGAGAATTGTGAATCCGATAGCCTCTACGGGGGAGGGTTCATGCTCTCTGCCGTTGCTGCCGCACCGCGGACCGTGCTGATCAAGCTACCGCAGAGTTCCAAGACCAGGCACGGGGGAAAACTCGAGGAGCGGCGTGTCCGCGGGTAGAGCCCCGCTACTTCCCACCCCCGAGCCCATGGACGTAAACCGCCAGCGACTTGATGGTGGCAGGGTCCAGCCTCCCCTCCCAGGTCGGCATCACGCCCTTGCGGCCGCCCTGGATCGTCGCCACCACCTCCTGCGGCGCGGCGCCGTAGAGCCAGACCGCGTCGGTGAGGTTGGGGGCGCCCATCTCCGGATTGCCCTTGCCCTGCTCGCCGTGGCAGGCGGCGCAGTTCTGGGCAAAGAGCGCGGCGCCCTTCTCCAGGCTGAGAGCCGGCGCGAAGGCCTTGCCGGACAGGGACAGGACGTAGTTCGCCACCGTCTCGACCTCGTCGCGCTTCAGGATTCCGTCGCGGCCGAAGGCCGGCATCTCGCCCGTGCGGGTGTCGGCGTGGCCGGAGCGGATGCCGACGCGGATCGTCTCGGCGATCGTCTCGAGACCCCCGCCCCAGAGCCAGTCGTCGTCCTGGAGGTTGGGGTAGCCGGCCCGGCCGGTCGCGGCGGTGCCGTGGCAGGCGGCGCAATTGTCGCCGAAGGCCGCCTTGCCGGTGGCGAGGGCCAGCGGCAGCAGGGTCGGATCGGCCTCGATCGCCGCGAGATCGGCGGATGCGAGCTTGTCCTGGCCCAAAACCGCGCGGGCCGCCCGGGTCGTGGCCACATCGGCCAGCACCGCGGCGCGGGACGAGTAGCCGAGGAGGCCGCGCGTGTGGTCGAAGACCAGCGGCCAGGCCGGATAGGCGATCCAGTAGCCGAAGGCCCAGACGATCGTGGCGTAGAGCGAATACAGCCACCAGCGCGGCAGCGGGTTGTTGTACTCGGCGATGCCGTCCCACTCGTGGCCGGTGGTCTCGGGATGGGAGGTCTTGGTGTCGGTCACGAGGCTCACTCCTCGTCGAGGGGCAGGCGGGCGGCGGCGTCGAACCGGCCCTGGTTGCGCGGCCAGAGCGCGTAGAGGGTGGCTCCGGCAAACAAGGCGACGAAGTAGAGAAGGCCGCTCGTCTGGGCGAAGCGGGAGGCGAGGTCGTAGGTCACGGGCATCACCTCAGGTTCTTCTTGTCGTCGTAGAGCTTGAAGTCGACCATCGTGCCGAGCACCTGGAGGTAGGCGACGAGGGCGTCGAGCTCGGTGACGCGGCCCTTCTCGCCGGGGGCGTGCAGGACGGCGCCGGGGTAGCGCTGTCGGAGACCCGCATCCGCGCCCTCGGGGTCGAGCTGGGCGGCGAGATCGCTTCCCGCCCGCAGGATCATCTCCGGGCCGTAGGGCACGCCGAGCCTGGCATTCGCCGTCAGGTCGTCGGCGATCGCCTCGGCGTCGAGGGGCCGGTCGAGGAAGCCGTAGGCCGGCATGATCGAGCCGGGGACGACGGCGCGCGGGTCCTTCAGGTGCTCGCGGTGCCAGGCGTCGGAATACTTCTCCCCGACCCGGGCGAGGTCGGGCCCGGTGCGCTTCGAGCCCCACTGGAACGGGTGGTCGTACATGGATTCGGCGGCGAGGGAGAAATGGCCGTAGCGCTCGACCTCGTCGCGCATCGGCCGCACCATCTGGCTGTGGCAGAGATAGCAGCCCTCGCGCACGTAGATGTTGCGGCCGGCCAGTTCCAGCGGCGTGTAGGGCCGCACGCCCGCCGCCGCCTCGATGGTGCTCTTCAGGTAGAACAGCGGGACGATCTCGATCAGGCCGCCGATGGCGACGACGATCAGGATGCCGATCAGCAGCAGGATCGAGTTCTTCTCGAAGAATTCATGCCTCTTCCAGAGGCCGGGCTGGGCGATGGCCATGGCCGGGGTGCTTTCGCTTGCGATGAGGTGACGGGGCCCGCCGGCGGGCGGGCCCGGGAGATCACTCGGCCGGGACCAGGGCGGCGTTGGCGACGGAATTCCGCTCGCCCGCCTCGCGGCCGAGGATCGTCATGGCGAGGTTGTAGGCCATGATCAGCGCGCCGATCAGGAACAAGACGCCGCCGAGCGCCCGCACGAGGTAGTAGGGCTGCATCGCCTCGACGGTCTCGACGAAGGAATATTCGAGGAAGCCGAAGCTGTTAGTGGCCCGCCACATCAGGCCCTGCATGATCCCGGCGACCCACATCGCGGTGATGTAGAGGACGATGCCGAGCGTCGAGACCCAGAAGTGCCACTCGACGAGGCGGAGCGAATAGACCTCGCGGCGGTTCCACAGCCACGGCACCAGGCAGTACAAGGCGCCGAAGGACACGTAGGCGACCCAGCCGAGGGCGCCGGAATGGACGTGGCCGATGGTCCAGTCGGTGTAGTGGCTGAGCGCGTTGACCGCCTTGATCGACATCATCGGCCCCTCGAAGGTCGCCATGCCGTAGAAGGCCAGCGACACGACCATCAGGCGCAGGATCGGATCGGTGCGAAGCTTGTCCCAGGCGCCCGAGAGCGTCATCAGGCCGTTGATCATCCCGCCCCAGGACGGCATCCACAGCATGATCGAGAAGGTCATGCCGAGCGTCTGGGCCCAGTCCGGCAGCGCGGTGTAGTGCAGATGGTGCGGGCCGGCCCAGATATACATGAAGATCAGGGCCCAGAAGTGGATGATCGACAGCCGGTAGGAATAGATCGGCCGCCCGGCCCGCTTCGGGATGAAGTAGTACATGATGGCGAGGAAGCCGGCGGTGAGGAAGAAGCCGACGGCGTTGTGGCCGTACCACCACTGCACCAGCGCGTCCTGCACGCCGGAGAAGATCGGGTACGACTTCGAGCCGAACACGGTCACCGGCAGGCTGAGGTTGTTGACGACGTGCAGCATCGCGATGGTGACGATGAAGGCGAGGTAGAACCAGTTCGCCACGAAGATGTGCGGCTCGCGCCTCTTCGCGAGGGTGGCGAGGAAGACGACGAGGTAGACGACCCAGACCACCGTCAGCCAGAGGTCGGCGTACCATTCCGGCTCGGCATATTCCTTCGACTGGGTCACGCCCATCAGGTAGCCGGTGCCGGCCACGACGATGAACAGGTTGTAGCCGAGCACCACGAACCACGGCGCGAGATCGCCCGCGAGCCGCACCCGGCAGGTCCGCTGCACCACGTAGAGCGAGGTCGCGATCAGGACGTTGCCGCCGAAGGCGAAGATCACCGCCGAGGTGTGCAGCGGGCGCAGGCGCCCGAAGGTGGTGTATTCGAGCCCGAGATTGAGCGAGGGCGCCCAGAGCTGGAAGGCGATGATGCAGCCGACCAGGAACCCGGCAAGGCCCCATCCCATCGCGGCGATGGCGGCGAACTTCACCGGACCCAGGTTGTAGTTCGGCTTGCCGCCGATCTCCTGCGGGATCGGCTCGGGGTCGCGGGCGGCGTAGCGGCGCAGGATCGCCACGATGCCGGCGACCGCCGCCAGGGAAAACAGGCCGGTATGCAGACCGTAAGCCGGATCGACCGCCTTGGCCGAGGCGATCAGGCACAGGAGGGCGGCAAGGCCCAAGGCGGCGCACAGGCCCGCCTCCCCTTCGGTCATGTATTTGGGTGCGGGACTGGCGGACATGGCTGGATCGGTTCGCTCCAGGCGCGGATGCGGGACGAACCCGATGTGCCGGTGGCGCGGGTCTGGAGCCTTGATCTGCGTCAATCGCCCTGGGACGCTCCGCGCATCAAAAGCCTGCCCGTTAAAAGATGAGGCGCGTGTTTTCCCCTCTCCCCGCGGGCGGGGAGAGGACTTCATCGACCTTGTCGTCGATGAAGCGAGCGCAGGCGAAAGCCGGAGCGAGGGTGAGGGGGCGGTGCCGGAAGAGTCTCATCCGGAGACACCCCCCTCACCCTCGCCCTGCGGGCTTGCTGCGAACCCGACAAGGGGTTCGCAGCCCTCTCCCCGCCCGCGGGGAGAGGGGAAACCCACGCCTGTTCTTTCCCCGAACAGCCCTGAGCAGTGTGGAGAAGCAAACAGTTATTATTCCAGAATCCGGAATGATGAACTGCCGAATGCGCGCATTCTCGATGGCGCCCGATCCCCGCATGGTACGGGGGCGGTTCGGGCAAGGCCGGGCCACGGAAACGAGGATCCGCGATCATGAAGCTCTATCACCACCCGCTCTCGGGCCATGCCCACCGGGCCCGGCTGTTCCTCGCGCTGCTCGGCGTGCCGCACAAGGCGATCGAGGTCGATTTGAGGGCGGGGGCGCACAAGCGGCCCGACTTCCTGGCCCTCAACCCCTTCGGCCAGGTGCCGGTGCTCGACGACGACGGCATCGTCATCGCGGATTCGAACGCCATCCTGGTCTACGTGGCGAAGAAGCTCGGCCGGACCGACTGGCTGCCGGAGAACGCAGAGGCCGCGGCCGCCGTGCAGCGCTGGCTGTCGGTCGCCGCCGGCGAGCTGGCCTACGGCCCCGCCGCCGCCCGGCTCGTCACGGTGTTCGGCGCCGATTTCCGCCCCGAGGAGGTGATCGGACGGGCCCATACCCTGCTGCGGCGCCTGGAGGCGCACCTGACCGGCCGCGACTGGCTGGTGGGCGGGCATCCGACGATCGCGGATGTCGCGCTCTACAGCTATCTGGCGCGGGCCCCCGAGGGTAACGTCGACCTGTCGGACTATCGGAACGTCGTCGCGTACTTGCGCCGGATCGAGGCCCTGCCGGGCTTCCTCCCCTTCGCGGAGACCCCGGCCGGCCTCAGCGCCGCCTGACCCCACCTGTCCGGGCGCGCCGTCAGGCTGCGCCCGACCGAACCGGACGGGAGATGCATGATGAGCGATGGTTCGACGATGACGGGGCCTTCCGCCCCCCAGGCTTCGCCCTGGCATCCGGGCGAGACGGCCATCCAGGAGCAGGTCGGCGTCGCCGCGCGGATGGCGGAGGTCGGCCGGCGGGTGGTGCGGGACTTCATGCCGGAGCAGCACCGCGCCTTCTTCGCGCAGCTCCCGTTCCTCGTCGCCGGTAGTGTCGACCCGCAGGGCGACGCCTGGGCGACGCTGATCGCCGGTGCGCCGGGTTTCGTCGCCGCGCCGAGCCCGAGGGCGCTCACCATCGCGGCGCGGCCCGATCCGGGCGACCCGGCGAGCTTGGGCTTGCGCGAGGGCGAGGCGATCGGTCTCCTCGGCATCGAGCTGCACACCCGCCGCCGCAACCGGGTGAACGGCGTCATCCGCGGATCGGCGGAGGGCCTCCTGCGAGTCGAGGTCGAGCAGAGCTTCGGCAATTGCCCGCAATACATCCAGCTGCGCGACGGCGCGGCGATCCGTGATCCGCAGCGGGCCGTCGCGAGCGACGTCGAGGAGAGCGGCGCCCTCGACGACGCGGCCCGCGCCACGATCGCGGCCGCCGACACCTTCTTCGTCGCCTCCTACGCCGAGCAGGGCGGGCACCGTCAGGTCGACGTCTCGCATCGCGGCGGCAAGGCCGGCTTCGTGCGGGTCGCCGCCGACGGCACGCTCACGATTCCCGATTTCGCCGGCAACCTGTTCTTCGCGACCTTGGGCAACATCCTGCTCAACGGCAAGGCCGGCCTGGTCTTCGCAGATTTCGCGACCGGCGACCTGCTGCAGCTGACGGGCGACGCCGAAATCGTCCTGTCCTCACCCGAGATCGCCGCCTTTCAGGGTGCCGAGCGGCTCTGGACGGTCCGGCCGCGCCGGGTGGTGCGGCGGCGCGGCGCGCTGCCCCGGCGCTGGACTTTCCGGCCGGACGGCTGGTCGCCCAATTCGCTGATGACCGGCGACTGGCGTGAGGCCGCCGACCGGCTCCGTGCCGCCGACCTCGCGACGCGGTGGCGCCCGTTCACCGTCACCCGGATCGTCGACGAGAGCCGGACGATCCGCTCCTTCCATCTCCGGCCGGCGGACGGGGCCGGGCTCGTCCCGCACCGGGCCGGGCAGCACCTGCCGATCCGCGTGACGCTGCCCGGGCAGGAGACGCCGGTCATCCGCACCTACACGCTCTCGGTCGCGCCGTCGGATGCGACGTACCGGATCAGCGTCAAGCGGGACGGCGCGGTGTCCCGCCACCTGCACGAGACCTTGCGGGTGGGAGATGAGATCGAGGCCCGCGCCCCGGCCGGCGGCTTCACCATCGACGCGCAAGGCCGGCGCCCGGCCGTTCTGCTCGCCGGCGGGGTCGGCATCACGCCGCTCCTCGCGATGCTGCGCCACGTCGTCTACGAGGGCCTGCGGACCCGGCGCGTCCGGCCGACCGTTCTGGTCCAGGCCGCCCGGTCCCGGGAGGACCGGCCCTTCGCCCGCGAGTTGGCCGAGCTCGCCGCCGCTTCCGGCGGCGCGGTGCGGCTCGTGCGGGTGCTCAGCGAGCCCGGCGACGCCGTCGCGGGGGTCGATTACGACGTCGCCGGCCGGATCGACAGGGCGCTGCTGGCCCGCCTCCTGCCGTTCGGCGATGACGACTTCTATCTCTGCGGCCCGCCCGCCTTCACGCAAGGACTCTATGACGCCCTGCGCGGCCTCAACGTCGCCGACGACCGCATCCACGCCGAGGCGTTCGGCCCCTCCTCGCTCGTGCGCAGCGGGCCGGCGGCAGCCGCAAGGCCGGAGCGCCCGCCCGCCGCGGCGGAGCCGGTCGCGGTCGCTTTCCTGAATTCCTCCAAGGAGGCGCGCTGGACGCCGGAATCCGGAATGCTGCTGGACCTCGCCGAGGCCCGCGGCCTCAGTCCCGAATTCAGCTGCCGGGAAGGCTCCTGCGGGACCTGCAGGACCCGGCTGCTTGCCGGCGCCGTCACCTACGCCAAGGAACCCGCGGCGGCGGTCGCAGCGGACGAGGTCCTGATCTGCTCGGCCGTCCCGGCCATGGGCAGCGGGCCCGTCCATCTCGCCCTGTGAGTCTCGCCCCGGCGGCCATCGACCCCGCCGCCGTCCTCCGTCACGTTGCCCCGATCCCGCAAAATCCTAGAGGAGTATCCGATGTCCCGTCCCCCGCTGCCGCCCTTCACCGAGGCGAGCGCCATCGACAAGGTCCGCCTCGCCGAGGACGGCTGGAACGGCCGCGATCCGGCCAAGGTCGCCCTCGCCTACACCCCGGACACGCGCTGGCGGAACCGTGCCGAGTTCCTCACCGGGCGCCAGGAGGTCGAGGCCTTCCTGACCCGCAAGTGGAACCGCGAACTCGACTATCGCCTGATCAAGGAGATCTGGGCGTTTTCCGGCAACCGCATCGCGGTGCGCTACGCCTACGAGTACCACGACGACAGCGGCCAGTGGTTCCGCGCCTACGGCAACGAGAACTGGGAATTCGCCGAGGACGGCCTGATGCGCACCCGGCATTCGAGCATCAACGAGCACCCGATCCGCGAGGAGGAGCGCCGGTTCCACTGGCCCCTCGGCCGCCGGCCGGACGACCATCCGGGCCTCAGCCATTTCGGATTCTGAGACGATCGTACTCGTATCACCGGCCCTGCGACGGCGGCGCGTCGCCGCCGCAGGGCCAGGAGGGGAACCATGGATCGCCTGCAGGCCATGCGCATCGTCGCGACGGTCGCCGAGGCGGCGAGCTTCGCCGAGGCCGCGCGGCGGCTGCACATGAGCCCGCCGGCGGTGACGCGGGCGGTGGCGGCCCTGGAGGAGGCGATCGGCGCCCGGCTGTTCGTGCGCACCACGCGTTCGGTGAAGCTCACCGAGGCGGGCGGCCGCTACCATGAGGATTGCCGCCGCATCCTCGCCGACATCGCCGAGGCGGAGGCCGCGGCCGCCGGCTCCTACGCCACGCCGTCCGGCGCGCTCGCCGTCACCGCCTCGGTCCTGTTCGGCGGGATGCACGTCCTGCCGATCGTGACCGAGTATCTCGACCTCTACCCGACCATGACCGCCCGGACCCTGTTCGTCGACCGGCAGGTCAACATCGTCGAGGAAGGGATCGATGTCGCGATCCGCATCGGCCACCTACCGGATTCCGGCTTCACGGCCGTCCGGGTCGGCGCGGTCCGCCGGGTCGTCTGCGGCGCTCCCTCCTATTTCGCGACGCACGGGATGCCGGCGACGCCCCAGGACCTGAAGCATCACCGCCTCGCCATGTCGACCGGGTCCTGGGCCTCGACCGAGTGGCGCTTCGGACAGGATCAGCGCGTGACGGTCCAGCCCGCCCTCCTGAGCAACACCAACGAGGCCGGCATCGCGGCGGCGCTCGCGGGCTGGGGGCTGACGCGGGCGCTCTCCTACCAGGTCGGGCCCGCCCTGCTCGACGGCCGGCTGATGGTCGCCCTCGCCGAATACGAGGAGGCGCCGCTCCCCATCCACGTCGTCCATCCCGACGGGCGGCAGGCGCCGGCCAAGGTGCGCACCTTCGTCGACCTCGCCGTGGCGCGGCTGCGCGCGAACCGGTTCCTCGGCTGACGCTCAGGTTGCCGCTCGCGCGTTCGGCCGACCAGGCGCGACCAGAGCCCGCCGGCAATCGCCGACGTGTCGAGCGGGCGGATGTCCTGGGAATAGTGCCCGGTATAGGGATTCACGATCATCCGGTCGCGGCACTCCCCCACCCCGGTCCGCGATTCTTGATGGCCGAGAGCGAGCCGACCTGCCCTTCGAGGGCGCTTGACCGCTCGTGGGTCGCGCCGAGATCCGCCTCCAGCTGCGCCTCGGCGGTGCGGGCGATGCGCTCGTTGCGGATCTGGAACAGCTCGGCACCCTCGGGAACGGCGGTCCCGACCTTCGGGGGCGGGTCGGACACGACGCGATCCGGTAGCGTCGTCAGCCGATGTAAGGCCAGGCCCGCAGCGGGCAGGCGCCGCCTGGATGCGACGCGGCCCCGGCCGCTCCCTCCCGGTCGATCGGGACGATATGCGCCGCCATGACGGGCCTCGCAGGGCTCGCGCCGGCGAGGATGGCGGCGGCCGTGACGATCCGGAGGATGGTGAGCATCGTGCCTGCCCCTGCTGCCTGGACTTTCGCAGCCGCGATCGGCCGTCGGTGGCGAGGCGTATAGGAGGCGGGCATTGCCTGCGTGTTGCGTGCCCCGTTGCGTGGGCGGAACCGTGACGCCTCCGGTCTAAGCAGATTTCGCAAAAGTGGCCGCCGGTTTTGCGGAAAAAATCTGCGATAAAACAAGGATCTAAGCGGACGAAGCGTTGGCCTGCCAACGCAAGTCTGCTTAGGGCGCTTCACGATCGCGTTGCAATCGCGAAGCTCTCTAGGCCTTTGTTTTGACGCATTTTCTGCGACGAACCGGTTTCCACTTCGTCGGAAAATGCTCTTGCCGGACCGATGCGCCCCCGAGCGTCATCGGCCTCCTTTCCGTCGATCGCGGCCCGGATTCGGGGTGCGACGATCCGGTCACGAGCGCGCCGGCACGAGCGGCGCGGCCGGAAACGAGGCATTATCGGCCTGCCGGATGGCGGCACCGCTTGTTAGGCTTTGCGGGCCCGGCGGGGCGCATGGCGTCGCGCGCCGAAAGGGGCGGCCCTCCCGGGCCGCCCCTTTCGGCGCGCGGAACACGGCCCCCGATCTCGTGCGGACGGATCGCCCGGCTCGTTCGAAGTCACGAGGGACCGGTGTCGCTCACCGGATGCACGGGGCCGCGACGGGTCCCCTGCCAAGAAACCTGCAACTCTAAATCTGCAGCTCCAAACCTTCAGCTCTTCTTGGCCCGCGCCTTCGGGGCAGCCTTGGTGACGGTTTTGGCGCCGGTCTTGGGAGCGGCCTTCGCGGCGGCCTTGGAGGCTGCCGCGGCCTCATCCTCGGCCTCACGGGCGAGGCGCAGGGCCTTGAGGCGAGCCGTATTGTCGTCGCGGCTACGCTCCGCATTGGCAAGGTCGGACCAGGCCTGCGCCGCCATCTCGGCCTGCATCTGGGCCCGCGCCGCGCGGGTCTCGGCCTGTCCGCGCGCGGTGCTGTCTTGGGTCGCCATGACGTCATCCCTCTTGCGAGGCGCGGGCGAGCCGCGGCCTCGGAGGGCGCCGGGCCGAACGTGCCGCCGAGTGCGGCCCGCCCCCGGCGCCCTCCCTGCATGTAGGGCGCGGCGGACGATTGTCATGGTCTCACGGCCACGGAGCAGGGGTGGTCCAGTGTCGCGACGGCCTCAATGGGCGTTCGGCGTCCCGTGCCACGGCTCCTCGGGCGCGTCCCCCGCCAGGGCCTCGGCGAAGGGGAATTCGAGCACCACCTCGCCGGCCTCGTCGGTCACCACCAGGCTCGCGGCAAGCAGCCGATCCTGGTTCTTCGGGTCGTCCATCATCGAGCGGATGATCGCGCGCGAGGCCTCCCAGGCATGATCGGGATCACGCAATTCTTCACCGCTCAGATCGGTGATGACGTCCTGGCCGATGTGAGTGTTGAAGAAGTATCGGGGCATGGGCAGTCCTTCCGGCCGAGCGTCGGCTCTACCTGCCCTGTTCGTCCCTCCGGGACCAGTCCCCTGATCGGGGGATGCCATGCCGATTTCGACGCGATGGCCCGATTGGGGGTCGAGAATGACGAGTCCCATCGTCAACTCCTGTGCAACGCGCCCCGCCGCCCATGCCCAGTGAGACCGCAACTTGTGGCAGAGATGAGGCCCGTCGCGTGGGCCGTCCCGCGCGGACGCCGGGTGCCGCGGAAAACCGTCGATCAGCCGGCTATGGTCTACTTGCGCCGGGACCGGGATTCGGCTTTGCTGACGTTGGGCAACCGACGCAACGCAAGGTCGCGGAATACCGGCGGCGTTCGGCCTCGTCCCAGGGAGCCTCGAGACGTCCGATGCTGTGGCGCATCACACCATGGAGCCGCAAGGCCGACGCACCTGCCCTCGTCGGCGGGTTCGACCCGATCTACTATCTCGGCAAGAATCCGGATGTCGCGGCCGAAGGCTGCGATCCCCTCGAGCATTACCTGCATTTCGGCTGGCGCGAGGGGCGCGATCCCTCCGCCGAGTTCAGCACCAGGGGCTACCTCTCGGCCAATCCCGACGTGGAGCGAGCGGGGATCAATCCGCTGCTCCATTACCGCGAGCACGGCCTGGCCGAGCGCCGCCGGGGCTGGCAGAAGCCGGGCGCCTGATGCGGTTTCCGGACGATCCGTTCGGAAACCGCATCAGCCAGCCCGCGCGGCACCTGAGCGAAGCCGGTTTCCGCATCGCGAAGCGATCAATCGGAAACCGGATGATCCGTCAGCTGCCGCGATAGGTGCTGTAGGAGTAGGGCGCGATCAGCAGCGGCACGTGGTAGTGGCTCAGGCCGGACCGGACCACGAAGCGCACCGGCACCTCGTCGAGGAAGTCGCCGGCACCGTCGTCGCCCGCGCCCGCGAAATAGGCGCCGACCGCGAAGACCAGCTCGTAGATGCCGGGCACCAGGGCCTCCCCGGCGAGCAGCGGCGCGTCGCAGCGCCCGTCCGCGTTGGTGAGGGTGCGGGCGACCTCCTCCCGCGCGCCGCCGGCCAGGCGCCAGAGCTGCACCGCCACCCCGGCGGCCGGACGGCCACGGGCGGTGTCGAGCACGTGGGTGGTCAGGCGCGGGGTCTCGTGACTCGACGCGGTGTGGCTCGACATGGCGGGATCTCCGGTCTCGGCGTCCCGGGGTGCCCGACGGCTGCCGCTTGGTCAAGCGCCGCTTGACCCGCGGCCTCCCCGGCGCCCAGCATGCCGGTCCCGACCCGCCGGAGCCCCCGCATGGCCACGCTTCTCCTGCGCAACGCCGACCGCCTCGTCACCATGGACGAGGGCCGGCGCGAGATCGAGCACGGCTTCGTGCTGGTCGAGGACAACCGCATCGTCGCGGTCGGCGGGCCGGAGGCGGTGCCCGACACCGCCGATACGGTGATCGACCTCGCCGGCCACGTGCTGCTGCCCGGCCTCGTCAACACCCATCACCACATGTACCAGTCGCTTACCCGCGCCGTGCCGGAGGCGCAGGACGCGGATCTGTTCGGCTGGCTGAAGGCGCTCTATCCGATCTGGGCCCGGCTCACGCCCGAGATGGTGCGAGTCTCGACGCAAACCGCGATGGCCGAGCTGATCCTCTCGGGCTGCACCACGTCGAGCGATCACCTCTACCTCTATCCCAACGGCTGCCGCCTCGACGACAGCATCGAAGCGGCCGACGAGATCGGCCTGCGCTTCCACGCCGCCCGCGGGGCGATGAGCGTGGGCGAGAGCGCCGGCGGGCTGCCGCCCGATGCGCTGGTGGAGGACGAGGCCGCGATCCTCACGGACACCCGCCGGTTGATCGAGACCTGGCACGACCCCACGCCTTACGCGATGCGCCGGATCGTGGTGGCGCCGTGCTCGCCCTTCTCGGTCAGCGAAGGCCTGATGCGCGATGCAGCCGTGCTCGCCCGGTCCTACGGCGTCTCGCTCCACACCCACCTTGCCGAGAACCAGGACGACGTCACGTATAGCCGCGAGCGATTCGGGAAGACACCGGCCGAATACGCCGCCGATCTCGGCTGGGTCGGGCCGGATGTCTGGCACGCCCATTGCGTCAAGCTCGACGAGGACGGCATCCGGCTGTTTGCCCGCACCGGGACCGGTGTGGCGCATTGCCCGTGCTCGAACATGCGGCTCGCCTCCGGCATCGCCCCGGTGCCGCGGATGCGCTGCGAGGGCGTACCGGTCGGCCTCGGCGTCGACGGCTCGGCCTCGAACGATGGCGGGCACCTGCTGGGCGAGGTGCGCCAGGCGATGCTGCTCGCCCGCGTCGGCTATGGGCCAGCCGCCATGACGGCTCGGCAGGCCCTGGAGATCGCGACCCTGGGCGGGGCGAAGGTGCTAGGGCGCGACGATATCGGCGCGCTCGCGCCCGGCATGGCGGCCGATTGCGTCGCCTTCGACCTGCGGGGGCTCAGCCTCGCGGGCGCCCTGCACGACCCGGTCGCGGCTCTGGTGTTCTGTGCGCCGCCGGGCGTGGCTTTGAGCGTCGTCAACGGACGGATCGTGGTGCGGGACGGGCGGTTGCTCACGCTGGAGACGGAGCGGCTGGCGGAGCGGCACAACGCGCTCAGCCGGCGGCTGGTGAACGGCAATTAGCCGTCCGCCAGCGCCCAATCCACCGCCGCCTCGGCATGGATCGCCGTCGTATCGAAGAGCGGCACCGGGCTGTCCTCCGGCCGCACCAGCAGCATGATCTCTGTGCAGCCGAGGATGACGGCCTGCGCGCCCCGCGCGACCAGCCGGGCGATGACCGCCCGGTAGGCCTCGCGCGAGGCCGGCAGCGCCCGGCCCCGGACCAGTTCCTCGTAGATCACCCGATGCACCTCGGCCCGGTCCTCGGCCTCGGGCACCAGTACGTCGAGGCTGTGGCGCGCAGCGAGCCGGCCCTTGTAGAAATCCTGCTCCATGGTGAAGGCGGTTCCGAGCAAGCCCACTCGGGACAGGCCGGCGGCGCGGATCCGCTCCGCGGTCGGGTCGGCGATGTGCAGCAAGGGCAGGCCGATCGCCGCCTGCACCGCGTCGGCCATGCGGTGCATGGTGTTGGTGCAGATCACCACGATATCGGCCCCGCCCCGCTCCAGCCGCCGGGCGGCGTCGATCAGCGCGGCCGTCGCCTCGTCCCAGCGGCCGGCATGCTGCAAGGCTTCGATCTCGCCGAAATCGAACGACCACATCAGGCAGCGCGCCGAGCGCAAACCCCCGAGGCGGTCCCGCACCGTCTCGTTGATGATGCGGTAATACTCGGCCGAGCTTTCCCAGCTCATCCCGCCGATCAGGCCGATGACCTTCTGCTGCATCGTCAGGCCCTTCGCGATCGAGGACATGTCACGCGATGACCTGCCGCCGGCGGTCCGGCGGCAGGCGTGGGCCGTCCTACTTCGCGAGAGCCGCCAGGATCCGCGCCCAGGAGCGGGTCCCCTTGTGGAAGCTCTGGAGGTCGTACTTCTCGTTCGGCGAATGCACCCGGTCGTCGTCGAGGCCGAAGCCGACCAAGAGCGTGTCGAGGCCGAGCGTGCGCTTGAAGTCGCCGACGATCGGGATCGAGCCGCCCGAGCCGATGGTCACCGGGGCCCGGCCCCATTCCTCGGCGAGCGCGCCCTTGGCGGCCTCCAACGCCGGCATGCCGTGGGGCAGAGCGAGCGCCCGCGAGCCCTTATGGGTGACGATCTCGACCGAGCAATCGGCCGGGATGCGCTCTTTCACGAAGGCGCGGAAGTTGCGGTCGAGCGCCTCGGGGTCCTGGTCGCCGACGAGGCGGAACGAGATCTTGGCACTGGCCTTCGCGGCGATCACCGTCTTGGTGCCTTCGCCGGTATAGCCGCCGATGATGCCGTTGGCGTCGCAGGTCGGGCGGGACTGGATCTGCTCGATCAGCATCCGGTCGCGCTCCCCCGCCGGCAGGTTCAGGCCGACGGTGCCGAGGAAGCTCTCGGGCGTCAGGTTCAGGCCGCGCCACTGCTCCAGCACCGCGTCCGGCGTCTCGTGGACGCCGTCGTAGAAGCCCGGCACGGTGACCCGGCCCTGCTCGTCGTGCAGGTCGGCGATGATGCGCGAAAGCACCCGGATCGGGTTGGCGGCAGCCCCCCCGAACAGACCCGAATGCAGGTCGCGGTCGGCGCACGCCACCGTGACCTCGAAATAGGCCAAGCCCCGCAGCGACGAGGTGATGGCCGGGGTATCGCGGTCCCACATCCCGGTGTCGCAGACGAGCGCCACGTCGGCCTTCAGCTCCTCGCGATTCGCCGCGACCCATTCGGGCAGGAACTTCGAGCCGTCCTCCTCCGCCCCCTCGATCAGCAGGGTGACGCCGACCGGCAACGCGCCGTCGATCGCCTTGAAGGCACGGCAGGCCTCGACGAAGGTCATCACCTGGCCCTTGTCGTCGCAGGCGCCCCGGGCAACGATGGCCTTGCGGCCGTCCGGCAGGGTCGCCATGCGCGGCTCGAAGGGCGGCGTCTCCCACTCATCGAGCGGATCGACCGGCTGCACGTCGTAATGGCCGTAGAACAGCACGTGCGGGGCGCCGGGCTTGGCGTAATGCGCGAGCACCACCGGATGGCCGCCGGTCTCGCGCAGGGAGGCCTCGAAGCCCATGGCGGAAAGATCGCCTTTGAGCCACTCCGCCGCCTTCCGGCATTCCGCCGCATAGGCCGGATCGGTCGAGATCGACTGGATGCGCAGGAAGGCGAAGAGCCGCTCCAGGGAGGTGTCGAGGTCGCGGTCGATGTCGTTGAGGATCCGGTCAAGCGCGGCCATGCGGTGTCTCCGGGTTCGCGTCGTAGCGGGCGCGGGGACGGGTGTCCGGCCGCGGTGACGCCATCACTAGCGCAGCGGCGCGGCGGCCAGAAGCGGCGAGGTGCGGGCGATGGACGGCGTCGGGTGCATGGCGCGCTTCGCGCCCCGATACCCCCTCGGGGAACGACCACACCTTGGAACGGTTATCGGGTATGCCGCCCGGCCCAGGGTCGCGCGCCCTCTCGGTGCGCGCCGGTGCCGGGCCCCCTCTCGATCGATGGCAGATCCATGCTGAGCGAAAGCGGCTCCTCCGCCCCACCGGGCACGATCCCGGTCACCCTCACGGTCAACGGGCAGGAGCGGCGGCTCCAGGTCGCGCCCTGGACCACCCTGCTCGACCTCCTGCGCGAGGAGCTCGATCTCACCGGCACCAAGAAGGGCTGCGACCACGGCCAGTGCGGCGCCTGCACGGTGATCGTCGACGGCAAGCGCATCAATTCCTGCCTCGCGCTGGCGGTGCAGAAGGACGGTGCCACGGTCACCACCATCGAGGGCCTGTCCTCGGGGGCCCTCCATCCGGTCCAGGCCGCGTTCGTCGAGCACGACGCGTTCCAGTGCGGCTACTGCACGCCGGGCCAGATCATGTCGGCGGTGGCGCTGATCGAGGAGGGGCGGGCCCGCTCGCGGGAGGAGATCCGCGAGCACATGAGCGGCAACATCTGCCGCTGCGGCGCCTATTCCAACATCGTCGACGCCGTCGAGGACGTCCTGAAGAGCAAGGCGTCGTCGTTCCGGGAGGCCGCGGAATGAACCGGTTCGAGTATACCCGCGCCGGCACCGTGCAGGAGGCCGTGCAGGCGCTCGCCGCCGATCCGGCGGCGCGCTTCATCGCCGGGGGCACCAACCTCGTCGACCTGATGAAGTACAACGTCGAGCGGCCGGGCCGGCTCGTCGACATCACCCGCCTGCCCCTCGACGAGATCGTCCAGCACGAGGGCGGCCTGCGTCTCGGCGCGCTGGTGCCGAACGCCACCGTCGCCTACGACCCGCTGGTCAACGAGCGCTATCCGCTGCTCGCGAGCGCGCTCCTCGCCGGCGCCTCGCCGCAACTACGCAACGCCGCCACCACCGGCGGCAACCTGCTCCAGCGCACCCGCTGCTATTATTTCTACGACGAGGGCACGCCCTGCAATAAGCGCGAGCCCGGCAGCGGCTGCCCGGCGATGACCGGCGTCAACCGCATCCACGCCATCCTCGGCGCGTCGGATAAGTGTATCGCCACCCATCCGTCCGACATGTGCGTGGCACTCGCGGCGCTGAACGCGACCGTGCAGGTCGAGGGGCCGAACGGCCGCCGCAGCATCCCCTTCGCCGAGTTCCACCGCCTGCCGGGCGACGAGCCGCACCGCGACACCACGCTCCGCCACGGCGAGATCGTGCTGTCGGTCGACCTGCCGGACGAGGACTTCTCGAAGCACTACACCTACCTGAAGCTGCGCGATCGTCTGTCCTACGCCTTCGCGCTGGTCTCGGTCGCGGCAGTCCTCGAGATGGACGGCGACACGATCAAGACCGCGCGCCTGGCGCTCGGCGGCGTCGCCCACAAGCCCTGGCGCAATGCGGAAGCCGAGGCTCGCCTGGCCGGCAAGCCCGCGACTCCGGAGACGTTCCGCGAGGCCGCGGACGTGATCCTGGCCGAGGCCCGGCCCTATTCCCACAACGCCTTCAAGGTCGAGCTGGCGCGGCGCGCCATCGTGCGGGGCTTGGTCCAAGCCGCCGCCGGCACGCCGCAATCCCAGACCGACAAGCGCATCGCCTAGAGGATCGCCATGGCAACCCCCTCGCATTATGTCGGCACCGCGCGGAGCCGGCTCGACGGCCCCGCCAAGGTGACGGGCGCCGCCAAGTACGCCGCCGAGTTCACTGCCCCCGACCTCGCCCACGGCGTGGTCGTGTCGAGCGCCATCGCCAAGGGCCGCATCACGGCGATCGACACAAAGGCCGCCGAGGCGGTGCCCGGCGTGATCAAGGTGTTCACCCACGAGAACAAGCCGCGCACCGCCTGGCTCGACTACAATTACCGCGATCAGGTCGCGCCGCCCGGCTCGCCGTTCCGGGCGCTGAACGGCCCCGAGATCGTCTATGGCGGCCAGCCGGTGGCGCTCGTCGTCGCCGAGAGCTTCGAGCTCGCCCGCCACGGCGCCAGCCTCGTCAAGGTGACCTATTCCGAGGAAGCCCCGAACACCGACCTCGAGAAGAACCGTGACGCGGCTTACGTGCCGCCGAAGAAGCGCTCCGGCATCAAGCCGCCGCCGGACCCGCGCGGCGACGCCGCCGGCGCCTACGACGCGGCGCCGATCCAGCTGCGGCAGGAGTACAAGCAGCCGATCGAGCACCACAACCCGATGGAGCCGCACGCCTCGACGGTGGTCTACGAGGCCGACGGCAAGCTCACCATCCACGACAAGATCCAGGGCGTGAACAACTCGCAGGCCTATGTCTGCAGCGTGTTCGGCCTGAAGCCCGACGACGTTCGGGTGATCACCCCTTACGTCGGCGGCGGGTTCGGCTCGGGGTTGCGGCCGCAATACCAGCTCTATCTCGCGGTCTCGGCCGCCCTCGACCTCAAGCGCTCGGTTCGGGTGGTGCTGACCCGCGACCAGATGTTCACCTTCGGCTACCGGCCCGAGACCTACCAGAATGTGGCGCTCGGCGCCGACAAGGACGGGCGGCTCCAGGCGCTCACCCACGACGCGGTCGCCGGCACCTCGACCTTCGAGGATTACCAGGAAGCGGTCGTCAACTGGTCGGGCCTGCTCTACCACTGCCCCAACGTCACGCTCGACTACAAGCTCGCCAAGATCGACACCTACACCCCCTCCGACATGCGGGCGCCCGGTGCCGTCACCGGCATCTTCGCCCTCGAATCGGCGATGGACGAACTCGCCTACGCCACCGGCGTCGATCCGCTGGAATTGCGCCTGCGCAACTATGCCGAGCGCGACGAGGGCGAGGACAAGGAGTTCACCTCGAAGGCCCTGCGCGCCGCCTACGAGCAGGGCGCGGCGAAGTTCGGCTGGGGCAAGCGCAAGCCTGAGCCGCGCGCGATGCGCGACGGGCGCGAGCTCGTCGGCTGGGGCATGGCGACCGGGGTGTGGGAGGCGATGATGATGCAATCGAGCGCGAGCGCCACGCTCACGCCCGACGGCAAGCTCGAACTCGCCTGCTCCACCGCCGATCTCGGGACCGGCACCTACACGATCCTGGCCCAGATCGGCGCCGACGCCCTCGGCCTCGACCTCGACCATGTCACCACCCGGCTCGGCGACACGGCGTTGCCCGAGGCGCCGCTCGCCGGCGGGTCCTGGACCGCGGCCTCGTCCGGGGCGGCGGTGCAGGCGGCCTGCCGGACGGTGGCGGAGAAGCTGTTCGGCTATGCCCGCGGCATGGCCGACTCGCCGCTCGCCAATGCCGATTTCGCCCATGTCACCTTCGCGGGCGGCGAGATCCGGCTCCAGGGCGACCCCTCGCGAAAGGTGGGAATCGCCGATGCGATGCGGGCCGGCGGCGTCGAGCGGGTCGAGGCGACCGAGACGGTGAAGCCCAGCATGCTCACCAACATGCGCTTCTCGGCCTACACCCACTCGGCGGTCTTCGCCGAGGTGAAGATCGACGAGGATCTCGGCGTGGTGCGGGTCACCCGCATCGTCAGCGCCATCGCGGCGGGCAAGATTCTCAACCTCAAGACCGCCCGCAGCCAGATCCTCGGCGGGGTGGTGATGGGGATCGGGGCAGCGCTCGAAGAGGAGTCGATGCTCGACCACAACCTCGGCCGGATCATGAACCACAATCTCGGCGAGTACCACGTGCCGGTGAATGCGGACATCCACGACATTGAGGTGATCTTCGTCGACGAGCACGACGACAAGGTCAGCCCGCTCGGCGTCAAGGGTCTCGGCGAGATCGGCATCGTCGGCGCCGCCGCCGCGGTGGCGAACGCGGTGTTCCACGCCACCGGCAAGCGCATCCGCGAGCTGCCGATCACCATCGACAAGATCATCGGCTGACCCATCTGAGGCTTCAGGGGTGCATGGGGCGGGACCTTCGCGGGTCCCGCCCCTTAGCGTTTCGTGTACGGGGGAGTAGTGCCCATGGACGTCAACAGCGTCACGGCCGGCGAGGTCGAGATCACCTACGAGGCTTCCGGCCCCGACATGGGCCAGCCCGTCCTGCTGCTGCACGGCTGGCCGGACGACCCGCGGACCTTCGACGGCGTGGTGCCGTTGCTGAACGCCGCCGGCTGGCGCACCATCGTGCCCTATTGGCGCGGCTGCGGCCCGACGAAATTCCTGAACCCGGAGGCCCCGAGGACCGGCGAGACGGCGGCGCTCGCCACCGACATCCTGGCCTTCATGGATGGCTTGGGCTTCTCGCGCCTGCCGGTGGTCGGGCACGATTGGGGGGCTCGCGTCGCCTACATGCTCGCCGCCGCCCGGCCGCAGCGGGTCTCCTCGCTCGCCGCGCTCTCGGTGCCCTGGGCCCCCGGCCGCATCGGCGTGCCGCCGCTGCCGCAGGTCCGGGCCTTCTGGTACCAGTGGTTCATGAACACCGAGCCGGGGGCCGCTTTCGTGCGCGAGAATCCCCTGGCCTTCGCCCGCGAGCAATGGGTGGCCTGGAGCCCGCCCGGCCCCTGGTTCACCGACGAGACCTTTTCGAAGACCGCGCCATCGTTCCAGAACCCGGACTGGGCCGCCGTCACCCTCAACTTCTACCGCTCGCGCTGGGGCGCCGACGCAGCCGATCCGCGCTTTGCCGAGTTGCGGCAGGCGGCCGAGGCAGCCCCGAGCATCGCGGTGCCGACCCTGGTGATCCACGGCGCAACCGACACCTGCGTGCTGCCGGCCTCGTTCGAGGGCCAGAAGCAGTTCTTCACCGCGGCCTACCGCCAGGTGGAGCTGGAGGGGGTCGGCCACTTCCCGACCCGCGAGGCACCGGAGAAGGTGGCCGAGGCGCTGCTGGCGCATCTGGGCGAAGTCGGAGAGCACTGACGGGCGGCTGCCGCAGGCGTATCAACCGTCGCCCGACCGGGTGCGCATCCGCTCCGCCAGGAAATCGACCAGGACGCGCACCCGTGCCGGCACCGTGGCGCCGCCGACGAAGACCGCGTGGATGCTCTCGCGGTCCTGCGGGTTGTAGGCTTCGAGGAGAGGGACGAGCCGGCCGCTCGCCACCTCCTCGCCGATATGGAAGGTGCCCACCCGGGTGATGCCGACCCCCTGGACCGCCAGCTGCACCAGCGTCTCGCCGCTATTGGCCGTCAGGTTGCCCCGCACCGCGAGCAGCACGTCGCGTCCCGCCTCGCGGAACGGCCAGCCCGGCTCGATGCGCCGGAAGCTGAAATCCAGGCAATTGTGCCGGGCGAGATCGGCCGGGACCCGCGGCACGCCGGCCCGGGCGAGGTAGGACGGGGCCGCCACCACCATGCGGCCGGTCTCGCCGAGGCGGCGGGCGGTGAGCGGGCTGTCGGCCAGCGGCCCGAAGCGGATCGCCACGTCGACCCGGCCGCCGAGCACGTCGGCGATCTGGTCGCTGAGATCGATCTCGACGGTGATCTCGGGGTAGCGCGCGACGAACTCCGCCAGCAGCGGCACCACGACGAGGCGCCCATGGGCGGTGGCGGCGCTGACCCGGACCCGGCCGCGCGGCGAGGCCTGGTCGGCGATGGTGCTCTCGACCTCGTCGAGATCGGCCAGCACGCGGCACGCCGCCCGGGCATAGGTCTCGCCCTCCGCCGTGAGGTGCAGGCTGCGCGTCGTGCGCACGATCAGGCGCACGCCGAGCCGGGCCTCGATGCGCGCGACGATGCGGCTGACCGCGGACGGGGTCAGGCCCAGCGACCGCGCGGCGCCCGACAGGCTGCCGGCCCGGACCACCGCGGCGAAGGCCGCCATCTCCCCGGCCCGGTCGGTCGCGTCGCGCGCCATTCGTGACTCCCACGCACAGATCCTGGTCCGCAAGCCCGGCTACCGCCCTCCTCGCGGTCGACGTAATTCCGGCCCGGAACAACCGGGGAGCTTTCCATGACGATTCGTCCGAAGACGATCAACCCACCCCTGCTGGCGCTGGCGATCGGCGCCTTCGGCATCGGCGTCACCGAATTCGCCCCGATGGGCATGCTGCCGACCATCGCCGCCGATCTCGGGGTCTCGATTCCGGCGGCGGGCCTGCTGGTCAGCGCCTACGCGGTCGGCGTCCTCGTCGGCGCGCCGCTGATGACGCTGCTCTTCGCCCGCACGCCGCGCCGGGCCCTGCTGATCGGCCTGATGGGCGTGTTCACCCTCGGCAACCTGCTCTCGGGCCTGGCCGGCGGATACGGCACGCTGCTCGCCGCCCGGGTCGTCACCTCCTTCAACCACGGCGCCTTCTTCGGCATCGGCGCGGTGGTCGCGGCGGGTCTGGTGGCGCCGCAGCGGCGCGCCTCGGCGGTCGCCGCGATGTTCTCAGGATTGACGATCGCGACGATCGGCGGCGTGCCGCTCGCCGCCTGGATCGGCGAGGCTTTGGGCTGGCGCCTCGTCTTCCTCGGCATTGCGGCGATCGGCGGCGCGGCCATGCTGGCCTTGCGGCTCTCGCTGCCGCCGCTGCCGGTCGAGGCCGGCTCCGACATGCGGGCGGAGCTGCGCGCGCTGCGGCACGGCCCCGTCCTCGCCGCCCTGCTGCTGACCGTGCTCGGCGCCAGCGCGATGTTCACCGTCTTCACCTACATCGCGCCGATCCTGCGGGGGGAGACCGGGGCCGGTTCCGCCTTCGTCACGGCGATGCTGGTCGTCTACGGGCTGGGTCTCGCCCTCGGCAACTGGCTCGGCGGGCGACTGGCCGACCGCTCCCTCGACGGGGCCTTGCTGGGTTCGCTGGCGGGCCTCATCGTGCTCCTGGTGCTGTTCGCGGCGGGCATGCGCTCGGAATGGGCCAGCGTGCCGCTGATCTTCCTGTGGGGGGTGGCGAGCTTCACCATCGTCCCGCCGCTCCAGATGCGGGTGGTCGCCGCGGCCGCCGCCGCGCCCAACCTCGCCTCCGCGATGAATATCGGTGCCTTCAACCTCGGCAACGCGATCGGGGCGGCGTTGGGCGGCGCGGTGATCGATGCGGGTCTCGGCTTCCCGGCAGTGTCGCTGGCCGGCGCCGCGGCGGCCGCCACCGCCCTCGCCCTGCTGCTGGGCCTGCGGCGCGGACGGCAGCGCCCGGAACCCGCCTGCGCGTCGGCTTGACCCGGCGGAATCCGTGGCCCGGCTCTTGATAGGGTTGCGATCTCTCGTCGCCGATCCGGAGCGCCCCATGGATTCCGCCACCCTTCTCGCCTTCGCGGCCGCCTTCCTGGTCTTCGCCGCGAGCCCCGGGCCCGACAACATGACCATCGTCGCCCGCACCTTGTCGCACGGGCCGGCCGCCGGGATCGCCTACGGGCTCGGGATGGTGGCGGGCATCCTGGCCTTCCTCGTGCTCGCCGCCACCGGCCTCGCCGTGGTGGCGCGGGAGATGGGGGTGGCGATGACGGTCCTGCGCTATGCCGGTGCGGCCTACCTGGTCTGGACCGGGATCCGGCTCTGGACCGCGGAGCCGGTGCTGCCGGCCGAGCGCGCGGACGGCAGGCGGCCGGGCCTCGTAGCGGGCTTCCTCACCGGTATCGCCCTCAATCTCGGCAACCCGAAGATGCCGCTGTTCTATCTGGCCCTGCTGCCGAACGTCGTCGGCGCCGCGCTCACGCCACCCCAGGTCGGGCTCCTGGCGGCGGTCATCGTCGCGGTCGAGGCCCTGGTGATCGGCGGCCACGTTCTCCTCGCCGGACGGCTGCGGCGCGCGCTTCGCACCCGCGCGGCGGTCCGGCGGGCGAACCGGGTCTCCGGCGGCGTCATGGTCGGGGCCGGCGTGGCGGTGGTCGCGGCGCGCTGACGGGCGGGGGCTTCCGCTTCGGAGCGGGGTCTGCGACGACGCGGCGTCCGATCCGCCGCGAGCCCGCCCCGATGTCCCGTGCCGAACGCCTGCTCGACCTCATCCAGGTCCTGCGCCGCCACCGCGGCCCGGTGAGCGGGCGACACCTGGCGCAGGAGACCGGCGTCAGCCTGCGCACCCTCTACCGCGACATCGCCAGTCTCCAGGCGCAAGGGGCGGCGATCGAGGGCGAGCCGGGCCTCGGCTACGTCCTGCGCCCCGGCTTCACCCTGCCGCCGCTGATGTTCCGCGAGGAGGAGATCGAGGCCCTGGTCCTCGGCATGCGCTGGGTGGCGACGCGGACCGACGACCCCCTGGCGGCGGCGGCGGGCGATGCGCTGGCGAAGATCGCCGCCGTCCTGCCACAGGCGCTGCGCGAACGGCTCGATACCTCGACGTTGATCGTCGGCCCGGCGGAGGCGGTGCCGGAGCGCATCGACCTCGCCGCCCTGCGCGGTGCCATCCGGGCGCAGCACAGGGTGGCGATCCGCTACCGCGACGCCGGCGGGGCGGGATCGGAGCGGGTGATCTGGCCCTTCGCCCTCGGCTTCTTCGAACGGGTGCGGGTCGTCGTCGCCTGGTGCGAGACGAGGGACGACTTTCGCCATTTCCGCACCGACCGGGTCGAGGCCCTGACCCTCACCGGGGAGCGCTATCCCCGCCCCCGCCATGCCTTGATGCGGGAGTGGCGGGCGCTCCAGGGCATCGCGCCCGCCGCGTGATCGCTGCTGCCGGAATCTGTCAGCGGGGCCGCGTAGATCCCGGGGCGTCGCACCAGACGGGAACCCCGACGATGCTCCAGCCGACCTACACCCTCCTCTACGTCGACAACCCCGAGGCGAGCGGGCGATTCTACGCCGCCCTGCTCGGCCGCGCCCCGGTCGAGGCGGGCCCGACCTTCGTGCTGTTCGCCTTCGAGACCGGGCTGAAGCTCGGCCTGTGGTCCCGCCACACCGTCGCGCCGGCCGCTTCCGTCACCGGCGGCGGGACCGAGATCGCCGTCACGGTGGTGGACGACGCCACCCTGGAGGCTACCCACGCGGACTGGGCGGCAAGGGGCCTGTCGATCCTCCAGCCGCCGACCGACCTGGATTTCGGCCGCACCTTCGTGGCCCTCGATCCCGACGGACACCGGCTGCGGGTCTTCCGACCGCACTGATGCCTGTCCTTTTTCGTCCGCTTCCGGTCCGGGCGCGGCCTTTCGGGTCTCGGGACGGTGCCTATCCTGGCGCCGTCCCACCCGCTAAGGATCAGCCCCATGCCGGACACCGCCCTCCTCGTCATCGACGTGCAGGAATCCTTTCGCCACCGCCCCTACTGGGACGAGGCGGACCTGCCCCGCTTCCTCGATCGCCAGCAGGCCTTGATCGACGGCGCCGTGGCGCAAAACGTCCCCGTCGTGCAGGTCTTCCACGTCGAGGACTCCCCTGTCGAGAACCCGGGACCATTCTCCCTCGCCTCCGGCCATGTCCGTCCCCTGGAGCCCTTGCGGATCGCGCCGGACGCGGTGTTCCACAAGCGGCGCCATTCGGCCCTGGTCGGCAGCGGGCTCGACGTCTGGCTGACCCGCAACGGCATCCGCCGGCTAATCGTCAGCGGCATCCGCACCGAGCAATGCTGCGAGACCACCACACGCCACGCCTCCGATCTCGGCTACGGCGTCGATTACGTGGCCGAGGCGACCCTGACCTTCGCGATGACGGACGCCGCCGGGCGGCGTTGGAGCGCCGAGGAGATCCGGGCCCGCACCGAACTGGTTCTCGCCGGACGCTTCGCCCGCATCGCCACGGTCGAGGAGGCGCTGTCCGGACCGGCGCCCCGCCTCGCCGCGTGAGCGGGCCGGCCGAGATCCCTGTCGTGGTGGTGTGCCCACCGCGCACCCTGCTCCTCGACGTGGCCGGGCCGGTCGAGGTCCTGCGCAAGGCCAACCTGATCCAGGACCGGATCCGCTTCCGGGTCGGCCATGTCGGGCCCTGCCCCGAGGTGACGAGTTCGATCGGACTCGGGCTCTCGGGGCTCGCGCCCCTGCCGTCGCCGCTGCCGGAGGGGGCGATCGTGGTCCTCGCCGGCACGGCGGAACTCGTGCTGGGCGATCCCTCGCCCCCGGGCGCGGACGAGCGGGCGGCCGAAGCGGCGATCGTCGCATGGCTGCGGGCCGAGGTGCGACCGGGGCACCGCCTCGTCTCGATCTGCTCCGGCGCCCTGCTGGCGGCCCGGGCCGGGCTCCTCGACGGCCATGCCTGCACCACCCATCACGCGGCCTGCGCGGAACTGGCCGCGCTGGCGCCGGCCGCCCGGGTGCTGGAGGACCGCCTGTTCGTCGAGGACCGCGAGCGCCTGACCAGCGCCGGCATCACCGCCGGGATCGACCTGATGCTGCATCTCGTGGCGCGCCTCGTCGATCCGGCCTGCGCGGCGGCGGTGGCGCGCTACCTCGTGGTCTACCTGCGCCGGGCCGGCCATGACCCGCAGCTCTCGCCCTGGCTGGAAGGGCGCAACCACCTCCACCCGGCGATCCACCGGGTGCAGGACGCGGTGAGCGCCGATCCGGCCCGGGCCTGGACCCTGGAGGCACTGGCCGACCTCGCAGCCACGAGCCCGCGCCACCTGTCGCGGCTGTTCAACCGCCATGCCGGGATGAGCCTGCCCCGCTACATCAACGGCTTGCGGGTGGCGCTCGCCCGCGACCTGCTGGCCCGGACCCGCCTCGACATGGAGCGCGTGGCCGAGCGGGCCGGCTTCGCCTCGCCGCGCCAGCTCCGCCGGGCCTGGAGCCGCTGGCACGACCAGCCGCCGAGTACCGCCAGGGACTTGCAGTAGCGGCGCCTGGATTCCGAATCACCGCTTGTGCGGGATGGTGCAATCCGCTTGCCCGCTTTGTCGACTCCGCGATCGTCCGGTCGCTTCGCGAGCGGCTGGAGAGGGGTCAGCCCGCGAATGGACGAACATCAGGGCTCATGGCACCAGAAGGTAACTTGGTGCATGTCGACAGACGCCGCTCAGCAACCCTCCCCCTTTGCGGGCTATTGCATTCACACATCTCGGTCCGGTGCTTCTTCCTTTGAAGATAGTGCGCCTCCCCCTGTGGGGAGGGGAGGCGCATATACTGACAGATAGTTAGACCTCAGAGGAAAAGTGTGAATCAGCCAGCATCTGCGGGGGAGGGCGACCCCCGCGTCAGTAGGGCCGGGAGTGGGGCAGCGCGGCGCTGATCCAGACGTGCCCTTGAATGTCGCGACCTCTCCGGAAGCGTCGCCCCCCGTCCCGCCCCGCATCCGAGGGGCACCCTCCCCCCTCCCAAACCGGACTTGCCTGATTTGGGCACAGGGATGCGAAACTCGGGCAAGCCAGAGTTTCGTAGGGGGAGGATTCTGGCGCGATAGCCGTCACGCCGATGCAAAACAGGCCAAAAAGGATCCCTCGACCGCGGCCCGAGAGCTTGCTGCAGGTCTGGGCGTCGTCGAGTCGATGCGAAAGGTCTACCGGACACATCGGCCGGCAAGGCGAGGCAACCTGCAGTTAAAAACGAAATCTTGCAGTCCCATCTAAGAAATGGTGCGTCGAAATAGCGACGGAGAAGGACAAGAAAGAAGGAAGACTTCAATCGCCCGGGTCGGGCGGCTCCGACGGTGCCGGGGCTAGGCGAATGTCCTCCAGTCAGGGGCCGCCGCGTCGAACGCTGGCGCGGCGGCGCTGGAGAATTTTTCCGGGCTAGTGCATCACGCGGGTGGACGTCGTCCGCAGGCGACTGATCTCATCCTTCAGGTGAAGCTTTCGCCGCTTGAGTTCTACAACTCGCAAGTCGTCTGTGGAGAGGTGGGTGATTGCGTCCTGGATCTCGCGCTCCAACGATTCGTGCTTACGCTCAAGCTCGGAGAGATGCGTGTTCAGCGACATCAGCCATTGCCTCCTGTCATGTAGGTGACACACGGAGCCTGCCACAGCCCGCGGCCGATGTCTAAGGCATTCCGTATTGCATTTGCGTAATGTGCACCGCAGCACCCGGCCAAGGAGCCCGGCCAAGGAGGGGCTGCACAACCCTGCCGACACACTCGCGACGCCCTTGCCGGAGGCAGGGGCCTGGTTCATGCTTCGCCGCATATTTCCAGGGGCATATCTCCAGAACTTGGGGCGGCGATGGCGTTCGAGTTGAGTGCGGAATCGACGGAGGAATTCGAGACCGAGCTGGCGCGGCTCCGGGAGGAGCATCGCGACCTCGACGACGCGATCGAGGCCCTGTCCGGGGTCATGGCCGGCGACCGCCTGCAGCTCCAGCGGCTCAAGAAGCGCAAGCTGGCGCTTCGCGACCGCATCTCGTTCCTGGAGGACCAGCTGACCCCGGACATCATCGCCTGACGGGTCGGCCGGGCATTTGCACTCGGCTTGCACGAATGCAAATGCGTCGCTACTGCGACAGGATCGGCTGCGGCCCGCTCGCGGCCTGGCAGCGCTTTCTGGAGGATGCGCTTGACGATGGCGGCATCGCCCCCCGTCGCGGTGATCATGGGCAGCCAGTCGGACTGGGCCACGATGCGCCACGCCGCCGAGACGCTCGATGCGCTCGGCATTCCCTACGAGGCCCGCATCGTCTCGGCCCACCGCACCCCCGACCGCCTGGTCGCCTTCGCCAAGGGCGCCAAGGCCGCGGGCTTCCGGGTGGTGATCGCCGGCGCCGGCGGCGCCGCCCACCTGCCCGGCATGGCGGCCGCGATGACGCCGCTGCCGGTCTTCGGCGTGCCGGTCGAATCGAAGGCGCTGTCGGGCCAGGACAGCCTCCTGTCGATCGTGCAGATGCCGGCCGGCATCCCGGTCGGCACGCTGGCGATCGGCCGGGCCGGCGCCGTCAACGCCGCCCTGCTGGCCGCTGCCGTCCTCGCCCTGACCGACGACGACCTCGCCGGCCGGCTCGACGCCTGGCGCGCCCGCCAGAGCGCCGCGGTGGCCGAACACCCGGATACGAGCGCCCCGTGAGCATCACGCCCCCCATCGCGCCGGGCGCGACCATCGGAATCATCGGCGGCGGCCAGCTCGGCCGCATGATCGCGGTCGCGGCGGCGCAGTACGGGCTGAAATGCCATATCTACTGCCCCGATCCCGACAGCCCGGCCTTCGAGGTGGCGGGACGGCGCACGATCGCGGCTTACGACGACGCGGCGGCGCTCCGGGCCTTCGCCGATTCCGTCGACGTGGTGACGTACGAGTTCGAGAACATTCCGAGTGCCGCGGCCGAGATCCTGGCGGCGCGCCGGCCGCTGCATCCGAGCGCCTCGGCGCTCGCCACCACCCAGGATCGGCTGACGGAAAAAAGCTTCGTCGCCGGCCTCGGCATCCCGGTGGCGCCGTTCCGGGCGGTGGACGACGCGGCGGGCCTCGCCGAGGCGATCAGGGAGATCGGCCTGCCGGCGGTGCTGAAGACCCGGCGCTTCGGCTATGACGGCAAGGGGCAGGTGATGCTGCGCGAGGCGGTCGCCGATCCCGCCGCCGTGATGGCGTCCCTGCGCGACCAGCCCTGCATCCTCGAAGGCTTCGTGCCGTTCGAGGCCGAGGTGTCGGTGGTCGCCGCCCGCAACGCGGAAGGGCGCTTCTCGGCCTACAGCCCGTGCGCCAACGAGCACCGCCACCACATCCTCGCCCGCACGGTGGTGCCGGCCCCCGGCATGGCGCCCGAGACCGCCGCGGAAGCGGTCGAGATCGCCCGCAGGATCGCCGACGCGCTCGGCTATGTCGGCGTGCTGGCGGTCGAGATGTTCCTGGTGCGCGGCGCCGACGGCCGGGCGAGCGTGGTGGTCAACGAGATCGCCCCGCGGGTGCACAATTCCGGCCACTGGACCATCGAGGGAGCCGAGACCTCGCAATTCGCCCAGCACGTCCGGGCGATCTGCGGCTGGCCCCTCGGCAGCGCATCGCTCACCGGCACGAGCGTCGAGATGCTGAACCTGATCGGGGCCGAGGCCGACGACTGGACCCGGATCCTCGCCGAGCCGGGCCGCCATCTCCACCTCTACGGCAAGGGCGAGGCTCGCCCCGGCCGCAAGATGGGGCACGTCACCCGGGTCGCGACCGGGTCCTGACCCATTGAGGCCCCTTGCAGGTGCGGCTTTCCGGCCACACCCGGTCCCGGCGGCGCGCTCCCCTGCCCTTGCGGCGGTAAGAGGCCACACCTTCGCCACATCGGACCGCACAAGCGTCGGGGGCGCATCGCTTTAAGCCGGCGTTCACCCCGATCCGGAATGGTCTGTCCGGCACCGGGACCGCGGCTCGAGCGGCGCGTGCGTGCGAATGGCGAAGGTGTGCGGCGCGACGTGGATGCGCCGCCCCGGGGGAGCGGGCGATGAACAACGTGATCGGCTTGAGCCGCGTGACACCGGCGGCCCGGATGCTGGGGGCGACGGTGCTGACCGCGCTGGCGCTCGCCGGCTGCGACACCGTCAGCCGGGCCACCGCGACGCGGCAATTCGCGGTGGTCGAGGCCGACAAGTCCGGCGCCACCGAGGTCAACATCGCCTCGCTGTCGGACGTGATCCAGCGCAACCCGAGCGACGCGGCGGCCTACAACACCCGCGGCGCGGCCTATGCCCGCGCGGGCAACTTCGATTCGGCGATCGCCGACTTCACCAAGGCGATCCAGCTCGATCCGAACTCGGCCTCTGCCTACGGCAACCGGGCCCTGGCCTACCGCCAGTCGGGCCGCAACGACGCGGCGCTCCAGGACTTCACCAAGGCGATCAACGCCGATCCGAACTACACCGCTGCCTATATCGGCCGGGCCAACCTGCAGCGGGCGCAGGGCAACTACGAGGCCGCCTATTCCGACCTGAGCCAGGCGATCCGCCTGACGCCGGAATCGGCCGAGGCCTATCACGCGCGCGGCCTGGTGCGGCAGGCGCAAGGCCAGCACCGCTCCGCGATCGGCGACTTCGATGCCGCCATCGACCGCAACCCCTTCGTGGCGGCGCCCTACGCCGCCCGCGGCCAGAGCCTGATCGCCACCAACCAGTACGACAAGGCGATCGAGGACTACAACGCGGCCCTCAACGTCAACAACAAGGACGCGGATTCCTGGGCCTATCGCGGGCTCGCCTACGAGAAGTCCAACCGCCGCCAGGAGGCGCTGGAGAGCTACCAGCGCGCCGTCGCCATCGACCAGGGCAACCAGATCGCCAAGCAGGGCCTGGGCCGGATGCAGGGTGGCATGGCGTCGCTGTTCCGGTAGGGGTCGCAGAAGTCTTGGATCAAAGGGCCTCCGGCGCATCGCCGGCGGCCTTTTTCTTTGGGACTCTACGCGCGCTTGAACCCTCCCCCCACTGCGCCGGGCTGCCCGGGGAAAAGAATGGCGCTGGAAATCCCCTCTCCCCGTGGGCGGGGAGAGGGCTGTGTCTCCGTTCAGGAGACGCAGCAAGCGGAGGCGAAGCCGGAGCGAGGGTGAGGGGGTGGTGCCGGAGGAGGCTCATCCGGAGATACCCCCTCACCCTCGCCCTGCGGGCTAGCTGCTGACCCAGCAAGGGGTCAGCAGCCCTCTCCCCGCCCGCGGGGAGAGGAGAGAACCCGCGCCTCTTCTTTCCCCGGACAGCCCCTGCGCAGTGGGGGGAGGGTCCCGATACGGCCCGCTCAGCGAGGCCTCACAGCACCTTCCGATACTGAATGAACCCGGGCCGGTCCGCCAGCGTGTCGTAGAGCGCCCGCGCCGTGACGTTGGCCTCCTGGGTCAGCCAGTAGACCCGGCTCGCACCGGCCTCGCGCGCCGCCGCGTAGACCGCCTCGATCAGCGCCCGTCCGGCCCCCTGCCCGCGCGCCGCTTTCGCGGTGAACAGGTCCTGGAGGTAGCAATAGGGACCCGCGGTCCAGGTCGAGCGGTGGAAGATGTAGTGGACGAGCCCGATCACGGCGCCATCCTGCTCGGCCACGAGGGCGTGCATCGGCTCCGACGCGTCGTGCAGGCGGGCCCAGGTGAGGTCGCTGACCTCGGGGGCGACCGTGGCGCCGTAGAAGGCGAGGTAGCCCTGCCAGAGCGGATCCCAGGCGGCGCGCTCGTCGGGGTGCAGCGGGCGAATCGTGGGGGTCGGCATCCGGCGGCGATCCTGTGGAAGGGAATCGCCGCCAGGGTCGCGGGGAACGATCCCCGGATCAAGGGGGCCGCGCGGCCCCCCGAGGAAACACCCTACTTCAGGTGGAACTTGTCGAAGTCGCGGTGCTCGGCCTCGATCCGGCGCACGGTGCCGGTATGCGAGCGGTAGACCACCGTCTCGGTACGGATGGTGTGGCGGCCGAAGCGGACGCCCTTGACCAGCGCCCCGTCGGTCACGCCGGTCAGCGCCACCACCACGTCGCCGCGGGCGAGGTCGTCGAGGGCGTAGAGGCGGTTCGGGTCGGAGACGCCCATCTGGGCGGCGCGGTCGCGCTTCTCCTGGGTGTCGAGGATCAGCCGGCCCTGCATCTGGCCGCCGATGCAGCGCAGCGCGCCCGCCGCCAGCACGCCCTCGGGCGCGGCGCCGATGCCGAGATAGATGTCGATGCCGGTCTCCTCCGGCATGGTGGTGAAGATCACGCCGGCCACGTCGCCGTCGGAGATCAGGCGCACGCCGGCACCGGTCCGGCGGATCGCCGCGATCAGGTCGGTGTGGCGCGGGCGGTCGAGGACGAGCGCGGTGATCTCGGCCGGCGGCACGCCCTTGGCCTTGGCGAGCGCGTGGATGTTCTCCTCAGGGCTCGCGTCGAGATGCACGGTGCCGGCCGGATACCCTGGGCCGATGGCGATCTTGTGCATGTAGACGTCGGGGGCGGCGAGCAGCGTGCCGCCCTCGGCCATCGCCATCACGGCGACCGAGCCCGGCATGTCCTTGGCGCACAGCGTGGTGCCCTCGAGCGGGTCGACCGCGATGTCGACCTTCGGGCCGGAGCCGTTGCCGAGGGTCTCGCCGATGAACAGCATCGGAGCCTCGTCGCGCTCGCCCTCGCCGATGACGACGGTGCCGTCGATCGGCAGGCGGTTCAGCTCGCGGCGCATCGCGTCGACGGCGGCCTGGTCGGCGGCCTTCTCGTTGCCCTGGCCGCGCAGGCGCGCCGCCGCCACGGCGGCGCGCTCGGTGACGCGCACCAGTTCAAGGGTCAGGATGCGCTCGATGACCTGGCTCGGCCCCGGCTTCTTGGCGTCCGACATGCGTTGGTGATCCTCGTTCTGGTCCTTGAGGCCGGGTCTTAAAGGAGAATCCGGCGGCGCTGAACTGAATTTTGTCAATCGGCCAGGGGTCGAGAGTCGATTGTGCGGGATCGTTTTCCGTTCAATCCGTGGCCGGAGCGGGCGGCGACTTGGCGCCGCCCACCCATGCTCACTCGCGCTCGATGCGGATGAGCTGCGGCGGCTCCGAGAGGAGACCGTCCGCCGCCATGGCGTCGAGGCTTGCGCGGATCGCCGCTTCGGTCGCCGCGTAGGTGATCAGCACCAGCGGCACGGGCAGGCCCGAGCGCCCGTGGCGGTCGCGGGCGGCGGCGCTTTCGGAGCGGTGCTGGAGGATGCTCTCGAGGGAGATCTCGCGCTCGGCCATCTTGGCGGCGACGCCGGCGGCGACGCCGGGGCGGTCGTGCACGGTGAGCCGGATGTAGTAGCCGCCCTCGTGGCGCTGCATCTCGGCCCGCACCGGGGGGTTCAGACCCGCCACCGGACGGCCGAAGGCTGGCGGCACCCGGCCGGCGGCCACGTCGGCGATGTCGGCGACCACCGCGGAGGCGGTGGCCTCGCCGCCGGCGCCGGGGCCGATCAGGGTCAGCTCGCGCAGGGCATCGGTGTCGATGGTGACGGCGTTCGTCACGCCCATCACCTGGGCGATGGCCGAGGATTTCGGCACCATCGTCGGGTGGACCCGCTGCTCGATGCCGGCCTCGGTCGCCTCGGCGACGCCGAGCAGCTTGATCCGGTAGCCGAGCTCGTCGGCCATGCGCAGGTCGAGGGGGGTGATCGCCGAGATGCCCTCGACCGAGACGCCCTCGGCGTCGAGCTCGGTGCCGAAGGCGAGGCTGGTCAGGATCGCGAGCTTGTGGGCGGTGTCGAAACCCTCGACGTCGAAGGTCGGGTCGGCCTCGGCGTAGCCGAGCGCCTGGGCGTCCTTGAGGCAGGCCTCGAAGGTCAGGCCCTCCAGCTCCATCCGGCTGAGGATGTAGTTGCAGGTGCCGTTGAGGATTCCGTAGACGCGGGAGATCCGGTTGCCGGTCAGCGCCTCGCGCAGGGCCTTGACCACCGGGATGCCGCCCGCCGCCGAGGCCTCGAAGGCGAGGGCGACGCCGGCGCCTTCCGCCGCGCGGGCCAGCGCCGGGCCATGCTTGGCGAGAAGCGCCTTGTTGGCGGTCACGACGTGCTTGGCCGAAGCGAGCGCCGCCTCGACGGTCTCGCGCGCCTTGCCCTCCGCGCCGCCGATCAGCTCGACGACGCAATCGACATCCGCAGAGCGGGCGAGCGCCACCGGATCGTCGAACCAGGTCACGCCCGCGAGGTCGAGGCCGCGGTCGCGGGTGCGGTCGCGGGCGGCGACGGCGGTGACCCGGACCGGCCGCCCGGCGGTGGCGCCGATCGCCTCGGCGCGGCGCGCGACCATGCGGACGACGGAGGCTCCGACGGTGCCGAGACCGGCGATGCCGAGGCGGAGGGCTTGAGTCATGGCGAACAATCCGGGCAGGCAGGCGCCGGGGCCGACATGTCGCAGCCCCGCAAGCGGGGTCCTTCTGCAACGGTTTCCGGACCCGTGCAAGGAAGGCGGCTCCCGCGGCGTCAGGCCGGCCCCGCGCGGCGGGTCGCCCGCACCAGCGCGTAGAGCACGCAGGCATTCAGCAGGTGCCAGAGCCAGTGGGTGCCGAAGGGCACGACCGGGCAAAAGGAGGCGTCGAGCGTGCGCGCCGCCAGCGAGGCCAGGAACAGCGCCCCGATCCCGACCAGAGCCGCGCCCTCCCGCCTGCCCCGCGCCCAGGACGCCGCCCCGACGCCGAACAGGGCCAGAGCCGCGGGCGCATAGCCGATCGAACCGTTGGTGAGGGGCGAGAGCGGCTGCCCGGCGATCCGCGACAGGGCGGGCTCGAAGAACGCGGCGGCCACCGCGAAGGCCAGGGTGCCGGCGAGCGCGACGATGACGGAGAGACCGAGGAAGCGCCTGAGCGCCACGAAGAAATAAGCGTGGATGAACAGCGCGATCGGGATCACGTCGGCGAGCATCGACCATTGCACGGCGAGCGTATGGAACAGCGCGCTCCCGAGGCCGATCACCCCGATCAGCCAGGCAAAGCCGTCGGCGACCCGGTCCGGCGCCCGGCCGCGCCGCAGGAGCAGGGCAGCCGCGACCACGAAGGCGGCGTTCGAGACCGCGTTCAGCGGCTCGGCCCACAGCCCCGGCCCGGTGCGCTCGCAATAGTCGCGCACCGGCTCCCACCATCCCGACGCCATGCCCGTCCCCACCTCGCCGCTCCCCGCGGCTTGCCAGGGCGGCGCGAAACCCCGATGACGGGGCCTTCGGCGAGAGCTTGGTTGCGAGCGGCGCGGGACGCGATGCGGATCACCACCTGGAACGTCAACTCGGTCAAGCAGCGTCTGCCGCATCTCCTGGGCTTCCTGGCCGAGGCGCAACCCGACGTGGTCTGCCTCCAGGAGCTGAAATGCGTCGACGACGCGTTTCCCCGCACCGAGATCGAGGAAGCCGGCTACGTGGTGGCGACCCACGGCCAGAAGGCGTTCAACGGCGTGGCGCTCTTGGCCCGCCGGCCGCTGCCGCTCCAGGAGATCCGCCGCGGCCTGCCGGGCGACGCGACCGACGAGCAGGCGCGCTACATCGAGGCGCTGATCCCGACCCCGACCGTGCCGGTGCGGGTGGCCTCGATCTACCTGCCGAACGGCAATCCCGTCGGCACGCCGAAATACGACTACAAGCTCGCCTTCCTACGCCGCCTCCAGGCCCATGCCGTGGCCTTGCGGGCACGGGAAGAGGTGCTGGTGCTCGCCGGCGACTACAACGTGATCCCCGAGCCCGAGGATGCGGCCAACCCCGCGGAATGGGTGAGCGACGCGCTGTTCCTGCCCCAGACCCGGGCGGCGTTCCGCAGCCTCGTCAACGAGGGCTTCACCGACGGGCTTCGCGCCTGCGACGGGCGGCCGGGCGTCTACAGCTTCTGGGACTACCAGGCCGGCTGCTGGCCGCGCAACCAGGGCATCCGGATCGACCACCTGCTGCTCTCGCCGCAGGCTCTCGACCGCCTGGTCTCGGCCTCGGTGCAGAAACACCTGCGCGGCCTCGAAAAACCCTCCGACCATGTGCCGGTGACGGTGGAGCTGGATCTGGGCTGATCAGCCGGAGGTCGGCCGCAGGTAGCCGGGCTGGAACTCGGCGACGGCCTGCAAGCCGGGATGGTCGAGGATGTCGACCCGCCTGCCGCCGACCTCGACCAGCCGCATCAGGCGCAACTGCCGCAGCACCCGGTTGACGTGCACGTTCGACAGGCCGGTCGTGTCGGCGATGTCCTGCTGCGTCAGCGCCAAGTCGTAGCCGCCCTTCGTCGCCCAGCCGACGATGCGCAGCCGCTCGTGCAACTCGCACAGGAGGTGCGACACCCGTTCGATCGCCGAGCGGCAGCCGATGTTCATCACCCACTCGCGGGTCGTCTCCTCCTCGGCGAGCTTGGCATGGCGCAGGGCCCGGGCGATGCCGGGATGCCGCTCGGTGAGACCGGCCATCGCCTCCCGGGGGATGCGGGCGATCCGGCAGGGGCAGAGGGTGCCGACGCTGTGGGTCATCCGGCTCAGGTACATGAGATCGGGGTCGCAGAGGTCCCCGGGCAGGAGATAGGCGGTGATCTGGCGCGCCCCGCTCGGGCGGTGGCGGTAGCGGCAGGCCACCCCCTCCAGGATCAGCACGGCGTTGTCGGGCACGGTTCCCTCGACCAGGAGGTCGAGGCGCCCGTCCACCCGCTGCCCGCCGGCGCTCAAGGTCGCGAGCGCGGATTGCTCCGCGTGGTCGAGGCCCCCGTAGGACGTGAGCTTGCGCACGATGGGATGGAACAGGGGCTCGCACGGGCCCGACACGCTGGCGGGATGGGGCATCGTCGATGTCGAAGTCATGATCGCGCCTCGCGGGCGAGCTGGCCGAGCACCAGGACGAGGTCGCGGTGCCAGGCCGGCTTGGTCAATCGGGGCGCGGCGCGAAGCTCCGGGCAAGCCGTGGCGCCGCACGCGTCGTCGGCATGGACCAGGAACGGCACGCCCCTCGCCCGCGAGACCTCGGCGAGGCGGCTGCCGTCGCCGTTCCGGAGCGGGAGGTCGAGAATGGCGAGGTCGGGCGCGGCGCCGGCCATCCAGGCCAGGGCCTCCGCCTGGCTCGTCACCGGCCCGGCGACCCGGTAGCCGACCTCCACCAGCACGTCGCCGACCAGCGGCTCTCCCTCGATCAGCAAGACGGTCGGACGGCGAACATCCTGGCGCACACGCGATTCTCCCGTCTTCGGCGCGCGGATGCGTGCCGTTGCGAAGAATTATAGGCGCATGTCGCCGCACCCGTAAGAGATCGCACGGTTCGGTGTTGTATCGTACAATGACATCACGCGGTGCCGGTTCCCGATTTGACGTAATAAATCGAAAACGATGTCGACTCGTACCAAATGACAATCCATATAACAATTGTTATGATTATGGATTATTTTCCAGGTAGGTTGAACGATTCGAGCCGAGCGCGAACCAACGACATGCCGTCCCGTTGGGACAGAAGTCCCAGCCGCCGATCCGCGAGGAGGGAGCCGTGCCGCAACCTCGGCAATCGACCCTGCGCAACCGTCTCCTGCGGGCCATGGCGCCCGAGGATTTCGCGCGGCTGCCGCCGCATCTCGAGCCGATCACGCGGCAGCTGCGCGAGGTGGTGATCGCCGCGGACGCACCGGTGGACGAGCTGTTCTTCCTCGAGACCGGCATGGTCTCGGTCTCGACCGCGCATGACGGGCGCCGGATCGAGATCGGCCTGGTCGGCCCCGAAGGACTGGTCGGCGCGGTACCGGTCGCGCTCGACGGCGTGACCACGCCGCATGTCGACTTCGTCCCCCTGTCGGGC
This sequence comes from Methylobacterium sp. SyP6R, assembly GCF_019216885.1. Lineage (NCBI taxonomy): Bacteria > Pseudomonadati > Pseudomonadota > Alphaproteobacteria > Hyphomicrobiales > Methylobacteriaceae > Methylobacterium > Methylobacterium synurae. Next base: position 865,128 of record NZ_JAAQRC020000001.1, on the reverse strand, counting down.
GAGGGGTTGAACATCGGCCGGGAGGCCTTCTGCGCCGCGCTGCGCGACAGTCCGCGCTTGCGCCGGCTGCTGCTGCGCTAAATCCACACCCTGAACGTCCGAATCACCCCGGACCGCCTACGCCCACGCGTCGCCGAGCCTGGAGGGGCGCCTCGCGCGCTGGCTGCCGATGTGCCACGACCGGACGGAGGGCGACGAACTGGTCCTCACGCACGAGTTCCTGTCGATGATGCTGGGCGTGCAACGGGCGGGGGTCACGCTGGCGATCCAGGACCTGGAGGGCGCCGGCCGCATCCGGGCCAAGCGGCGGCGCATCCAGGTGCTCGACCGCGACAAGCTCCTGGCGCTGACGAACGGCAGCTACGGCACGCCGGAAGCCGAGTATGCCCGCCTGATCGACGGCGCCTGATGCCGCGCTATTTCTTCCACGTGCGGCACGGTACCGGGTCCGACGGCCTGGCGTTGGACCCGGAGGGGGACGAGTTGGCCGGGCCGGAGGCGGCGCGCGCCCACGCGCTGATGGTCGCCCGGGACCTGATCACCCGGGTGCGGCTCCATGCGGTGCGGGACTGGTTCGCCTGCTCCTTCGAGGTGACGGACGAGGACGGCCGCCCGGTGATGACCGTGCCGTTCTCCGACACCGTCACGGAGGAGGACGGGAAATGACGTCGGCGAGTCGCCGGGCGATCCAGTCCTCCGCCGCGTCGAGATCGGCGAAGGTGATCGGCTGCGGCGAGGCCAGGCGGCCGAAGCCCGCCTCGAGGAACCATAGGCCCGCCTCGTCGCCGTACTCGTCGGAGAGACGCACCAGCACCGCCGCAAGATGGCCGTCGACGAAGACGAGCAATCCGTGCTCGGCCTCGCCTCCGGTCCTGACGCGCACGGGCTGAAGCGTGAGATCCATGCCGGGGCAACGAGGCGCCGCTAGCTTGGTTCTGGTGCGGGCCCAGCATGGCTGCGTCGCGGAACGGGTCCGGCAGGTGCGCTTGACCGGGATGCTTGCCGCGGAGCGGGCCGACCTCACCAGGGAACGGCGCAAGACGACCGGGATCACCCACGCCCTGATCGCCGCCGCACTCGTCGTCGGCACCGGCTATCGAACCCTCGCTTCGGCAAGCGCGATGACGTCAGCGATCTCTACCCGCCCCCCGAAATCGCCGAAGATTGATCCAGGTTGAGGACGCCCCCCCGAAACAGGCCCAGTGTGCCCCTCGCCACGCCGGCCCTGTCCCGTCCGAACGACGGCACTCGGCTGGTGTCGCACCCGCGGGCCGGGCCACTCGTCTCCCCGAGTTCAGCGCATCAGCCCGGCCCGCCCGCCTCTTCGTCCTCCGGCACCACGTCCACCGCGACCTGCAGGCTCTGCGCGCCCGATCCGGCGATGATGCCGGCGACCGGCGCGACGTCGGCATAGTCGCGGCCGCGGGCGACGACGATGTGGTCGTCCTGCACGCCGATGCCGTTGGTGGGATCGAGGCCGATCCACCCCTCCCCGCACCAGACCGAGACCCAGGCGTGGCTCGCATCCGCGCCCTCCAGCCGGGGCTGGCCCGGCGGCGGCAGGGTACGCAGGTATCCGCTGACATAGGCCGCCGGCAGGCCGAGGCCGCGCAGGGCCGCGATCATGATGTGGGAGAAATCCTGGCACACGCCGCGGCGCCCGGAAAACGACTCGGCGAGCGGCGTGCCGACCTCGGTCGCCTCCGCATCGAAGGCGAAATCGGCCCGGATGCGGCGCATCAGGTCGAAGGCGCCCGCATAGGCGCCGCCGCCGGGAGGAAAGCTCGCCCGCGCGTAATCGGTGATCTCGGGCAGGAGCGGCACCCGCCGGCTCGGCGCCGCGAAATGCAGGGGCGCGTCGGACCCGAGTCCGGGCCAGGTCAGCACCTGCGCCCGCACCTCCTCCCAGGCCGGTCCCGCCGCGGGGTCGGGCAATGGCGGCCGCTCGACCCGGATGCGGGAATGCGCATCGATCCGGAAGTCCCGGTGCGGCGTCTCGACGATGAGCGAGACCGCGCGGTTGCCGAAGAAGTCGGTGCGCTCGGTCGCGGTCTGCGGTGCGGGCTCGACCACCACCTCGTGCGACAGGAGCGCCTGCCCATCCCCCGCCGCGGGCGCGAGGCGCAAGGTGCAGCGGGCGAAGCCGACCGGGTTGCGGTAGGCATAGGCCGTGAGATGGCGAAGGCGGTAGAGCATCGTGGGGGGAGATAGAGCCTTGTCCGACGAAGTGGATACCGGTTCGTCGAAAGAAAATGCGGCAAAATCAAAGACCTAGAGCGCCATCCGCGTGTCGCGCGATCGGACGCCGCTCCAGGGGGCTTCGACTCACGCCAGGGTGGTGAGGGGTTCGGGCCGCGCGGCGTCCGACCCGCCCGGAAAGTAGCGCGCACCGATCGCCTCGGCGATCTCCCACAGCCGCGTCTCCCAGGCCGCCACGGTGTCGAGCGGCAGGGTGGCGGCTTCCGCGGCGGCGATCTCGCCGGATAAGCCGGCGACGAGCCGCACCGGCAATTCCGCCACCCCGTCCTGGCGCAAGGACGGCAGCACCGCAAGGCGCTCGGCGAGGCACGCGACCTGGAAGGCCAGCGAGCGGGGATTGTAGGGATCGAGCAGCACCATGTCGCGCACCGGCGCGAGCGCCACGCCGAGGATGTAGCGGGCGCCGTAGGAGATGCGCGAATCGACGAGTTCGAGCAGCACGCCGAGATCGTCGGTGCTCGCCCCCGCCGCGCCGAATTCGAGGGCGAAGCGGCAGGCGTTGACCGCCCGCTCGACCCGCCGGCCCATGTCGACGAAGGCGAAGCCCCCGGCCCGGTTCATGTTCTCCTGGGCGAGGCCGGCCAGCGCCGCCGTGAGCGAGAGGGCGCGCTCGGCCCGGTCGAGGAGGGCGGCCTCCGAATCCGGGCTCTCGGCCGGCGCCTCCAGGGCGGCGTGCAGGGCCGAGAGGGCGCGCCAGGTCTCGCCGGACAGGCGCTCGCGCAACGACGCGGCGTTGCGCCTTGCCGAGAGGGCATGGGCGAGGCCGGAGCCCCATTGCGCCCCATCCGACAGGGCGTGGTGGGCGAGAAGCACCGCCGGCCCCTCGACTGCCGGCACGGCGCCCAAGCGATGGAGCAGGGCGCGGATGCGGGCCGAGGTCGCGCGGTCCTCCTCGGCCGTCGAGATGCTGCCGGCCCCGTCGAGCAGGCAGGCGGTGAGGCGGATCACCGCCTCGGTACGCTCCAGGTGGCGGCCGAGCCAGAACAGGTTGTCGGCGGCGCGGCTCGGCAGGAGGCCGGGCACCCGGCGCACCGCGACCCGGTCGGTCGGCGGCAGCAGGCTCGCCTGGGCGGCGGTGGAATCGGAGGACAGGATCCAGACGTCGGCGGCGCGGACCCCGGCGCCCATCGCCACCGGGCGCACGTCCGGCGTCTCGGAGATGCGGCAGAAGCCGCCGGGCATCACCCGCCAGCCCTCCGGCGTCGCGGCGGCGAAGACCCGGAGCACGAAGGGCCGGGGCACCAGCCGGGTGCCGTCCCAGACCGGGGCGGTGGAGAGCCGCACCGGTTCGTGGGCGACGAGGTCGCCGGGCCGGTCGCGCAGGATGGCGCGCAGGCGCGCGGTCTCGGCCGCGTCGCGCCCCTCGCCGAAGGCCCGGCTGGTGAAGGCACCCTGCGCCGCCGCGGCCGCCGGCCGGAAAGCGAGGTCGTCGAACCGCGCCATCACGGCGTCGCGCTGCTCGGGATCGCCGCACCACCAGGTCGGCAGGCCGGGCAGGCGCAACCTCTCGCCGAGCAGCCGCTCGCACAGGGCCGGCAGGGAGGCGGCGAGCCAGGCGCTCTCGACGAGGCCGGTGCCCGGCATGTTGCCCATCGCCACGGCGCCGGCGCGCAGGGCCTCGACCAGGCCGGGGGCGCCGAGGCGGGAGGCGGGGTTCAGCTCGAGGGGATCGACGAAGTCGCCGTCGATGCGCCGCCACAGCACGTCGACCCGCTTCAGGCCGGCGACGGTGCGGATCGACACCATCCCGTCGCGCACCAGGAGGTCGTCGCCCTCGACGAGGGAGAAGCCGAGATAGCGGGCGAGCACCGCCTGTTCGACGTAGGTATCGCTGTAGGGGCCCGAGGTCATCAGGCCGATGCGCGGTTCGGCCCGGGTCGCCGCCGCGGCGAGGCCGTCGCGAAACGCCTGGAAGAACGAGGCGACGCGCTCGACGTCGAGGGCGCCATAGACCTCCGGCAGGGCCCGGGCCATGACGAGGCGGTTCTCGAGGGCGTGGCCGGCCCCCGACGGCGCCTGGGTCCGGTCCGCGAGTACCCGCCAGGCGCCGTCGGGCCCACGGGCGAGGTCGGCGGCGTAGAAATGCAGGTGACGCCCGCCCGGGGGCGCGACGCCCACGAGCGGACGCAGGAATTCCGGATCGCCCGCAGCGGCGGCGGCCGGCAGCTGGCCCGCCCGGGCCAGCGCCCCGTCGCCGTAGAGGTCGGTCAGCACCGCTTCCAGCAACTCGGCGCGCTGCGCCACCCCGGCGGCGATCGCCTGCCACTCCGCCCCCTCGATCAGGAGCGGCAGGGCGCCGATCGGCCAATCGCGCTCGGTCGCCTCGCCATAGGCCCGGTAGGCGATGCCGGTCTCGTGGATATGCCGCCCGGCCGCGGCGAGGCGGGCGGCGATCTCGCAATCGGGCAGGTCGGCGAGGTGGCGCAGGAACTTTTCCCAGGCCGGGCGCAGGGACCCGTCCGGGGCGACCAGCTCATCGGGCAGGCCCGGCAGAGCGGCGTAACCCGCCGTCCAGCGTGCCAGCCGCTCCTCGGGCCCGTCCTCGCGCACCGCCTCCCCGCCCGGCCCGTCCTGCGGAGGAGCCGGCGCCGGGAGACCCGCCTTCGCCAGCGCCTCGCTCATCGGCCGCCAAGCGTGCGCAGGTCGAGGGTCAGGGGGAACTCGCGCCGGATTTCCTCCGGCGGCGCGCTCACCCGGCCCGGGGTGTGGCCGTTCTCCTGGAAGCGGGCGAGGCGGCGGCCTTCCGCCTCGTAGGTGTTGACCGGGAAGGTCTCGTAGTTGCGCCCGCCCGGATGGGCGACGTGGTAGACGCAGCCGCCGAGGGACCGGCCGCTCCAGGTGTCGAGCACGTCGAAGGTCAGCGGCGCGTGGACCGGGATCGTCGGGTGCAGGGAGGAGGCCGGCTGCCAGGCCTTGAAGCGCAGGCCCGCCACCGCCTCGCCGGAGCGGCCGGTATCGGTCATCGGCAGGCGCCGGCCGTTGCAGGTCACGACGTGCCGGCTCGGCACGTAGCCCGACACCTTGACCTGCAGCCGCTCCACCGACGAATCGACGTAGCGCACCGTGCCGCCGATCGCGCCCTCCTCGCCGAGCACGTGCCAGGGCTCCAGGGCCTGGCGCAGCTCGAGCTTGACCCCGCCGCGCTCGACCTCGCCGTAGCGCGGGAAGCGGAACTCGGCTTGTGCCTCGTACCAGGCCGGATCGAAGGCGTAGCCGGCGCGGTTGAGGTCGCTCAGCACCGAGGAAAAATCCTCCCACAGGAAGTGGGGCAGCATGAAGCGGTCGTGGAGCGTCGTGCCCCAGCGCACGAAGCTGCCTTCCTGCGGCTCTCGCCACAGCCAGGCGACGAGGGCGCGTAAGAGCACCTGCTGGGCGAGGCTCATCCGCGCCTCGGGCGGCATCTCGAAGGAGCGGAACTCCAGCAGGCCGAGCCGCCCGGTCGGGCCGTCGGGCGAGTAGAGCTTGTCGATGCAGATCTCGGACCGGTGGGTGTTGCCGGTCACGTCGGTGAGGATGTTGCGGAACAAACGGTCGACGAGCCAGAGCGGCACGTCCGGCCCGCCCGGCGGCGGCACCTGGGCGAGCGCGATCTCCAGTTCGTAGAGCCCGTCGTGGCGCGCCTCGTCCATGCGCGGCGCCTGGCTGGTCGGGCCGACATAGAGGCCCGAGAACAGGTAGGACAGGGACGGGTGGCGCTGCCAGTACAGCACCAGGCTCTTGAGCAGGTCGGGCCGGCGCAGGAACGGCGAATCGGCCGGGGTCGCGCCGCCGAGCACGACGTGGTTGCCGCCCCCCGTCCCGGTATGGCGCCCGTCGGTCATGAATTTCTGCGCGCCGAGCCGGGTCTGGCGGGCATCGTGGTAGAGGCCGGTGGTGATCTCGACCGCCTCGCGCCAGGTCTTGGCCGGCTGGACGTTGACCTCGATCACGCCGGGATCGGGCGTGACCTTGATCACCGAGAGGCGCGGATCGTAGGGCGGCTCGTAGCCCTCGACGTGGAGCGGCTGGCCGATCTCGGCGGCGGCCTCCTCCAGGACGGAGATCAGGTTCAGGTACTCGTCCACCCGCTCGACCGGCGGCATGAACACGCAGAGCACGCCGTCGCGCGGTTCGACCGCGAGTGCCGTGCGCACCGCCACGCCGACCGGGACGGGCTTGCGCGGCGGCGCGGCGGCGGCGCCGGGCTGGAACGGCCCGCGCTGCTCGACCGGATCCTGCGGCACGTAATACGGGTACTCACCCGGCGGCACGTAGGGCAGCGAGGCGAGCGGCAGGCGGAAGCCCGCCGGGGAATCGCCCGGCGCGAGGTAGATCGCCCCGCGCTTGAGTTGCCACAGTTCCGAGACCCAGTGCCGGTCGGCCCCGACCGCCACGTTGGCGAGCGGCAGCACGAAGCCGACCGCGTTCTCGAGCCCGCGGGTATAGACCCGGACCATCCGCCGCTGCGATTCCTCGTCGCCGACCTTCGGGTCGAGGGGCGTGACGTTGACCGGCAGGTCGGCGACCTTGCGGTCCCAGTATTCCGGGTCCTCGAAGACCGGCTGGATATAGGCGTCGAGGCCGAGCCGCCGGGCGAGGCCGTGGATCAGCGCCTCGGCTTCCTCGATGCCGGCATCCCGCTTGCCCGTCTCGGAGGCAATGAGCGCAGGGTCGCGCCAGACCGGCTCGCCGTCCTTGCGCCAGTACAGGCCGAAGGCCCAGCGCGGCAGGCTCTCGCCCGGATACCACTTGCCCTGGCCGTAATGCAGGAAGCCGCCGGGGCCGAAGCGGTCGCGCAAGCGGCGGATCAGCTGGTCGGCCAGGCCACGCTTGGTCGGCCCGACCGCGGCGGCGTTCCACTCGGGCGCCTCGAAATCGTCGACCGACACGAAGGTCGGCTCGCCGCCCATGGTCAGGCGCACGTCCTGGTCGGCGAGGTCGCGGTCGATGCGCTCGCCCAGCGCGTCGAGGGCATTCCACGCATCGTCCGAGAACGGCTTCGTCACCCGCGGCGCCTCGGCGACGCGGGTGACGGTCATCTCGAAGTCGAAGGTGACCTCGGCGTGGTCGGCCAGGCCCGCGATCGGCGCCGCCGAGCGGTAATGCGGGGTCGCGGCGAGCGGGATGTGGCCCTCGCCGCAGAGCAGCCCCGAGGTCGCGTCGAGCCCGATCCAGCCGGCGCCCGGCACGTAGACCTCGGCCCAGGCGTGGAGATCGGTGAAGTCGGTGGTGGTACCGGCCGGCCCGTCGACCGCGGTGGTGTCGGGCACGAGCTGGAGCAGGTAGCCGGAGACGAAGCGGGCGGCCATCCCGAGGCGGCGCAGCACCTGCACCAGCAGCCAGGCCGAATCGCGGCACGAGCCGCTGCCCTTGACGAGAGTCTCGGCCGGGGTCTGCACCCCCGGCTCCATCCGCACGACGTACTTCACCGAGTCGCGCACGAGCGCGTTCAGCGCCACCAGGAACAGCACGGTGTTGGGCTCGGCGGGCAGCCGCGCCATCAGGGCGTCGATCTCCGGGCCGCCCTCCTCGACGGCGAGGTAGGGGCCGAGCTCGGCCTTCAATTCGTCCGGATAGGCGAAGGGCCGGGTCTGGGCATACTCCTCGACGAAGAAGTCGAACGGATTGATCACCGACATGTCGGCGACGAGGTCGACCTCGATCCGGAACTGCGTCGTCTTCTCGGGGAAGACGAGGCGGGCGAGCCAGTTGCCGTTGGGATCCTGCTGCCAATTCACGAAGTGGTTGGCCGGCGTGACCTTGAGGGCATAGCTCTCGATCCGCGAGCGCGTATGCGGCGCCGGCCGCAGGCGGATCACCTGCGGGCCGAGGGAGATCGGCCGATCGTAGGTGTAGGACGTGACGTGGTGCAGTGCGGCCTTGATCGACACGACGAATCCGAACCTTCTGCTCTCGTGAGGGATGAGCCCGCCGGCCTGTTCGCGCGTTCCGTGGCTTCCAAGCTTGGGCTTCTACACCGTGGCAGGGCCCGCGTCAGCCGCCGCATCGCGTGACGGACGCTTCCTTGCACCGGTCTCGGCACCGGTCTCGCGTCTCTCTACGTCATCGCGAAACCGGTCCTGAGGCGGCAGGGCAAAAAATTGAGGCAAGTCCCGTGCCGTCCGCCACGGAACCTCCGGGCGGGATAGCTCCTTGAGGTTTCGCCCCGTCGGGTTTCCACCCCCGCATCCCGCGGGGCCCGTCCGGACGCCGCGATGAAGATCTTCCAGTGCCAGTCCTGCGCGCAGCCGGCCCATTTCGAGGCCGATTCCTGCGAGAGCTGCGAATGCCGCCTCGGCTACGATCCCGAACTGACCGACATGACCGCGATGCTGCGGGCCGGCTCGCGCTGGCGCGGCCTCGCCGATCCGCGCCGGAAGTACCGCGCTTGCGCCAACCGTGAGTCGGGCGGCTGCAACTGGCTCGTTCCCGCGGGCTCGGGCGAGACCTACTGCCTCGCCTGCCGGCACAACCGGGTGGTGCCGGACCTGTCGATTCCCTGGAACAAGACCCGCTGGCGCGAGGTCGAGGCGGCCAAGCGCCGGCTGTTCTACGCCATGCTGCGTCTGCGCCTGCCGCTCGCCTCCCGGCGCGACGACCCCACCGGCCTCGCCTTCGACTTCCTGGTCGATCCGGCGGAATCCTACCTCACCGGCCCGCCGGTGCTGACCGGGCACGACAACGGCCTCATCACCCTCAACATCGCGGAGGCCGACGACGTCGAGCGCGAGCGGCGGCGCACGCAGTTCGGCGAGCATTACCGCACATTGCTCGGGCACTTCCGCCACGAGATCGGGCATTACTTCTGGAACGTGCTGGTGCGGGCCGATCCCTGCCTCGACGCGTTCCGGACGGCGTTCGGCGACGAGCGGGCCGATTACGGCGCGGCGCTCCAGCGCCACTACGCCCACGGCCCGGCCGAGGGCTGGCAAGAGACCTTCGTGTCGGCCTACGCCACCTCCCACCCCTGGGAGGACTTTGCCGAGACCTGGGCCCACTACATGCACATCGTCGACACGCTGGAGACGGCGAGCCAGTTCGGCGTGCGGGTGCAGCCCAAGCTCCAGGCCGGGCCGGCGCTCCACGCGCCGATCACGCTGGCCGCGAAAGTGGATTTCGACCCCTATCGCAGCCCGGATTTCGGCCGGCTGATCGAGGCCTGGCTGCCGCTGACCTTCGCCATGAACTCGCTCAACCGCAGCATGGGCCAGCCCGACCTGTACCCGTTCCGGATGACGCCGGCGACGATCGGCAAGCTGTCCTTCGTGCACGACCGCATCTACGCCCGCACCGACGCGGCGGAGACCGAGGCCGGGACGCTCCGGGCGGTGATCGCGGGGTTGCGGCACCGGGTGGCGGCGCCGCGCTCGGCGTGAGTACGACTCGAGGTTCGTACCGACCGTCTTGATACCCTCCTCGTCATTCCGGGGCCGCGCAAGCGGAGCCCGGAAGCCAGAACTGCCGACCATTCAGAACAAGGCGGATCGCGCACCGCTTGATCCTGGTCCTCCGGCGGTTCTGGATCCCGGGCTCCGCTTGCGCGGCCCCGGGATGACCCTGTGCGGTGGAAGCTTTACTGGAAAACAGCTTTCCCGGAGCGATGCGACGCATCGCGCCGATCATCGGATGGCTGCCCCAAACCGTCCCGCGCGAGCCATATTCCCGCACGGCTCATGCCTCACGCCGGGCACAAACAACCGGCACTCTCCCCCCATGCCGACGACCGACCGCCTCGCCTGTCAGAGCTTCTCCACAAGCTTAGCTGTGGCGAGGCCGCAACACCGCGAAAGCATCCCAGCTTTGCCCCAGACCGCCCCCCGCACCGCCGCGTTCCCGCCATAAACCGGCGGCACCTCAACGGCCACGTTAAACGACTGTCCCTACAGTGATTTATCGTGGTGTTCCGGGCCTCCCGGGGATCGCGGGCGGCGCTGGCGGATTGACTGAGGCGACGGGTCCGTTCGCGCGAGCCGTCCCAGGGCGGTGCAGGGAGCGGGACCGGGGAAAAACCGGCCTTTCAAGAAACTACGGGTACGGGACAGGGCCATGGACGCGCGTCACACCACCGACAAATCGAAGCTGCCCAGCCGCTACGTGACCGAGGGTCCCGAGCGCGCGCCGCACCGGTCGTACCTCTACGCCATGGGTCTGACCCGCGAGCAGATCCACCAGCCGCTGATCGGCGTGGCGTCCTGCTGGAACGAGGCGGCGCCCTGCAACATCTCGCTGATGCGCCAGGCCCAGGCCGTGAAGAAGGGCGTGGCGGCGGCCGGCGGCACGCCGCGGGAATTCTGCACCATCACGGTCACCGACGGCATCGCCATGGGGCATCGCGGCATGCGCGCCTCGCTGCCGTCCCGCGAGGTGATCGCCGATTCGGTCGAGCTCACCATGCGCGGCCACGCCTACGACGCGCTGGTGGGGCTTGCCGGCTGCGACAAGTCCCTGCCCGGCATGATGATGGCGATGGTGCGCCTCAACGTGCCCTCCGTCTTCATCTATGGCGGCTCGATCCTGCCCGGCACCTTCCGCGGCCAGCCGGTCACCATCCAGGACCTGTTCGAGGCGGTCGGCAAGCACTCGGTCGGCGCGATGAGCGACGACGACCTCGAGGAGCTGGAGCAGGTCGCCTGCCCGTCGGCCGGCGCCTGCGGCGCGCAGTTCACCGCCAACACCATGGCGACCGTCTCCGAAGCGATCGGCCTCGCCCTGCCCTACTCGGCCGGCGCGCCCGCTCCTTACGAGATCCGCGACCGGTTCTGCGCCACCGCCGGCGAGATGGTGATGGAGCTGCTCGCCAAGAACATCCGCCCGCGCGACATCGTCACCCGCAAGGCGCTCGAGAACGCCGCGACCGTGGTGGCGGCGTCGGGCGGCTCGACCAATGCGGCGCTCCACCTCCCGGCGATCGCGCATGAATGCGGCATCGCATTCGACCTGTTCGACGTCGCCGAGATCTTCAAGCGCACGCCCTACATCGCCGACCTGAAGCCCGGCGGGCGCTACGTCGCCAAGGACCTGTTCGAGGTCGGCGGCATCCCGCTCCTGATGAAGACGCTGCTCGACGGCGGCTTCCTGCACGGCGACTGCATCACCGTCACCGGCCGCACCATCGCCGAGAATCTCGCCAAGGTGGCCTGGAACGTCAACCAGGACGTGGTGCGCCCCTCCAGCCAGCCGATCACCGCGACCGGCGGCGTGGTCGGCCTCAAGGGCAACCTGGCGCCGGAAGGCGCGATCGTGAAGGTCGCCGGCATGCCGCCGGAGAAGCAGACCTTCGCCGGCCCGGCCCGGGTCTTCGACAACGAGGAACTCTGCTTCGAGGCGGTGAAGAACCGCAGCTACAAGGAGGGCGAGGTCCTGGTGATCCGCTACGAGGGCCCGCGCGGCGGCCCCGGCATGCGCGAGATGCTGGCGACCACCGCCGCCCTCTACGGCCAGGGCATGGGCGACAAGGTGGCGCTCATCACCGACGGGCGCTTCTCGGGCGCCACCCGCGGCTTCTGCATCGGCCATGTCGGGCCCGAAGCCGCGGTGGGCGGCCCGATCGGCCTCCTGCAAGACGGCGACATGATCCGCATCGACGCGATCCAGGGGACGCTCTCGGTCGACCTCTCGGACGACGAGCTGGCCCGGCGCCGCGCGGCCTGGCAGCCGCGGGCCAACGATTCGACCTCGGGCTACCTGTGGAAATACGCGCAGACCGTCGGCCCGGCGGTGACGGGCGCGGTGACGCATCCGGGCGGGGCCCAGGAGACGCTCTCCTATGCGGATATCTGAGGCCGGCCTGCCCCAGCGGGCGGGTCGCCGGTTCCTCCTCGCGCTGCTCGGCCTGACCATGGCCGGGGCGGGTCCCGCTGCGGCGCTCGACGCCGCGGTGCGGACTCCGGTGCCTGCAGCCGTGGGCTACCGCAACGCCCGCGAGGCGATGCGGACGGGCATGCGCGACTACAATGCCGGCGACAAGGAGGGCGCAGCGCGTGCCCTCGAATACGCCGCCGGCCAGGGCCACGCGCTCGCCCTGTGGAAGCTCGGCCGCATGTATGCGGAGGGCGACGGCGTCCCGCACGACGACCTCAAGGCGTTCGAGTTCTTCTCGAAGATCGCCGACGAGAACGCCGACGAGGGCCCGGAGGCGCCGAATGCCGGGGTGGTGGCGAGCGCCTTCACGGCGCTCGGGCGCTACTTCCTCGACGGGATCAAGGGCTCCTACGTCCGCGCGAACGTCGAGCGCGCCTACGACATGTTCAACTACGCGGCGACCTATTACGGGGACCCGAACGCGCAGTACAACCTCGCCCGGCTGTACCTCGACGGCACCGGCGTGGGCCAGGACCCGCGCCAGGCGGCGCGCTGGTTCAACCTCGCCGCCGAGAAGGGGCACCCGGCGGCCCAGGCGCTGCTCGGCCAGCTCCTGATCAACGGCCAGGGCGTCACGGTGCAGCGCGCCCGGGGCCTGGCCTGGCTGACGCTCGCCCGCGACGCCGCGGAGGGGCCGAAGGACCAGTGGATCGTCACCCTGCAGGAGCAGGCGATGGCGGCGGCCAACGAGCGGGACCGGGCCGAGGCCCAGGCCCAGGTCGACGGCTTCTACCGCCGCAGCGCCAAGGGACGCTGAGAGAGGGGACGCGGAAAAGCCCCCTCTCCCTCCCTTTCCTCGCCGTCCTCGTTCAGCCTTGCCGGGCCGCGATCGCCGTCTGGAACGACGGGCGCTCCAGGATGCCCTTGACGTAGGACGCCAGCTTCGGCCAGCGCCCCGCATCGACCGCCTCGCCGGCCAGATGCAGGTTGTGGAACGTCGTCGCGACCGAGATGTCGGCCAGACCGAAGGCGCCGCCGACCAGATACGGCCCGTCGATCACCCCTTCGAGATAATCGAACAGCCGCGGCAGCTCCTCGGTCATGCACTTGGCGACCACCGCCTCGTCGCAGGGCTGGTTCATCATCTTGGGCCGCAACACCCGCTGGACGAAGGGCTTGATCAGCACCGGGAACAGCTCGGTATCGCCGAGCTCGTCGAACCAGGTCGCCCGGCCGAGATCGCGCGCCCCGCGCGGCAGCAGGGCCGGCTCCGGATATTGGCGCTCCAGGTAATGGATGATCGCCGAGGAATCGGCGAGCCGGAAGTCCTCGTCCTCCAGGGCCGGAATCTTGCCGAACGGGCTCGCCGCCCGGAAGCGCGGATCGGGATCGTGGAAGCGCAGCGGCACGTGCTGGACCTCGACGCCCTTCTCGGCGAGGACGACGAGGACCTTGCGGACGAAGGGCGACAGGCTGGTGCCGTAGAGTTTCATCGCGTCTTTCTCCCTTGCGGCCGCGCAGCGACCGCCGCGGCGGATATCGCACCCGACCGGCCGGTGGGAACCCCCTCCCCCGCCTGGAAACCGCCGGTCCGCACGCCCATAATCAGGGCCGGCCTTTCCCGGCCCGAAAGAGGCCGACCCGTGGACGATACGTTCGACTTACGTGAGCGCCTGTCCCGCGCCTGGCGGGCGGTGTTCGACAACGCCGTCGAGGCCGGCAGCCCGCCCGAGGCCTTGGTCGAGACGATGACGGCGGTCGCCCATGCGCGGTTCGCCGAATTGTTCGGCACGGCCGCGGCGGCGAGCTACCTCGCGCTGCTGGCCGAGCAGATGCGCGAGGTCGACCACGACGAGGCCGAGAGCCTGATCCGCGGCGAGACCCCGGCAGCGGCGCCCTTCGACGGGGTCGCCCCGGCGGAGGATGTCGCGGCGATGGACCCGGCCTGGATCGACCGCGACCCGGCATGAAAGCGAGCGGAGGCGCGGACCCTCGTTACGGGCGTGCGCCCGCGCACATGTCGGGCCGCGCGCGCAGGAACAGGGATGGTCCTCGCTCGTTCTCGGCGCAGATTCGTCATCGACGCATCGCGAGCCCATCCATGATTCTGCGCTCCTCCCTCGGATCCGCTCTCGCCGTGGCGTCCTGGATCGCCTTCGGCTTCACGGCCCAGCCGCATCGGGAACAGGCGACGCCGCAGGACCCGGTGCTGCTGTCCGGCATCGAGGCCGACCTCGCCAGCCGGAAATGCGACGGCGTCCGGATCGATGCCGACCATTTCCGGGCCTTCTCGTCGCAGACGCGCCTCAACCACGCCGACTTCTTCCAGAAGACGCGCTCGGTCCGTCTCCAGGCAGCCCTCGACGACCTCGACACCCGGCTGCGGCGCGACCGGCAGGCGGCCTGCGAGGCGATCTGGGTAGCCTATGGTCCGGGGAGCGCGCGGCCCTTGCTGCGGCGGGGGTGAGGCACCAACCGTCACCAGCACCCGGTCGGGCCGGCGCAGTCCGCCCCCTTCCCTCGGCCGGCGAGCGCGAGGACGACGCCTTCATCGGTTCGTCGCAGTCCAGCAAAAATTCAGCTGTTGCTCGTGATCCATTCGATCAGTTTGCTGGCCGGCAGCAGTCCAACCTTGCTCGCAACGACGTTGCCGTTCCTGAAAAGCAACAAGGCCGGAACCGCACGTACATTGTATCTCATCGGCACCGACGGGTTTTGATCGATGTTGATTTTGACGATCCTTACCCTTCCCGACATCTTGACCGAAACATCCTCCAGAATCGGATGGAGCATCCGACAGGGTCCGCACCACTCGGCCCAGAAATCCACTACGACCGGCTCTGCCGCCTGCAGCACGTCCTGCTCGAAGCTGTCGTCGCTCACGGCCATGATCGTCATCGTCACGTCTTCCTCACTCTCAAGGGTGGCGGATGAGCGTCCCAGACCAGCCCGAGAGCGAATGATCGACATGCGTACGTTAATTTTACACCAATATCGACTTTCCAGGGCTCCCGATCAGGGTCGGAATTGCATCGTGTCGGCAATGCATGACGACGACGGGCCTTGGATACGAAAAAGCCCGGCCTCTCGGCCGGGCTCCTCGTCGTTCGGCGGCCGCGCCGCTCAGGCCTTGGCCTGAATCCAGCGCGACAGCTCACCCTTGGGCTTGGCGCCGACGACCTGATCGGCGAGTTCGCCGCCCTTGAAGATCATCAGGGTCGGGATCGAGCGGATGCCGTACTTGGCCGAGATGCCGGGATTCTCGTCGACATTGACCTTGGCGATCTTGACCCGGCCGTTCATCTCGCTGGAAATTTCCTCGAGCGCCGGGCCGATCGCGCGGCACGGGCCGCACCACTCCGCCCAGAAATCGACGACCACGGGCTCGGCCGATTGCAGCACGTCCTGCTCGAAGCTCGCGTCGGTCACCTTCACGGTTGCCATCGCTTGAAAATCCTTTTCGTCATGAAGCCGGCCGACGGCGCGGACCGGCCCGCGTGGGAGGGAAGTTAAGAACCGCTTCGGGTCCGATCAAGCGTGACGGCCAAGCCGTCCCCGCTCCGATCGTGCGGTGGCGCACCTTCGGTCACGCCAGCGTGTCCAAGGCGGCGTCGCATTCCTCCGGCGTCAGGCGGCGCACGACCGGGCCGGCGGTCCAAACGAGGAGCGGGTGCAGGGCCCGGCCCGGATAGATCGTCGCGAGCAGGCGCGCATAGAGCGCGACCTGAGCCGCCTGGCCCCGCGGCGTCGGCGCGCCGTCCGCCGGGGGGCGGCCGGTCTTGAAGTCGACGAGCCAGACCGCCTCCCCCGTCACGGCGATGCGGTCGACCCGGCCATGCACCGGGCGCGAGGCTCCCCCGACATCGATGCTGCCGGCAAGCGTCACCTCGGCCCGGGCCGCGGGCCCGAACAGCACCGCGAGGTCGGGATCGTCGAGAAGGCGCAGGGCTTCCGCGGCGATTGTCCCGCGCTTGTCCGAATCGAGACCCGGGGCACGGGCGGCGACGAAGGCCGCGGCCGCCGCCGGCCGGCGCTCGGGCGCGAGACCGGGCAGGTGCTCCAAGAGGGCATGGACCAGCACGCCGCGACGGCGGGCCGCCGGATCGCTGGAGCGGGCGTCCGAGCGGCGCGGCTCGTCGGCGGCGCCCAACCCTGAGGGGCGCAGCGGCGGCAGCGGCTCGGCCTCCGGCCTCACCGCGCGATGCAGCCAATCCGGCACCAGGGCGGGCTCCTCGACCCCCTCGGGCTTAGGTGCCGCCTCCGGCAGGGCGGCGCCCTCGCGCCAACTCTCCGCCGGGCCGTAGGGCATCTCCGCCGCCTCGACGCCGCCGAGCCGGTGCACCAGGCCGCGGCGGATCATCTCGCACCAGGCCTCGGCCGGCGTCTCCTTGTCGTTGCCGGAATACGGCGCGATGACCAGCCGGTCCTTGGCCCGGGTCATCGCGACGTAGAGCAGCCGGTTGTGCTCCTCCCCGGCCTTGGCATGGAGCGCGTCGCGGGCGCGGGTGATCGCCGGGCTGTCATGCGCCTTGGCGCTCGACCAGACCGGCACGGTGCTGCCGTCCTTGAGACGCATCGGGATGAGCGGCGGATCGCGGCCCAGCGCATCGCAGCCGTCGAGCACCAGGACCAACGGTGCCTCCAGGCCCTTGGCGCCGTGCACCGTCATCACCCGCACCTCGTCGCGGGCGGAATCGAGGTCGCGCTTCACCGTGTGGCCGCCGGCGTCGCGCCCGCCGCTCGGAGCGTAGCGAGCGAGGAACCCGGTGAGCGAGGGCGCGTCCGGGCCGGCCTCGGCCTGGGCGGCGGCGGTGAGGAAGACGTCGATGGCATCCCCCGCCTCGCCGCCGAGGCGCTGGACCAGCAGCGCCCGGCCTCCCCGCGGCCCGAGCAGCTCGGCATAGAAGCCGAACGGCCCGTGCTCGCGGGCAAGCGCCGCCCAGCCGTCGAGGGCGGAGACGCCGCGGAGAGCGGCCGGGTTTCCGGCCTCGGCCCGGCGGCGCAACGCCGCGACGAGGGACTCGGCCGGATCGCGCCCGGCCGCGATGCCGACGAGGTCGTCGTCGGTGAGGGCGACGAGCGGCGTCTTCAACGCGGTCGCCAGCGTCAGGTCGTCCTGCGGCAGCAGTGCGGCGCGGCCGGCGGCGACGAGATCGAGGACCGCGATGTGGGCGGCGATGTCGAGGCGGTCCTGGCCGGCCACCGGCACGCCCTCGGCCTTCAGCGCCCGGATCACGCCCTCGAAGGCGGCCGAGCGCTTGCGCACCAGGATCAGGACCTCGCCGGGCCGCCAGACCCGGCCGGATTCGTCGCCCGAGGTGGTCCAGAGCCGCACCGCCCTGGCGACCCGGCGGGCGGTGACGAGCGCCGGCGCGCCGGCCTCGATCGCATCGACCGGATGGGTCCAGGCGTCGGGCTCCTCCTCGGCGCTCGGCCGCTCGACCGGCCACAACTCGATCTGGCCCGGCGCCCGCACCCGGGCGGTGGAATGCACGGTGCCGATGGCCGCGTCGCCGAAGGACAGGCCGCGATAGTGATCCGCCAACGCGAAAGTCGCGTCGACCGCCTGCAAGACGCCGATCGCCGAGCGGAACGACAGGGTCAGGCCGACATCGGCGAAGGGCAGCCCGGCCCCTTCCGAGTCCTTGCGCCAGGCCCGCCGCGTTGTCTCGAACTCCTCCGGCGCGGCTCCTTGAAAGCTGTAGATCGACTGCTTCGGATCGCCGACCGCGAAGCGGGTGCGGGCGAGCCCGTTGCCCGCCTCGCGGGCCCCCTCGCCGGCGCAGAAATCCTCGGTGATCCGGCGCAGGATCTCCCATTGCTGCGGGTTGGTGTCCTGCGCCTCGTCGATCAGCACGTGGTCGACGCCGCGGTCGAGCTTGTACAGCACCCAGGCCGAATCGACCCGGGTCAGCAGGTCGAGGGTCTTGTGGATCAGGTCGTCGAAATCGAGGGCGCCGAGGCGCGCCTTCTGCGCCTCCATCCGGCGGTGGATCTCGGCGGCGAGCGTGAACAGGGCCTCGGTCCGGGCGAAGGCCCGGGCGGCCTTGAGGCGGTCGCGAAGCGAGGCGAGCCGGGCCTGCTCGGCGAGCAACGCCTCCTTGGCGTCGGCCGCGACCGACTTGGTGCCGAGCGACGAGGCGGCGTAAGCGTCGCCCTCGCCCTCGTCCTTGAAGAACGCGGCGAGGGTCAGCGTCAGCCGGGCCGGGCCGGTGGCGGAGAGAGCGAGCGCCAGGGCGTCGGCGCGCTTCTCGTCGTTGGCCTTGCCGGTGCGCAGGGCCGCGATCAGCCCGGCGAGGTCGGGCCCGCCGTCGAGCATCCGCGCCTCGATCACTGCTAGCGTCTCGTCGGGGGCAAGCCCCAGCGCGCCCCGCAGGGCGGCCAGGCGCGCCGGCAGCCCGTCGGAATGGCCGATCAGGCCGCGATTCTGAACCGCCGCCGTCATCGCCCGGCGCAGGGCCTCACCCGCCGCCTCGGGGGCGACGAGGCTCAAAGCCGCCGCAAGGCCGGGATGGCGGGTATCGACCGCGTCGGCCAGCACGTTGTCGATGGTGCGGTCGATCGCCTCGCGGGTCTGGGCCTCGTCCAGCACCACGAAGCGGGCCGGCACGTTGGCCTCGAACGGCACGAGGTGCAGCAGGCGCTCGCACAAAGCGTGCAGGGTCTCGATCTTGAGACCGCCCGGCGTCTCGACCGCCCGGGCGAACAGGCGCCGCGCGCGGCGCAGGGTCGCGCCGTCCGGCGCCTCGCCCTCCAGCGCGGTCAGCTCGGCGCGCAAGGACGCCTCGTCGAGGGTGACCCAGCGGCCGAGGCGCTCGAACACCCGGATCGCCATGTTGGCGGCGGCGGCCTTGGTGAAGGTGAGGCAGAGGATCTTGGCCGGGGCCGCGCCGTGCAGCAGCAGGCGCACCACCCGGTCGGTGAGCACCTTGGTCTTGCCCGCCCCGGCATTGGCCGACACCCAGGCCGAAGCGCGCGGATCCGCGGCCCGCCGTTGCGCATCCTGCGTCAGCCCGTCGACGACGAACCCCTCGATACCCATCCGCACTCCTGCCGAGGCCAGACGGCCATCCTGCCGCGGTCGCACTCAACGGGGCGTTGCCTCAAGCGGGATCGGGGGGTGCTGCACAGGGATTTCGCGCGGCGTGGCGGCGGGGGCACAGGATCGGCGACGCAAGCGAGCGTCACCGATCCCGAGGGAGCGGTGCTCAGTGGCGGTTGTGGAGCAGCCAACCGAAGACGTAGCCGATCCCGCCCGCCACCAGCAGGGCGGCGAGGTGGTGGTCGCCGATCTGGCGGGCCACCGCCCGGTCGGCGCGCCGGTAATAATGGCGCCCGGTCTCGCGGGCCTGGTCGGCATAGTCCGGTGCGGTATCCGCAAGGCCGCGCACCGCGTCCCTCACCCCGTCCCTGGCCTGGCCGTAGACGTTGCGGGCCGCCCCCGCCGCCTGGTCGGCGAGGCCTTGCGCCTGGGTGCCGGCATCGCCCGTCCACTCGCCGACGCGCTGCTGCACCTTGCCGCCGAGCTCCTTGCCGGCGCCGATGATCCGGTCGGAATCCATCGCGAGTCTCCTTGACTGTCGGCGGTCCGCGCAGGGCCGCCGCTCCCCTCCTCAACGCATCAAGGCGCCAAACGGTGGCGCGGACCGGCGCTCACCCTCTTGAATCGCCGGGCGCAGGGCTCCCGCCCGAGGCGGCGGCAAGCCGAATCACCCCGCCGCCGGCGTCGAGTCATGAAATTGTTATCTCAGCGCTTTTCCGCAGTTGCGCGAGTCCCGGGCGAATCGTTAATTGACCTTAACCTTCGGTGAGGCATCCCGTGAACTTCCCCTCGACTCCGTCCGGCGGCGCCCGGACGCGTGCCCTCGTCCGCACGCTGGCCCTCGGCGCGCTCCTCGGCATCGGGGGCGTGGGCGCCGGTACCACCCTGGTGCACGCGGCGGACGATGCCGGCGTGCTCGATTTCCTGCTCGGCGACGTGCCGCGCAGCCTCGGCCTGCCGGCGCGGGCGCCGCGACCGGAGGCCTCCTTGGGCGAGCGGCGGGTGCGCTGGACGAGCCGGCCGGCCAAGGCGACGGTCGAGCGGCCGCGCTGGACCGATCCGGCGCCGCGGCCGCGGGCCGCGGTCGCGCAATCCGCCTCCCTGCGCCGGACCGATGACGCCGCCGCGAGCCACCACACCGGCGCGGGCAACCATGCCCGCACCGTCTGCGTGCGTACCTGCGACGGCTACCTGTTTCCGCTCGCCAACCTCGACGGACGAACCGCGGCGCCGGCGCAGGAACAGGCTTGCGCCGCAGCCTGCCCGGGGGCGGAGACCGCCCTCTACACGGTGCGGGCCGGCGAGGAACTGGACCAGGCCGTCAGCCGCACGGGCAAGCCCTATCGCAGCCTCGCCGCCGCCTTCGCCTATCGCAGCCGGCGGGTTCAGAACTGCACGTGCAGCCCGGGCCCGGGCGGCTATGCCCGGCTGCTCCTGCAGGACGCGACCCTCCGGCCCGGCGACGCGGTGGCCGGCGGGACGGGAGGTCAGGTCTTCGCGGGGCGCGACCGGCGCGGGGAAGCCCGCTTCGTCGATTTCCGCCGCGCCGGAATGCTCTCCCGCGCCGAGCGGCGCGACCTCGACCGCACCCTCGACGTGAGCCGCCTGGAGCGGGCGCGGGCGGAGTTCCGCCGCTCGCTCGCCGAGGAGAAGACCGGCGGGTTCGGCCGCCTGCGCTACGCCTCCGGCAATCTCGGCTTTACCGACGTCGTCAGCGACGCGACCGCCGGCCCGATCCGGATCGTGGTGCCCTCCCCGTTCCGCTGATCGGCGCCCGCGGGATTCTGTTGCGGGCCGGAGACAGGGACCGTCTTCCGGGGCAGGACGCCCTCGCGGCGCTTGCGATTCACAGGGGCTCGTGACGAAACTCATTCCCGCCGAGGCCTCCGCCCGGCTCCCTCCCGCATCGTCGTCCGCCATGTCGCCCGCGCTCGAGAATCGTCTGTCGTCGTTCCGCGAAGTCGCGGCCGTTTTCGTGAGTTCCGGCCTGTTCTTCGCAGGCCTCCTGTGCTGGGCGTGGATGGCCGGCTGACGTCGGGGGGAGGCGCCCGGACCGGCCCCTCGACAGGGGGCAGCGCGCCGGCTAACCCGGACCCGTCGTCAACGCCGCGGGAGCCCGTCCGATGAGCGAGTCCGAGGCGCCCGAGGCGGCGCCCTCCTTCCTGCGCGAAGCGCCGGTGAGCGGCCGGGTCGAGGCGGTGTCGCCGCTGGTCCGGCGGCTGGTCTGCCCGAATTCCGGGCCCTTCACCCAGAGCGGCACCTGCACCTACATCGTCGGTCACGGCCGCGTGGCGGTGATCGATCCCGGCCCGGACCATCCGGAGCACCGGGCGGCCCTCCTCGCCGCCCTCGACGGCGAAACGGTCGACGCGATCCTCGTCACCCACACCCACCGCGACCACTCGCCCGGCGCCCGGCCGCTCGCCGCCGCGACCGGCGCCCCGATCCTCGGCTGCGGCCCGCACCGGCCGGCGCGCGCCGTGCGCGGCGCGGAGCGGGGACGGCTCGACGCGGCGGGCGATGCCGACCACCGGCCGGACCGCGAGTTGGCCGACGGCGAGAGCGTTTCGGGGCCGGGCTGGACCCTGACGGCGCTCGCCACCCCCGGCCATACCATGAACCACCTCGCCTTCTCGTTCCCCGAGGAGGAGACGCTGTTCTCGGGCGACCACGTCATGGCCTGGTCGACGAGCATCGTGGCGCCGCCGGACGGCGCGATGGGGGCCTACATGGCCTCCCTCGACAAACTGCGCGGCCGGTCGGAAAGCATCTACTGGCCCGGCCATGGCGGCCCGGTGCGGGAGCCGCAGCGCTTCGTGCGCGGTCTGCTGAGCCACCGCCGCGCCCGCGAGACCGGCATCGTCGAACGGCTGGCCTCCGGCGAGCGCACCATCCCGGGCCTCGTCGCCGCGCTCTATTCCGGCCTCGATCCGACGTTGCGCCCTGCGGCGGCGCTCTCGGTCTTCGCCCATCTGGAGGATCTGGTGGAGCGCGGGCGGGTGGTGACGGAGGGGATGCCGACGTTGGATTCGGAGTATCGGCCGGGATGAGACGTCGGCTCGGCCCGTTCCCTGCGCATGCGTTCGACCATCGCGATCCCGTCCGCAACCTCATCCTGAGTGTCAGTCGATCAGAGATCGCACGCGATCGCAGATCGACTGACCTCGAAGGGGGGCTCCAGGGATCGCCGAGTTGTCTGGAGCCATCCGTCGACGCTAGGTTCACTCGCACCTCAGAGCCTGTTTGAGTGGTGTTTCCATCGCTGAAATTCAGATGATCAAGGATATCCTACCCTCCCCCTCATCCTGAGGCGTTAGTCGATCAAAGATCGACTGACCTCGAAGGAGGGCTCCAGAAACCTCAGCGATCCCTGGAACCCTCCTTCGAGGTCAGTCCATCTCCGATGAACTGACACTTCAGGATGAGGTCGCGGGCAAGATATGCCCTGCCGTGTCCGGCTTCATGAAAGACGATCCCGTTCAAACAGGAACTCAGGATGAGGTCGTGGGTGAGATGTCGGGGTCGCTCAGTCAAGCAACCTCGACAAAGCGCCCGCCTACTTCACCGCTAGCGCCAGATTCCCGATTTCATCCAAGTACGCCCGGATGTGATCCGCATTCTGCCCGAAATCCCGATCCCCGAAGCGGGTCGCGGAGCGCACGTCGATGCGGGTGCCGTCGGCCCGCGGGTGCAGGCGGACCGTGACGTCGTAGGGCAGCCCGAGCAGGCGCGAGCGCACCACCGCCTCGATGCGGCCGTTGCCCACCCGGCCGCCGGGCTTGTAGGATTCGACCACCTGCCACTTGCGGTTCTGCGCCGCCTTCATGGCCAGCGCGAAGGCCTCGTCGGGGCCGAGATCGAGGGTGATCGGGGCGATCTGCGGATAGGCCTCGCGCTGGAGCGCGCGGGCGGCGGGGCTGGAATCGCGCGGCAGGCGCCAGCCCCGCGCCTCCCAGGCGGCGCGGGAGCGCGAGAAGGCCGGCGGGGTCTCGATGTCGGTCGAGACGTCGGTGAGCGGCGGCAGCATCGCGCCGCGGGCCACCATGTAGGCCGGATAGGCCAGGACCACGACGGCGAGCAGGAGGCCGCCCACCGCGATGCCGAGGCCGCGCGCGCCCTCGCGCCAGATCCGCACGAAGGCCGCCAGGGCGAGCAGGACCGCCAGGAGCGCGAGCCCCACCCCGGAGCCGAGGGCCGCCAGCGCCGCCTCGGTCTGCGCCCGCGGGTCGCGCACGAGGAGCAGCGACAGGCCGACCACCGCGAGGGAGAGCCAGGCGAGGCGCAACGCCCAGGGCGCCGCCCGGGTGACGGGTTCCTCGACGATCAGGCGGCGCATGAAGAAGGACGACTCGGCTGCATGATCCGGCGGGGCGAGGACCGCGCCGGAACGGGCGGCCTTGAAGCCCCGGTGTATCGCCCCGCGACCGCCGGCGCTACCGGGCGCCCGCCGCGTTGAACCGGCGAATCGCCGCCGTGCCCGGCGCAGGGCTCCCGCGCTTTTCGCGCCGTTTCCCAAAGGCCGCGACTTGCTCTAGACGGCGTGACGTTGTTCGACGCCGATTCCAAGGTTCGCCCATGTCCGCCGCCGCCCTTCGCCCCGTCCCGCGCCCCGGTGTCCTCGCGATCGAGGCCTACGTTCCGGGCAAGAGCGCGGCGCCGGCCGGCGTGACGCTGCACAAGCTCTCCTCGAACGAGACGCCGATGGGCCCGAGCCCGGCGGCGATCGCGGCGATGCAGGAGACGGCGGCGCATCTGGAGCTCTACCCGGACGGCAGCGCCACCAAGCTCCGCCAGGCCATCGCGCAGAAATACGGCCTCGATCCCGAGCGCATCGTCTGCGGCGCCGGCTCGGACGAGCTGCTGTCGCTCCTGACCTACGCCTATATGGGCCCGGGCGACGAGGGGCTGTACTCGCAATACGGCTTCCTGGTCTACCGCATCGCCATCCTGGCGGCGGGCGGCACGCCGGTGGTGGCGCCGGAGCGCGACTGCACCACCGACGTCGACGCGCTGCTGGCGGCGGTGACGGACAAGACCCGCATCGTCTACCTCGCCAATCCCAACAACCCGACCGGCACCTACCTGCCCTTCGACGAGGTGCGGCGCCTGCATGCCGGCCTGCCCAAATCCACCCTCCTGGTGCTCGACGCGGCCTATGCCGAATATGTCCGGCGCAACGACTACGCCGCCGGCCTGGAGCTGGTGGCCGAATCCGAGAACGTGGTGATGACCCGCACCTTCTCGAAGGTGTACGGGCTTGCCGCGCTGCGGATCGGCTGGATGGTCGCGCCCGCCGCGATCGCCGACGCGGTCAACCGCATCCGCGGGCCGTTCAACCTCGGGGCCGCCGCCATCACGGCGGGCGCCGCCGCGATGGCCGACGACGCCCACATCGCCAAGGCCGTGGCCCACAACGACGCGTGGCTGCCGAAGGTGACGAAGGCGCTGGAGGGCCTCGGCCTCGTGGTGACGCCGAGCGTCGGCAACTTCGTGCTGATCCACTTCCCTGAAACAGCCGGCCGGACCGCGGCCGACGCCGACGCCTACCTCACCGCCCGCGGGATGATCCTGCGCCGGGTCGGGGCCTACGGGCTGCCGAACGGCTTACGCATGACGATCGGTACCGCCGAGGCCAACGAGGCCGTGGTGGCGGCGCTGACCGAGTTCGTGAAGGCTCCCCCGCGTGGCTGAGGCCCCGTTCCGGCGCCTCGCCATCATCGGCCTCGGGCTGATCGGCTCGTCGATCGCCCGCGGTGCCCGGGCGGGCGGGCTCGCTCAGGCGATCGTCGCGGTCGACCGCGACGCGGGCGTGATCGAGCGGGTGCGAGCGCTCGGGATCGCCGACGAGGCCACCACCGACCTCGCGGCGGGCGTCGTGGGGGCGGATCTCGTGATCCTGTGCGTGCCGGTCGGCGCCATCGGGGCGGTGGCGGCGGAGATCGCCGGCTCGCTCGCGCCCGGCGCGATCCTGTCCGACGTCGGCTCGGTCAAGGCCGCGGTGGTGGCGGCGGCCGAGCCGCACCTGCCCGAAGGCGTCGGCTTCGTGCCCGCCCACCCGGTCGCCGGCACCGAGCATTCGGGGCCGGATGCGGGATTCGCCAGCCTGTTCCACGGCCGCTGGTGCATCCTGACCCCGCCGGAGGGCACGGATCCGGCGGCGGTGGCGCGGGTGCGGGCGTTCTGGGAGGGACTGGGGTCGGTCGTCGAGACGATGACGCCGGCCCACCACGACCTCGTGCTGGCGATCACCAGCCACGTGCCGCACCTCATCGCCTACAACATCGTGGGCACCGCCGCCGATCTCGAGACCGTGACCCAGTCCGAGGTGATCAAGTTCTCGGCCGGCGGGTTTCGCGATTTCACCCGCATCGCCGCCTCCGACCCGACGATGTGGCGCGACATCTTCCTCACCAACAAGGAGGCGGTGCTGGAGATGCTGGGCCGCTTCAACGAGGATCTGGCGGCCTTGGCCCGCGCCATCCGCTGGGACGACGGCGAGGCCCTGCACGCGCTCTTCACCCGCACCCGGGCGATCCGCCGCGGCATCGTCGCCGTGGGCCAGGAGACCGCCGAGCCGGATTTCGGCCGCCGCGCCGGCTCCAAGGCGGCGGAGTGAGCCTCGCGCGGAACCGTTCGGCCTCTCGAGCTTTGCCATAAGCGTTGCCGTTTCGTCGTGTTCGTCGGATACTCCCCGGCGAGGCGGCGTGGCGAAACTCGTGGTGTGATGATCGTGTCCCTTCGATCGACCTGGAAGCGCGGCCTCGCGGTGGCCCTGATCGGAGCGCAAGCGGCCGCCTGCGCCTCGCTGCCGCGCATGCCCTACACGGCGGCGGAAGCCGCAACCGCCACGGTGCCGGGCCAGCAGCCCGACATCCGCTTCTGGGCCGACGGCTCGGCCCGCAGCTTCGCGGCGGTGGCCGACCAGGTGAAGGCCTCGCGCGAGCCGTTCAGCTACCTCGCCCTCTCGGGCGGCGGCGGCGACGGGGCCTACGGCGCCGGCGTGCTCAACGGCTGGAGCGAGACCGGCAAGCGCCCGACCTTCACCATGGTCTCGGGCGTCTCGACGGGTGCGCTGATCGCCCCGTTCGCGTTCCTGGGCCCGGCCTATGACGGCTACCTGCGCCAGATCTACACCAGCGGCGAGGCCGCGACCCTGGTGCGCTCGCCCAACCCCCTCAACGTGCTGACCGGTGACGGCCTGTTCGGCGATGCACGCCTGCGCGACCTCGTCGGGCGCTACGTGACGCCGGACCTGCTGGCGGCGGTGGCCGAGGAGCACCGCAAGGGCCGGCGGCTCCTCGTCGTCACCACCAACCTCGATTCGCAGCGCGCGGTGATCTGGGACATGGGCGCCATCGCGGCGAGCGGCCAGCCCAATGCCGTCGAACTCTTCCGCGACGTGCTGACCGCCTCGGCCAGCGTGCCCGCGGTCTTCCCGCCGATGCTGATCGACGCCCAGGCCGGCAACCACGCCTTCCAGGAGATGCATGTCGACGGCTCGGTGGTGACGCCGGTCTTCACCCTGCCCGAGGCCTTCCTGACCCAGGACGGGCGCATCGCCGCGAGCCGCGGCAAGCCCAACATCTACGTCGTCATCAACGGCCGCATCGAGCCGAGCTTCGACGTGGTGCAGAACGGCACCCTGCCGATCGCCGTCCGCTCGCTCTCGACGGTCGGGCGATCCCGCGCCCGGGCGACGCTCGCCAGCACCCAGGCCTTCGCCCGCCGCAACGGGATGGGCTTCAACCTGACCTATATCGACCGGCGCATCCCCGAGGTCCCGGCCTCGCAGGGGTTCGACACCGCCTATATGCGCCGCCTCTACGACGACGGCTACCAGAAGGGCAGCAGCGGCACGGTGTGGCAGACGAGCCTGCCACGGGACGGCGAGCCGGCGGTGCCGACGCTGGCCCTGCGCTGACATCGGCAGAGAAGGAAACGCCGTGGCGGGAGAACTGCAAGGCAAGGTCGCGGCGGTCACCGGCGCGGCCTCGGGGATCGGGCTCGCCAGCGCCGAGGCGATGCTGGCGGCGGGCGCCCGCGTGGTGCTGGTCGACCGGGACGAGGCGGCGCTTGCCAGACTATGCGCCAGGCATGGCGGGGCGGCGATCCCGCTCTCCCTCGATCTCCTCGATCCGGCCGCCTGCGCCGGCCTACTGCCGCGGATCCTCGAGGCGGCGGGCCGCCTCGACATCCTGCATGCCAATGCGGGATCTTACGTCGGCGGCGACCTCGTCGATGCGGACAGCACCGCGATCGACCGGATGCTGAACCTCAACGTCAACGTCGTGATGAAGAACGTGCACGACGTGCTGCCGCACATGATCGCGCGGGGCTCCGGCGACATCATCGTGACGAGCTCGCTCGCCGCGCATTACCCGACGCCGTGGGAGCCGGTCTACGCCTCGTCGAAATGGGCGATCAACTGCTTCGTCCAGACGGTGCGGCGGCAGGTGTTCAAGCACGGCATCCGCGTCGGCGCGATCTCGCCCGGCCCGGTCGTCACCGCGCTGCTGGCCGACTGGCCGGCCGAGAAGCTGGAGGAGGCCCGCGCCTCCGGCAGCCTGCTCGAACCCGAGGAGGTGGCGAACGTGGTGATGTTCATGCTGACCCGGCCGCGGGGCATGACCATCCGCGACGTGGTGATGATGCCGACGAACTTCGATCTGTAATGGTTTTCTGCGATATCGGATCGATTTGCTCCATGCCGTCGAGAGCTTGTTTGACCGATCAACGTATTCCCTCCTGCCCCGCAATCTCATTCTGAGAGTCTGTTTGGGCGGATCGAGCTGCTAAAATTTAGGGAAATCCCTAGAACATCCTAATCTTCACCTCATCCTGAGGTGTTAGTCGATCGGAGATCGACTGACCTCGAAGGAGGGCTCCAGGAGTCGTAGTGGTATCTGGAGCCCTCCTTCGAGGCTCCCTTCGGTCGCACCTCAGGATGAGGTCGTGGGTTGGACAAAGATGCAAGCTAAGTGAAACAGGCTGCCATCCCGGGCTCCGCTTCCGCGGCCCCGGAATGACCCTGCGAGTTGGCAATGGGCGTGATAGCTCGGTCGAAGGATACAGACGGAGCCGTCCGCCCGCTCACTCCCCCGAGCCGTACCAGGTGAAGTGCTTCTTGATCGGCTCGATCACGTCCCAGGTGCCGGAGAACCCCTTGGGCGTCACGAAGGCGTCGCCGGCCCGGTAGGTCTTCGAGACACCCTCGGCATCGGTGACGATCACCACGCCCGCGAGAATCTGGATGAACTCGGCCCGGCCGAAATCGATGCGGAACTTGCCGATCTCGCAGGTCCAGATGCCGGCGGCGAACAGGTTGTCGGGGCTGGTATAGATGTAGGTCGCGGTCTGGACCGGATTGCCCGACAGGATGTGGGAGCGCGGCCACGCGTAGGGCTCGGCCGGGGGCTGCAAAGCCGGAAAGTCGACGGTGGCCTGGAGCGGTCCATCGCGGAACGGCGGCGCCGGGCGCTGCAGGAACGGCACCATGCGCAGCAGGGGAACGACGCCCATATAGGCCAGGAGCGGCCCGGACGATGTGATGAGCTGCTTGATGATTCCCATGATGCCCCCCGCGGTGACCGTCGCCGGCCGTCACGAACCGTTCCCTCGTGGCGCCATACCAACCGACCGCCGTTAACGGAGGGCTGCGGCGAAGGCTCGAATGTGCCCGCATGCGGCAATGCCGGCAGAAGACGGTTAAGCAGCCCTCGCCGCGACAGGGCAACCTTTTGTAAAAGGCCGCCGGGGCGCGAGGTTATCGGTCAAAAGCCTGCGAGATGTGGGGATCATCGGCGCCGTCCGATGGCGCTTCGTGGCGAAGACGCTTACATCGCCAAGTGGTGTGAGGTTTTGGCCATGGGTGCGGTCTCGTCATGGGTGCGGCGCCTCGGCCGGGGACCGCTCGTCGCGGCCCTGCTGTCGGTCGGTGCAGGCGTCGTCCCGCCCGCGGGAGCCGGTTCCCTGGCCTGGCCCGCCGGGCGCGGCCTCGTCGACCAGACCGGTGCGGCCGTGGACGAGGCCCGGTTCGCCGGCCGGCTGCGCCTGGTCTATTTCGGCTATACGCGCTGTCCCGACCTCTGCCCGACCGCCCTGATGACGGTGACGCAGGCCCTCGACGATTTGGCCCCGGCCCTGCTCGCCCGGCTGGTGCCGGTGCTGGTCGCCGCCGATCCCGAGCGCGACGGCCCGGCCGTGCTCGCGGCCTATCTCGACACGTTCCACCCCGCCATCGTGGCGGTGACCGGCCCGCTCGCGGTCATCGACGGCCTCGCCGCTTCCTACGCCGCACCGCCGATCCGGCGCCACGACGGCGTGGTCGATCACCCGGCCGAGTTCTTCCTTGTCGGCCCGACGGGAGCCGTGATGGCGCGGATCCCGACCACGATCGCGCCGGATGCGCTGGCCGAGACCCTGCGATCCGCGCTCGTCCGTCAGGATCTGGCCCGTCAAGACCTCGCTCGCTGAGCCTCCGATGCCGCGGCCGCGCTGCACCGCACAGGATTTGGGTGCGCCGCACCAAGCATACGAAACATCAGGAACCCGTGAATTGGCATGAAGCGGGTTGACGCGACCGCCGGCTCGGCTACTCATATAGAAAATCATAAGAACAAAGAACGATTCCACCGGGAGGAACGATGGATCGCGCAAGACGACGCGCGCAGCGGCACGAGCCTGGGCTCGACCGGCGCAGCGTGGTGATGGGGGCCGTGGCCTGCTGTGCGGCGGGGGGCGCCGCCTGGGCGGGACCGGAGGAGGCGCTGCCGCAGAAGGGCGACCGGCTGGTGCTCGGCGACGGCGCGAAGGCCGGCGAGCCGATCACCCTCGACGCGCTGCCGGTCGGTGGCGACCTCGTCGAGGCGGTGGCGGTCGATCCGCAGGGGGTCAGGCGCGAGGGCTCGCGCTTCGCCAAGATCCTCCTGGTGCGGGTCGCGCCCGACCAGGTCGCGGAGGACCAGCGCGCCCACGCGGTCGACGGGGTCGTGGCGCTCTCGGCCATCTGCACCCACCAGGGCTGCACCATCTCCGGCTGGAGCCACGAGACGCAGCGCCTGAGCTGCTTCTGCCACCATTCCGAGTTCCTGCCGGCCCAGGGCGGCCGGGTGGCCAAGGGGCCGGCGCGCAAGCGCCTGCCGATGCTGCCGCTCGCCAAGGGCGAGGGCGGCACGCTGATGGTGGCCGGCGGCTTCATCGGCAAGCCGGGGCCGGGGCCCGCCTGAGCGGGAGGTGAGGCGGCGCACGCGCCGCCTTGGTCTTCCAAGAGAAAGACCGAGACCCACGCAGCAACGACGCGGGTCCGGAACAAGGAATCGGGATCGAGGAAACGCCGGGCCGGCCCGTGCCTGCCCCTGTTTTGAGGAGAGCAGCATGTCACGTCTCGTTCGAGCCAGGGGCTGGCTCGCCGCGGTCGCGCCCTGTGCCGTGGCCCTCGCGCTCGCCGCCGCACCGCTGAAGGCCGACCCGGCCGGCAAGGTCGAGTACAAGCCGGTCACCGATCAGCGGCTGGCCAACCCGGAGCCGGAGAACTGGCTGCAATACCGGGGCAACTACCAGAGCTGGGGCTATTCCCCCCTCGACCAGATCACCGCGAAGAACGTCACCAAGCTCGTCCCGGCCTGGAGCCTGTCGACCGGCGTGAGCGAGGGCCACCAGGCCCCGCCGATCGTCAATAACGGGGTGATGTTCGTCACCACCCCGCAGGCCCAGGTGATGGCGATCAACGCCCGCACCGGCGAGATCCTGTGGCGCTACCAGAAGGAATTGCCGCCGGAGCTGTCGCAGCTGCACCCGACCAATCGCGGCGTCGGCCTCTACGGCGACAGCGTCTACATGACCACCACCGATTCCTGCGTGGTCGCGCTCGGCGCCACCACCGGCAAGGTGAAGTGGGAGAAATGCGTCGCCCCCTGGCAGGACGGCTACTACATGACGCTCTCGCCGCTCGTGGCGAAGGGCAAGGTGGTGGTCGGCGTCTCGGGCGGCGAGTACGGCGTGCGCGGCTTCATCACGGCGCTCGATGCCGAGACCGGCAACGAGGCCTGGAAGACCTACACGGTGGCCGGCCCCGGCGACCCGGCGGCCGATACCTGGAAGGGCGATTCCTGGAAGACCGGCGGCGGCTCGGTCTGGATCCAGGGCAGCTACGATCCGGCGGCCAACCTCGCCTATTTCGGCACCGGCAATGGCGGTCCCTGGACGCCGGATGCGCGGCCGGGCGACAACCTCTACACCTCGTCGGTCGTGGCGCTCGACCTCGACAGCGGCAAGATCAAGGGCCACCACCAGTATCACTGGAACGACGCCTGGGACTGGGACGAGGTCTCGGCGCCGGTGCTGATCGACATCGAGCGCGACGGCAAGACGATTCCGGCCGCGATCCATGCCGGCCGCAACGGCTATCTCTGGACGCTCGAGCGCAGCAAGGACGGGCCGCTGAGCTTCGTCGACGGTAAGCCCTTCGTGTACCAGAACGTGTTCTCCTCCCTCGATCCGAAGACCGGCCGCCCGACCTACGACCAGTCCAAGATCCCCGGCATCAACCGCCGCGCCGCCTTCTGCCCCGGCCTGTGGGGCGGCAAGGACTGGCCGCCGGAGGCCTACAACCCGAAGACCGGGCTGTTCTACATCCCCAGTAACGACAACCTGTGCTCGGAGCTGGCCGGCGCCCAGGCCGGCACGCGCAAGCCCGGCGAGCTCTATATCGGCATCCCGATCGACGAGGTGCTGAACTCGCTGCGCTTGCGTGACGGCGTCGACAAGTCGAAGCCCTTCGCCATCGGGGCGATCCAGGCCTGGGATCCGAAGACCGGCAAGAAGGCCTGGCAGCACGACTTCCAGGATTCGGCGAACTGGGGGCCGCTCCTCACCACCGGCAGCGGGCTGATCTTCGCCGGCGGCACCAGCGACCGCAAGTTCCGGGCGCTGGACGGCACCACCGGCAAGGTGCTGTGGGAGACCCGTCTCAATTCCGGCGTCACCGGCGTGCCGTCGAGCTACATGGTCGACGGGATCCAGTACGTCGCGGTCCAGGCCGGCTGGGGCGTCGATGCCGAGCGCATGCTGACCGGCATCAACGCGCTCATTCCCGAGGAGCGCCGGGTCAGCGTCCTGCCGCAGGGCGGGGTGATCTGGGTCTTCCGGGTGATGGGCGAGGAGGCGGCGGCCCGATGAGGCGCCGCCTGACGGCCCTCGGGTTCGCCGCCCTCGCGGCGGCGAGCCTGACCGGAGCGGCGCGGGCACAGAACTCCGAGCCGGCCCAGGAGAGCGCCGCGAAGCAGGGGGCCGTAAGCCCCCTCCCCGCGCAAGCCGACGCCCTCGTCGCCTACGTGACGAAGGCCATGACCGACCACGACGCCTCCGCCTTCGAGCGGCTGGTGAACTGGACCGGCACCCGGGCGCACCGCAAGCGGCTGACGCTCTACCAGATCCGCGCCGGCTTCGGCCGGCCGATCAAGGCGGCCTCCCTGGAGCCGATGCCGGAGGACGGCCTGGCGGAAGCGACCTCGCGCGGCACCCTCAAGGCCAACATGCCGGTGACGGAGCGACTGCGGGTGGTGTTCGACGAACCGCCGGTGGAGGGCGACGCGCCGCCCACCAGCGTGTTCCTGATCGGCCGGGAGGGCGGCACCTACCGCATCGCCCTCCTGGTCCCGACCGGGCCGCCGAAGAGCAAGTGATGCAGGCAAGTGATGGCGGGTCAGTGACGGTGGGTCAGTGACGGCGGGATCCGGGGGGCCGTCAGGCCGCCCGGACGGTGGCGAGGAAGCGGCCGACCTCCGCCGAGAGTTGGCTCGACTGGCGCGACAGGTCGGAGGCGGAGGCGAGGAGCTGGGCGGCGGCGGCGCCGCTCTCCTCCGAGGCGTGGGCCAGCTCCACGACGTTGCTGGTGACCACCCCGGCACCGGCCGAGGCCTCGACCACGTTGCGGACGATCTCCTGGGTCGCCGCGCTCTGTTCCTCGACCGCGGCAGCGATGGCGGTGGCGCCGGCATCGACCTCCCGGATACGGTCCCCGATCGTGCCGATGGCACTCGCCGCCTGGGCGGTCACACCCCGGATCTCGCCGATCTGGCCGACGATCTCCTGCGCCGCCCGCGCGGTCTGGGTCGCGAGTTCCTTCACCTCGGCCGCCACCACGGCGAAACCGCGGCCGGCCTCGCCGGCCCGTGCCGCCTCGATGGTGGCGTTGAGGGCGAGCAGGTTGGTCTGGCTGGCGATCGAGGAGATCAGCCCGACCATGTCGCCGATCCGCACCGAGGTCGTACCCAGGGCCTCGACGAGGCGGCCGGTCTGGTCGGCCTCGTGCACGGCCCCCTGCGCCAGGCCCGCCGCGTTGTGGACCTGGCGGCCGATCTCCTGGATCGAGGCCCCGAGTTCCTCGGCGGCGACCGACACGGTGCCGACATTGTCGGAGGCCTGCGCGGCGGCAGCCGCCGCCGCGGTGGAGCGTCCGGAGGTCTGTGCCGCCGCCGCCGCCATGGCCTGGGCGGTCGCCTGCAACTGGGCGGCGGAGGACGACACCCGGTCGACGACGCCGCCGACCGCCTCCTCGAAACGCCCGGCCATCTCCCGCATCGTCGCCCGGCGCTGCTCCTCGGCCGAGGCACGGGCAAGGGCGCTCTCCTCCTCGATCTGCCGGGAGCGGATCAGGTTGTCCTTGAAGACCTGGACCGACGCCGCCATCGAGCCCACCTCGTCCTTCCGGCCGAGACCGGGAACCGGGCGGGCCGCGTCGCCGGAGGCCAGGTGCCGCATCGCCGACGTGATCGCCGCGAGTGGCGCCAGCACGCCGCGCAAGGTGGTCGCGAGGGCGAAGATCCCCGCCGCCAGCCCGCCGAGGACGATGCCGGCGCCGATCGTCTGGTTCAGCCGGTACGCCGCGGCGAAGCCGTCGTAGAGCTCGCCCGCCTCGGCGATCTGGAGATCGATGAGCTTCGCGACCTGCTCGCTGACCGGGTCGATCGCCTGGTACAGGCGGGTCCGGACGAAGGCATCGAGTGCCGCCTGGTCGTTCGCGCGCAGGATCGCCTGGAGATCGGAGACGCTGCCGTCGGCCGCCTCCATGCTGAGCCGGGCCGCGCCGGCGAGGCGTCGCTCGGCCTCGTCCATGTTGGTGAGCATGTAGGCCTGCCAGATCTCGGCGACGCGCGTCTGCGCCTTCCGGACCGAGGCGGTCCCGGCCGGCCAGGAGATGTTGCCGTTGCGCACCTTGTGCGCCGTGTCGACGATGTCGACCGCATACAAGTCGGCGATGATCTTGAGATCGCGCAAGGGCACGACGCGGTCCCGGTACATGCCGTTCATGTCGCGATTGGCGAGGCTCGACGCGTACCAGCCAATCCCGGCGATCGTCACGATGGAGGCGAACAACGATGCCAGTGCGGCCAGGAGGCGCGCGCGAATCGAAGACATCGCGGAAGATCCGGAAAATGGGAATAGTCGGTATTTTACGAAATATATTTGACGCAAATTAACGTAAGGTAAATCGTAATATACTACCCAACCGTATGACAATTGTGATCGAAATCGACCATGCACGGCATCCGGACACTCTGAAACGTTACTGACTGTCCTCCCGAGCGGTTCAACCATAAGAACGTTTGCCTCGCTCCGGCGCGATCGGCGCAGCGACCGGCGCAAGCGGCGGGAGGCCGTCGCGGCCGTTTCCATCCCTCCGATTGGGGCGGAGCGGTACCGAATGCGAGGTGCCTCGGCACGGTCGCGCTTGACCACGGGCCTCCGGACGGCGCAAGCGTATGGAAATATAGTTCCACGCCGGAGGATTCGCCGATGGACTTCACGCTCTCCCCCCGCATCGAGGAGTATCGCGCCCGCATCGCGGCCTTCGTCGAGAGCGAGATCCTGCCCGTCGAGGCCGACCGCAGCACCTGGGACGAGCACGAGAATATCGGCTCCGAGGCCCTGGCGGCCTTACGCGCCAAGGCCAAGGCCGCCGGCCTGTGGTGCCTCCAGCTCAAGCCCGAGACCGGCGGCCAGGGCCTCGGCAAGGTCGGCATGGCGGCCTGCTACACCGAGATGAACCGCTCGATCTTCGGGCCGGTGGTGTTCAACTCCGCCGCCCCCGACGACGGCAACATGATGGTGCTGGAGGCCCTCGGCACGCCCGACCAGAAGGCGCGCTGGCTCGAGCCCATCGTCTCGGGGAAGGTGCGCTCGGCCTTCGCCATGACCGAGCCGCATCCCGGCGGCGGCTCCGACCCGTCGATGATCAGGACCCGCGCCGAGCGCCAGCCGGACGGCTCGTGGCGGATCACCGGGCGCAAATGGTACATCACCGGCGCCGAGGACGCGGCCCATTTCATCCTGATCGCCCGCACCTCGGACGATCCGCGCTACGGGCTGACCGCCTTCCTGTTCCACCGCGACCAGCCGGGCTGGGAGATCGTGCGCCGCATCCCGATCATGGGGCCGGAGGAGCATGGCGGCCATTGCGAACTCGCCTTCGACGGGCTCACCATCAAGCCGGAGGACGTGCTCGGCGGCGAGGGCAAGGGCCTGAAGGTGACGCAGGTGCGCCTCGGCCCGGCCCGCCTCACCCATTGCATGCGCTGGCTCGGCCTCGCCGGCCGCTGCGTCGAGATCGCGCAAGAGTATGCGGCGGTTCGCGAGGGGTTCGGCATTCGCCTCGCCGATCGTGAGAGCGTGCAGCTGATGCTCGGCGGCCTCGCGATGGATATCGAGATCGGCCGGTTGCTGGTGATGCGCGCCGCCTGGGAGCTCGACCAGGGCCGGTTTGCCCGCAAGGAGGTGTCGATGGCGAAGGTCCACGTCGCCAACACCCTGCACCGGGCGGCCGATATCGGCATCCAGATCAACGGCGCCCGCGGCTATTCCAAGGACACGGTGCTGGAATGGATCTACCGCTACGCCCGCCAGGCGCGGCTGGTCGACGGCGCCGACGAGGTCCACCGCATGGTGCTCAACCGGCACCTCGAATCGGAAGGCCGCGGCTTCTTCGCCTGGCCGACCGCCGAGGCGTGAGGCCGAAGGTCCGAGGCACATATGAAGCGGGGACCTGCTAAGGCTCTCCGCTCCTTTGTCCTCGTCCGAGCCGCCCGATGCCCGCCCTCCATCCCGATGTCCAGGCCCTGCTGGCGATGCTACGCGCCGCCAACGCGCAGCCCCTCGAGGCGCTGCCGCCCGAGGCGGCACGGCGCGGCTACCTGGCCGGGCGCCGGGCCCTGCAACCGCCGCCGGACCCGGTCGCCGAGATCCGCGACCTCGCCGCGCCTTCCCCGGCCGGGCCGGTACCGCTGCGGCTCTATCGCGGCGAGGGCACGGTGCCGGGCGAGGCGCTGTCCTGCCTCCTCTACCTGCATGGCGGCGGCTGGGTGCTCGGCAACATCGAGTCGCATGACTGGATCTGCCGGCGGCTGGCCAACCTGACCCGCGCCTGCATCATCTCGGTCGATTACCGGCTCGCCCCCGAGCATCCCTTCCCGGCGGCAGTCGAGGATGCTGCCGTTGCCCTGGCCTTCGTGGCCGAGCGGGCGGAGGGGTTGGGAATCGATCCGAACCGTCTCGCGGTCGGCGGCGACAGTGCCGGCGGCAACCTCGCGGCTGTGCTGGCCCTGATGGGCCGGGACGGCACCCTGCCGCGGACGGCGATGCAGGTGCTGCTCTATCCCTCCGTCGATCTCGGCCTGACCAGCGAGGGCTTCGAGCGCATCACGGACGGCCAGCCCCTCACCGCCGGCACGATGCGCTACTTCGTCGACCATTACGCCCCCGAGCCGCGCGACCGGTCCGACTGGCGCGCCTCCCCGGCCCGCGCCGCGAGCCTTGCCGGTACGGCGCCCGCCCTGGTGCTGACCTGCGGCCACGACCCGCTCTGCGAGGAGGGCAAAGCCTACGCCCACCGCCTGGAGCGCGAGGGCGTGCCGGTCACGGCGCTCCACCTCTCCGACCAGACCCACGGCATCCTGACCATGAGCCGCCTGGTGCGGACCTCCGCGACGGTGCTGAGCTTCGTCGCCGAGGCGCTTCTGGAGCGCTGGAGCCTGGGCGGGCCGGAAGGCGGGCGGGGCGGGAGGTAGGGGCTTCGCTCCTCTGTCGCGTCGGACGCGAGCGCCGTCGCGGTGAGAGGCGGAATCGGCGGTCCGTGACGGCGCCGGGAGCCGCCATTCGCCTCACAGAATCCGGTCCCGGAAGCGCTCGGGCGCCATCCAGCACGTGTCCCGCCGGCCGAACAGGCGGTAGCGGTTGCGCGCGATCGCGCGGTAGACGGGATCGCGCAGGGCGGCCGGGACGATCCGGAACATCCGGGCCAGGCTCCAGGGAAAGCCGAGGCCCTCGTAGATGGCGAGGACGGCGTCGCTGTCTCGGCGCATCCGGTCGCCCTCGACGACGAGCAGGCTCGCCGGATCGTCCGGGTCCATGCCGTGCCGCCGGTAGAGCGATCGGCCGACCTCGCTCTGCATCGAGGCCAGGCGAAAGGTCGCGGCGCGATCGCGCTCGAGGACGAACCGGGCATTGGCCGAACACAGCACGCATTCGGCATCGAACAGGATGATGGGACCGGGGGACGCCGACATCGTCATGCGGCGATCCTAGCCGATCGGCCGGACGCACGAGAAGCCCGCGCGTCACTCCGCCTTGGCTGCACCGCGCTTGGCAGCCGGCTTGCGGCGGGGCTTGGCGGCCGGCTCCGGGTCGGGGGCGGGCTCCGGCTCGCGCATCGGCTCGGGCCCGCGCGCCTCGCGGGTGATCATCTCCACCATGCTCTGCGGCAGGCGGACGAAATGGCCGGTGCCGTGGCCGGACCGGTCGAGGATCTCGGCGAAGACGGGCTTGTGCGGCTCGTGCCCGGCCTCGCCGAGCGCGCAGGGGCGGCGCGGCAGGGTGCTCAGCTTCGCGGCGAGTTCCTTCGGCACCAGTGCGTTCACGCCTCACCCTCCCGTCGGCCGGACAGGGGGGAGATGTAGGACCCGCAGGGTTAACGATCGGCTGCCGCCGGGAGCGGAGCGGCGTGTGGTCCCGGGACGGTCGATGCGCCGGTCAAGGCTGGTGCGCCCGTGAAGGCGCCGTAGGAGCGGCGCAGGAGGTCGCCGTCGAGGTCGTGGCCGATCAGCACGAGGCGGGTGCAGGCGATGCCGTCGGGCCAGGCGGGCAGGTGCCGGGGCGGATGGACAAGGTGCTGCACGCCCTGGATCACCACCGGCGTGCCGACGCCCTCGACCGCCACCAGGCCCTTGAGGCGCAGGATCCGCGCGCCGTGCCGGTTGAGCAGCATGCCGAGCCAGAGCCCGAACCGGGTCCAGTCCACCGGCCCGCTCTCGATCGTCACCGCACCGACCGGGCCGTGCGGGACCGCCGGAACCTCGGCGCAGAGCCAGCGCCGGGCGCTGCCCTCACCCGTCGGATCGTCGGTGAGAAGGGCGGATTCCGGTTCGTCCTCCAGGGTGAGATCCGTGACCGGCGCGACGGGATTGAGGGCGGCGAGCCGCGTGCGCAGCGACGCGACGCATTCGGGCTCCACCAGGTCGGTCTTCGACAGGACCAGCCGGTCGGCGCAGGCCGCCTGCCGCACGGCCTCCTGGTGGGTGTCGAGTGTGCGGGCGCCGTTCACCGCATCGACCACGGTGACGATGCTCCCGACCGAAAAGGCGTGGCGCAGGACCGGATCGGCCACCAGGGTGGCGATGGCGGGGCCCGGATCGGCGAGGCCGGTGGTCTCGATCACCACCCGGCGGAAGTCCGGCACCAGCCCGCGCCGGCGGCGGTCGTGCAGGTCGATCAGCGCCGCCTTCAGGTCGCCGCGGATGCTGCAGCAGACGCAGCCGCCGCGCAGCAGCGCGACCTCGCCCTGCAGCGGCTCGACCAGCAGGTGATCGAGCGCGACCTCGCCGAACTCGTTGATCAACACGGCGGTGTCGCGCAGGGCCGGCCAGCGCAGCAGGCGGGCGAGCAGAGCGGTCTTGCCGGCACCGAGGAAGCCGGTGAGCAGGGTGACGGGGGTCACGCCGTCTCCTCGAGCGCCGCGATCACCGCCGGGTCGAGGGGATCGCAGGCGCGCCCGGACAGGCGCTCCGCCGCCGGCCACAGCGCACCGAGATGGTCGACCACCGCGCTCCGCCCGGTGCGGCCCGACAGGGTGTAGCGGTCGGCCCAGGCGGCGAGGCGCAAGCCGTAGAGGCCGAGCACCCGGTTGGCGGCCGACGCCCGGGCCCGGCGCTCGGCCTGCGGGGTCCCGCGCCGCACGCCGTCGCTCCAGTGATCGGGCGCCCCGAAGGCGCCGCACAGGCCGCACATCGCCTTGGCTTACCGGGCTCAGGATTCCGGCCGCGCCGTGCCCTCGAACGGGAAGCGCGTCGAAAAATCCTCGGCGATCGTCTCCATCGTCACGAACCGCACGCCGTCATGGGCCTTGAAATGCTGGAACAGGCGCTCGTGCATCTGGAGCACGTGCGGCTTGCCCGAGACGTCCGGGTGGATGGTGATCGGGAAGACGGCGTAATCGTAATTGGCGTAGACCCAGTCGAACTGGTCGCGCCACATCTGCTCGATGTCGCGCGGGTTGACGAAGCCGTGGCTGTTGGGCGCCGCCTTGACGAACATCATCGGCGGCAGGTCGTCGAGGGTCCAGGAGGCCGGGATCTCGATCAGCCGGGTCTCGGTGCCGTGCTCGAACGGCCGCATCCAGGTCGAGGGATGCTGGGCGTAATCGATCTTGGTCCAGGCCTCATCCACCCGCACGTAATAGGGGTGGTGGTCGTTGTGCATCAGCGAGTGGTCGTAGCGGATGCCCTTCTTCTGCAGGAGCTCGTTGGTCTTCTGCCCGAACTCCCACCAGGGCGCGACGTAGCCCCGCGGCGGTTTCCCGGCGAGATCGGTGATGAGCCCGACGCATTTGTCGAAGATCGCCTCCTCCTGCTCGGGCGTCATCGCGATCGGGTTCTCGTGGCTGTAGCCGTGCATCCCGATCTCGTGGCCGGCCGCCGCCACGGCCTTCATCTCCTCGGGAAAGGTCTCGATCGAGTGGCCGGGAATGAACCAGGTGGTCTGGATGCCCCAGCGAGCGAACATCCGCAGGAGCCGCGGCGCCCCGACCTTGCCGGCGAACACGCCGCGGGAGATGTCGCAGGGGCTGTCCTCGCCGCCATAGGATCCGAGCCAGCCCGCCACCGCGTCGACGTCGACGCCGTAGGACACGAAGATCTCTTTCGCCATTCCGGTCTCCCCGCCTGCGGAGCCATCTGACAACCGGCAGCGCCAGGGGGTCAAGTCGCCTCCGAAGGGCAAGCCTCGCGGAAAACCGGTTGACCGCGCCCCGCCGATTCCCTAGAGCGTTGGCCACCGGAGACGTGGCCGAGCGGCTGAAGGCACTCGTTTGCTAAATGAGCAAGCCCCTAAAAGGGCTTCGAGGGTTCGAATCCCTCCGTCTCCGCCACCACGTAAATATGTGGTGATCCTGCCGTAGCTTGCTGTCTAACAATGGCTTTTTGGGCGCCCGGTGGTACACACGGGTGGTACACATGGCCCTTGCAATGGCGACTCCCTGGCTTCATCCGCGCACGCGGGTCTACTACCTGCGCCGGCGCGTCCCGGACGATCTGAAGGCGGTGCTCGGCCGTAACGAGGTCCGCCGCAGCCTCGGCACACGCGATCCTAAAGAAGCGAAGCGCTTGTTCGCTTTGGCGCTCGCCGAGCTTGAGGCACAATGGGCGAACCTCCGGGGCGGCGCACGTACCCTCACCGAGAAAGATGCGCATATTCTTGCCGCCAGCATCGGCGAGGAATTTGTCGCCAAATATCACGACTATCCGAGCCGTCAGGATCTTTGGAATATCGAAGCAGGCGGAGATCTCTTCTCGCCAGCGTCTATCATTCTCAAACCCGGAGAGTCAGCCCTCGACTTTTTTAATAGACCGCTTGATCCTCTCATAATGGTTCGTGAGGATATGCGGGCCTGGTGCGAACGAACGGCTGATTGGAAGCTCGCGCGGGACGGACTCCGCGTTGATTTCGATAGCCGCCGGGAACTTGTGCGTGCCATTGCTAAGGCGATGCAGATAGGCGCTCTGCAACTCCGCGATATGAGTCAGGGGCGTTGGACGCCAGTTGCTGACGGGAAGGTCTCGTCGGCAATATCGGCCACCTCTAAGACTCTCAAGGCTCACGCTCCTGATTTATCGCGCGCCAGCGGAGAGGTTGTTCAATTAGAAGCACTGATCGAAGGCTGGCTGCGCGAGCGCCAGCCTGCCGCCAAAACTGCCTACGTCTTCCCACGAGTGGTTCGGGAGTTCATCGCCTTTAATGGGCGCGGCGATGCTACAGCAGTGACAGAAGACGACGTAGTGCGCTGGAAAAATTCTCTGCTTCAACAGGGTTTGAGAGGCACAACAATTCGCAATGGTAAAATTGGGCCACTAAGAACAATTCTTCAGTGGGGCGTTGATAATAAGAAGATCACAAACAATGTAGCGCGCGGCATTAAGGTCACAACCAAAGCTCGTAGCGTCGACCGTAAGCGGGATCCAACAGAGGATGAGGTCAAGCAAATCTTAGCGGCAGCCACGGAGGCGCATGACAGCGTGCGGCGATGGGTCCCCTGGCTTTGCGCTTATACCGGCGCACGAGTGGCTGAGATCTGTCAGTTGCGCAAGGAAGATGTCTACGCAGACAGTAAGATCCATGTTATTGCCATTCGCCCTGAAGCGGGCTCACTCAAGAATGCAAATTCTGAGCGTACTATCCCAGTCCACCCGAACTTGATTGCGCAAGGCTTCCTGGAGTTCGTAGCTTCAGCCAAATCGGGACCTCTGTTCGCCGAACTTCCACCTGATCGATTTGGCAGTCGAGGAGGAAACGGCAGCAAAGTGCTGGGACGTTGGATCCGCTCACTAGGAATGGTCGATCCGCGCATGCAACCGAATCACGGTTGGCGCCATCGCTTCTCAACTCTCTCTCGCGATAAAGGTTTGCGCGAGGACGTGACAATCTACATGCTGGGTAGACAGAAATCGGTCAGTGGCGCATACGGTGGCTATGGCTTACCAATGCTTCTAGAACAAATATCGCGGATACCTTGAATTCTAAAAGACGGAAATGTCATTTTGGACAGCATTTTTACTTATTTTATCTTGACAGACAGTGTCGGTTTGTGGCAATAATATATATGACACGCCATGCCCCTTACGGGCTCCGCGCCTATGACGCTAACCAGGTGAACATGGGGCCTCCGGACCAAACGCCGAAGGGCATCGGCATACAAGGGCGACTCGGACTTCCGAGTTGATCAGGAGCGAGGACCGGGTAGCCCCGAGCCTCCAGACGACCGCCTACTCCAAGGGTCCGGAGAGTAGGCATCCGTCCGCGTTGGCCGCCTGGATGGCGGGAAGCGGTGAGTAAAGGCCGACAGCCCAACCCCGGCCTGCCTATCACAAGGTTTCACTTCCGGCCCCGGCTCCGACGGCCTCCAATGTGGAGACTGAAGCGAGCGCCAGCTTCTGCCGGGTCACCGGCGAAGCTGTGCCCTGCGGGCCCAACAGCCCACTCGGGCCTCTCCCTCTACTGATTGTGGCACACCCAGTCACGCGGTGCACAGCCGCTACGATCGCCATCCTGCCAATCTGCTGAGCCTCGGTCACATCGTGACGCTGGGCCTATGCGGCAACGACAAGAGCATTGCGGCTGGCACGTGCCACACGGAGAAGGCGGCAACCGGGAAGATGGCGGAACAGGGTCCTGTCCTGATCTGCGGATCAGCACCGGCATCGACCAGGCGCTCGCCCTCAGCCTGCCGGATCCACCAAAATCGCTGATGAACCCCTCCAACGACTTATGACTTGTTCGTATGCTCAATTGAAATCGATCGATTGCTGGAACTTTTGCTCAACAGAGCCACCATCACACATATTCTGGAGCAAGGAGGCGGCACGTCGCGCGGACCCCTTCAGATAGCCCCTCGACATCGCTGTGATCGTCCGAGAGCCAGAGGCAGGCAAGCGCGGACCAGAGATCGGATGGCCGCCGACCGAGTGACGCTGCCCGGCTTTCCAGCGCCGCGGTCAGCCCACGGATCACCGGGGTGCGGTGCACGAGCGCGGCTTCGTGACTTGATGCCGTCGCCGGCACGCCATCGAGATCGGACGGTCGCAGCTGCAGCAGGACCGCCCGCAGGCGCCGCCCCGTCTCGCGGGCGTCATCCGCCAGAGGCGGCGTCAACGCCGCCGATGGTGATGTTTCCCCGGACAGTGCCGCTCGCCAGAAAGCTGTGACACCCTCGACCCAGTCGTGACCCAGGGTCGTCCGCACGCTGGCCAGCGTTATGGCGGGCAGCGTGCCGAGCCGCTGCAGGACGGCGTGCATCGCGCCAACCCGTCCGCCGGACTCGGCGACAACCACGTCTAGCACACGTTCCTCGACCCTCCTTCCAGTTACGGAGAGCAAATTGACCAAGTGTACCCGCGCGTCCTCCCGCATCAGGGGACGCAAGCGGTAGAGTTCGCATCGCGACTGCCCGGCCAACCGCACATCACTGAGCGCACGGGCCAGCAGA
Source organism: Methylobacterium sp. SyP6R (assembly GCF_019216885.1). Taxonomy (NCBI): domain Bacteria; kingdom Pseudomonadati; phylum Pseudomonadota; class Alphaproteobacteria; order Hyphomicrobiales; family Methylobacteriaceae; genus Methylobacterium; species Methylobacterium synurae. Next base: position 821,521 of record NZ_JAAQRC020000001.1, on the reverse strand, counting down.
ATGAACGTAGTTGGGCTCTTAGGCTCCTCCAGAGTCTTCAGGAGCCTATCGAACACCCTGTTCGCACACCGATCCGCGTTCGCGATGACGATGACCCGACGGGCCGCCAGCGATCCGGTAGCCAGTTCCGAAACGAGCTTGCGGGCCGTCTTCTCATCGCCGTGCTTCACCGCATCGAGCCACTTGTAGCCGAGCGGACGACTCGCAATGAACGACCTGCATTCGTTACAGCCTCCACAGGCCTCGCCCGCCTCGTCCGGTGTCTCGCACAGCACAGCCCGGGCGTAGAGCCGGGCGAGCGTCCGCTTGCCGACGCTCTTCGGCCCGTGGAGTATGATCCCGGTGTCGTGCCGGCGAGCGCGAACACGTTCGCGCAGTGCGTTCGCCGTCCTGGCGTGTCCGAGCACCGTTGCTTGGCTCAAACCAAGCCATCTCCGGTCCTCGATGTCGTCCGGCGTCGTTTCGTCAGGATCCCTCATCTCAGCGCCCTGTCTTCGGTTCATCGAGAGCTCGTGCGATCGCGGCTGCTCCGGCCTTCGCCCGGGCCGTCTCTACCGCGGCGTCCTGCACCGCGCGCTCCCTCCCGATCTCGTCGGCGCGACGCTCGGTCTCTGCTGCCTCTGCCTCGCCGATCGCCCGCCGGACGCGCCGACGCAGGCGTAGCATCCACGCGATATCTGTCGTCGCGCAGCACAGGCGCTGATGTAGCGCGTCGAGCGTCGCCATCCGGACTGACCCCAGCGCGTCGGTTGGACTCGTAGCGATGCGCATCAACGCGTCGTCCAGCCCAGCCCAGACGCCCGCCAACGGGTCGACGTCGACCGTGAGGTCTGCCCGCGCGAGGAAGTCCCGACCGAGTTCGTCGAGCGTGATGACGAGGCAGCTTGGCCGGCGCCGGTATCCGTCCGCGTCGGTGGCCGCGACCGCGCGAAACCGTCCATCCCAGGACAGAAGGAGGGCCGCCCACAGGACGAGATCGATGATCCCGACGCTCTTCATCACGCCGTGTTCCGCCGAGTAATTGGGCTGCTCGAGGATGGAAGCGGTGGCACGGTGAAGCTCAGCGATCACGGCGAGCGCCGTCCAGCCGTCCCGCGCAAGGCGATCGTCGAGTGTCCGAACAAGAGCGAAGCGGTCCCAACCACGATGACGCGCCAAAAGCCGGCGCAGGTCGCGCCGTGCCGAGGCCGTGTGCGAACGTTCCTCGTCTGGATGAAGATCGCGATAGACCTCCGGCCGGAACGCGTGGGTGACTGGATCCGTGCAGGCGGCAACGCGCTCGTCGAAGGCATGGCGCAGCTCGAGCAGCGTGCGTCTCCCGCGCGCCCTGAATCGATCGAAGCTCGCGACGAAGGCGGGGTCGGCGAGCCAATCGGCACCTGTCGCAAGGTCGCTCATCGCCTGAAACAGGCTCAGCGCCGGCAGCAGCGTATCGCTCGTGACATGGTCTTCGACGAGCACGAGACCCGCCGTCCGCTCGACCTCGTCCCAGAGCGGTCGCGCCGAAAGGGAGCTCTCAAACGGGATGAAGAGCGCGAAGCATTGGCCGGCCATTGCGACAATGCGCGTGAGGATCGCGTCGAGCTTGGATGCTAGCGCGCTCGATGGAGTGAGTGCCGTCCAGTCGCACAAATAGGCGTCGGAGACCAAGCTCACACCTACGGTGCCGAGCAGGTCATCTCGTTCGCAGCGGGAGAGGGCACGTCCCTCCCAGCCCGCGATCTCGGCCAACGCCGCGCGCACCTGCGGGCGCAGGATCCCGGAATGGTACCGGTAAATCAGCGTGCCGGCGAAAGCGGGCCGATCCGTGAGGAAGTCGATGTCGCGCATCATGGCTTAGACCTCCTCCGGAAGCCACCAGCCCCGCCATTCCCGCCGTAATCGCTTCTCCGGCAGCCCCTGCCAGCTCGCTTCGAGGTTCGCGCGGCGTGTTCGGGCTTCCGCCGTGTCGCCATATACCTCCGCCACATGCGCGAGCGCCGCGGCACGCTCTGTCTTCGTCCGCCGTCGGTCGGTGTGCTCCTGCAGTTCCCAGCCCGAGCGAATGTGGCCCCATTGCCCTGCCTCAAGAGCCGACAGGAGCAGCATGCCGTTAGCGCACGCCTCCTCGACTGCGCGCGGGCCGAGGAGGTCGGAACGACCGACGAGCGGCGCGGCGATCCGGCCGACGATCCGCCGACGCGACTGGGGGATCTCGAGCAAGTCCAACAGCGGGGCCGGCGTACCGCAGGCCGAATCCCATTCCATCGCGTCCTCGCCGATCCCGGCGCATAGGTTAAGGACTCCGTCCCAATGGAAGGTCACGGGCTTCGCCCTAGCCGTGGCCGGGGTCTCGACGGCCACCGCGTTGCAGCCCGGAAGCCACACCTCGCGCCGCCAGAGGCTCGCCCACGACACGATCCGAGCCATCGTCTCGACCGAGCGGCCGGCTTCGGTTGCCTCCGGCAGATGGACGAGGATGCACCCGGTAACATGGCCCCCGCGCCCGATGTCGCGCTCGATGAGACTGAGGCGTGCGAAGGGTGCCCGGCTCCAAAGGCGGACCTGCGCGTCCAGATCCCGGCAGAACTCCGCGATGAGAGCGACGGCCTCCGCCTCCTCTTCGATGCCGAGCAGCGCTGGCTCGATCCGCAAGCGCGCGTTGAATAACCGACCGTGTTCCTGCATCAGGTAGGAGGCGGATGCGATCATGCCACGCGCGTCGTCGACCGTCAGGGAGCGATCCGGCCCGCCGACTGGCAGGTGTGAGAGCTCGGGCTCGTCGGCTACGATGGGTTCGTTGGGCACGTCCGTGCGCGTCGTGGAGCGTCGGTGGGCCTTCGGCTGCGGTCCACGCTCGAGCGCTGGAAGTTCGTTGTTCACAAAGTAATGGAACAGCGCGACCCGTAGCTGCAGCGCCGTCTCGTCGCGCTCAAGCGACGCGACCGTCCAGTGCGACATCATCGCCCGCCAGTAAGGGGCGAGGCCTTCGGCCGACGCTACGCCGAGGCGTTCGCGGAAGGTGGTCAGGATCGGCGCGCGTTCCGCCGGCAGGATCGAGGCAATCAGCGCGTCGACGGTGATCGCCTGACCCAGCACGTCGTTGTAGTATAGGCCAGTGAGCAGTGCCTGCAGCCATCCGAGCTTCGTTGCGGCAACCTCCTGCCAGGACAACCACGCCGCGTTCTGTGCCGCCGGATCGCCCTCGGCGAGCGCGTGCACGTAGGTGAGAAGGCGCTCGGTGTGGTCGATGTCGAAGACCTCGCGCACCCGAGCGATCGTGACCGGGCGGCCGTTGGGGTCGCGCACCTGCTCGAGCCCGGTGAGCAGGTCGCGGGCGTAGCCCTGGCGCAGGCCGGCGAGGAGCTCGAGCGCGCCGGGCTCGTAGTTAATGCCTTCATGTTGAGCGCACTTTTTTATGAGCGCGATCGCATCAATTGCCGACAACGGCTTGATCTCGAAGCTGATCAGGCGCGAGCGCAGCGCCGGTCTGATTTTGGCGAACTCCGTCGTGGCGAAGCAGAAGGCTACCCGCGGCTCCGGCTCCTCGACCATCTTCAAGAGGGCGTCGGCGGCCCTGGCCTCGAGCGCCTGTGCCTCGTCGAGGAACAGCACCGTCCAGCGGTGCTCGGTTGGAGTCCGGTAGAGTGGGGCGACCCATTCGAGGACGGCGTCGCGCTCACCGCCGCGGCCGCTCGTGTCGTACTCGTGGAAGCCGGCTCCCTCGCGGCAGAACCTGCAGGTCCGACAAGGAGAGCCCTCCGCAGTCGGGGTCTCGCAGTTAAGCGCCTGCGCGTAGATCCGCACGAGCGAGGTCTTGCCCGACCCGATCGCCCCGTGCAGCAGCAGCGACCGGGCGGCTTGGCCATGCTGGATCAAGCCCGAGAGGAACCGGACAGGGTGGGATTGGCCCAGCACAGCCTCGAAAGTGGCGGGGCGATACTTCTGGGCGAGGTTCATGGGCGTCATGAGTCTGATCCCGGGTGCGGGGACTGTGATGTGAGCGGATGTCATCACGCGACCTGGTCGAGATCGGGGCTTGACGGCGCACCGGCGTCCGCAAACACTGCCGGGTCTGCCGGGTCTGCCGGGTCTGCCGGGTCTGCCGGGTCTGCCGGGTCTGCCGGGTCAAGGCGCGACATCCTTGATCGGGTAATACCAGCCCGACACCTTCTTGATCCGCGGGCCGTAGGGCACTTTAGGGTTGCGGACGTGTCGCGTCATGCCGATCCCGAACCGCGTGCCCGTCATCACGCTGTTCATCTGCTCGCAAAACAGATCGTGCAGGTCGGAGGCGCGCGGCCCATAGGTACTGTTGACGCGCTTGACCCGCTCTGTGGAGAAGTCGAGCGCGAGCAGCCACGCCAGTATGGGATCCGGCTGGCAGTGCATCTTCTGCAGCTCGACGAGGGCGGGCAGATGCGCGGCGATCGGCGCCGCCCCATAGACGTCCACAGAGCGCCAGAGCAGGGCGTAATCGGCAGCCTTGACCGCGTCCCAGACGCTCTCGTCACCGCCCGTCTCCTTCTTGCCATTCCGGAAGGCAAGGCTGGCGAAGCGTCGGTTTCCGGTGGCATCGGCCACGAGCGCGTCGATGGGGTGGTTGGCCGTGCCGATCAGCGTAGTGCGCTGCTCATAGCCGTCGCTTGACGAGGTGCCAAGCTTGCGCCGCCGGATGCGATCGCCCGACACCAGGCCTTTGAGCGGTTGGACCAGACGCGGCTCGATCTGCTCGAGGTCGTCGGCGAACAGGACGGGGAAGTGGTAAATGTCGCCCGAGCGTTTATCGGCGAAATCCGAAAGCAGAACCGGGCCGGAGAGTTCGCGCACCGGTTCAAGGAAGGCGCGCACGAACGTGGTCTTGCCGCCGCCCTGCACCGGACTCCAGATGACGGGCATCAGGTGGTGCTCGACGCTCAAGTTTAGGAGCTTGCGCTTCACCTGCCAGATAAAGTGCTGCAGGCAGGCAGCGGCGAGCACCGGATCGGTCTCGAAGACGGCCTCGGTCAGTTGCGACCACGCCTGGGGGGCGATCACCCGCTCCGCATCAGTGGGCGGCATCAGCAAGGGTAAGACGACCGCGTTGCGGCGCATCCTCTGCGCCACGCGCATCACGACGCGCACCGCGCGCGTAAGGTCGCTCTTCTTGAAGGCGATGCCACGGCTCTGGGCCAGACTGACGAGTTCATCGATGAGCCACTCCCTGTTGACCTCTTCCTGATTGAGGAAGGCGACGATCGCGTCCAAGCTCTCAGCCTTGAGCATGGCGCCGGATTTGGTGAGAGAGCCGTCGAACAGGATTTCGATGCCGCGCTCAGCGAGGAAGGCCTGAACGAAATCAACGGCGGCATCGGTGGGCGGCTGTCTGTGTTTCTGACCACGATCGTCGTCCGCGTCATCGGCCGCGTCAGCCTCTTCGAGGCCGCCGTCTACGCGGCTCTTGGCGAGGACATCGTAGGCCTCCTGAACGCGGTGAAACTTCGTGTCGCTGCCACCGCTGTTAAGGTCGGAGAGATTGGTCTTGGCGCCCGCCCGAAAGGCAGCCTTGATCGCCTCAATGGTGGCGCTCGGCTCGAGCCCGAGCACGTGGTAGGCTTCATTGGGAGTCATGGTACCCTCAGTCCTAGAGAACCTGCTGGGAGGAACGGGATGTTCGCTCCGGCCTGCGAGGCGATGGACCAGGAGTAGCCGGGTAGGGCCGGTGGCTGCGGAAACGGCCGAATTGTCCGGGATCGTCGCAACGCAGCGGGCGTCGTAGGCACGGCAGCGGAGGGAGTATTGTGGGGCAAGAGTTCGTCGGGTTCTACTGGACGCTCCCGGTACCGCGTCGGCCTGTGCGGTCGTGGCCTCGCGACGTCGAGGCGGTCGCCCGGCTCAGTCGTACAATCCGTTATCAACTCACGCTGGTGCGACGCTACGTGACCGAGCAGAGGGGCCATCTTCTCGACGAGGCGGCCTTCCTCGAGTTGGCGGTCGATCGCGGGACGGACGCCGTGGCTGAGGCGCTGGCTCGCCCCCTTGCGCTGTGCGCGGCCAATGCTGCGACGCTCGTGTACGTCGACTTCTCCCTCGTCCATCACTGGCGCCCCCATGGCGTCATGCGAACCATTCTCGAAGACGCGAGTGAGAACCGCGGCATCCAAGTGCAGGACCTGCGCCCCGATCCGGCGCCGATCGAGGGGGGCGTCTTCGATCCGGTGAAACACTTCCGGCGCTGGCAGCGCCGGCAATCGTCGGAGGCACAGGCGACGCGATCGCAGGCCAAGCAGGAGGTTGCTGCAGTTCTGTCGCAGTTGCCCGAAGGATCTGGACGCTGGAAGGCTGCGGCAGACGAGCTGAACGCGCGCGGGGTCACGACGGCCACGGGACGCCACTGGACGGCGGATGGCGTGCGCAAAACCTATGTGCGCTTGGACGCGGGAGGAGGCTGAGCAGCGGGGCCTCGTTGCTGTGTTGTATTGTTGCTGCGCCGGCGCATCGACTGCGAGCCGGTCGGTACCTCGCTACAACGAGCGCTGAGATAGGACGGCAGGCCAGCAGGTCATGTGCCGGACCAGCCACGGCATCAGCAGCGACGGGAAACCCTCGGAGTGGAAGGCGACGTGCGGATAATTTTGGCTAATCATACGCTGCCATATGCCTGCGCCATCCAGACAGGCAGGTTGCAAAACTAACGGCTACGGTCGATCCATGCGCAACACAAGCACGAGCCCCTTCGCCTCGACGACGTCTCCAGCATGACCAAAGCGCTGCGCTATCTCGTGCGCAACAGCCCGACCTACTTTCACCGCCCTGGGGCTGTCCACATCAAGGTCGGGCTCTACAACTTCTATCCGACGACGGGGCGCATCCATCGCGACAATGATCCAGTGTGTCTACCCGAGCGGGGCTTGGCCGCCTTCACGAACGCTCTCGGCCTGCCCGCGCCCGGCTCACCCAGGGACGGCGAGCGCGATCGGCAGCTTAGGGCGGCTCGGGTCGCTCAGAGCAAAACCCAACCAGTCGACCGGTAGCGCCCCCGTCTGCTGGCTGCGTATAGATGCCTTATACAAGGTGGTAGCGCAGTCCGCGCCGCCGCAATTGCGGCCTTGCGATTCAAGCACGCCGAAGCGCAGATTTCGCTGAGGCGTTAACCTCAGCCCTTCTTCCGTCCGCCTCGCAGCGGCCGTGGTGGTTCTGCCCCTTCTTGCGGCAGCACAAATAGTTCGCACAGGGGCACACTCAACGCGGCTGCCACCCGATCCAGAAGGTCGACGCTAGGGTTCTCGGTCTCTCGTTCCAAGCCGCCGAGGTAGGCTCGATCCACACCGGCGTCGGCCGCCAGGCGCTCCTGGCTTATGCCAGCCGCCACGCGCACTCGCCGCAGATTCCATGCCACCAGGGCTCGCCCGTTCATCATCACGAACAGGCACCACTGTGAGGGCTATCAAACCACTGGCTATAGCCACACCTTAGGGCTACGCTTCAGCAACTGCGGGCTGGTTCGCGTGAATCTCAAGCCAGCACGTTGAGGGAAAAGCCATGCCCGAGAACCGTCCCGAGAACATCATCACCCGACTCAAGGCTCGGTACGCCAACAATGCTGCCAGCCCTGACGGTGCCCGTACCCGGCGAGCTGCCGCCGTGGGCACCATCATCGGCGTCGTCCTTCTGGGCGGCTATCGTCTCGTTCACAGGGCCAGCGGCACCGAAGCCGGACCCGCGGCCACTGCCGCTGAAGCAAGCTTCGTCCAAGGCCAGCTTCCCGCCTGCGATGCTCCGATCGCCCGGGATTTGCTCAAGCAAGCCGTAGAGACCAACCCTTCGCCGCTCCTTGGTCCGGTGAAGGTTCATAAAGTCGGTGCTGTCACCGATTACCTGGCTATGGTTCTGAATTTAGCCAGCGCATCTGGAGCAAAATTGGATCCAAACCCTGATGCCAACATGCTCGCAGTTCGGGCTAACCTGAACAAAAGGCGCAGCTGTGCCGCGCAGCTATTCACATCAAAGGGCCTACATACCTACAATTACAGTATCGTCTGGACATCTGATGCCAATGATGAGATATTTCTGCAAGCCGAATTGGGCGAATGATATCAGCATTCATTGGCGATATGATTCTGGCCCGACTTTTCATTTTGTCAGATTTGTGTCGTTCGACCAGAAAGAAATCCAGACCCTCTGTGAAGCTTCGTCCAACAAGGATGAGGCAATATCGTGGACAGCTGTGACGATCGCAATGCCTGTAGCCGTGCGTTGCAGGCCACTCGCTCGCCAACACGGCGACGCCTTCTAACTCTCATGCCAGGGTTGCTGATTGCCACATCCCGAGGCTCTGCAAGTAGGACGACTTTCGCTACGGACATCAATCAGCCCTCGGCATCTGATCTCATCCCAAGCCTTTTTGCCGAATTTGAAGGGCTGCTTGCGCAGCATGAGGCGGCTTTGACGCGGTGCGATCGGCGGGAAGCTTGGCTGCTCGCCGAACTCGACTATCCCCGAGTCAAGCTGCCGCTCCGCCCCGACGGGCCTGTACAGTACGCGGCAGACCTGGAAACCATTGCTTTGCATGTCCCACCTGGGCGGCAGCGGTACCGCTTGCAGCAGGTCCTGATTCGGCGACAAGATGCTTGGAACCGGGGCGTCCAAGCCTCCGGTCTCGCTCGTGCACGTGAACGTGAGGCCGCGTTTGATGCAGCGGTTCGTGCTACAGCTGCTAGACTGATTGCCACGCCAGCCCGAACGTTATCAGACCTGCGCCTCAAACTCCTAACGCTGCTGGCAACTCAGGAGCCGGGCGACGCATTCTGTGACAGCTCGCCGTGGCGCGAACTCCATCTCCTCCTCTCCGATCTAGACCAACTTCGTCTGGAGCGCTGATCCCCGGGCTGGTGCGGAAGCAAGGGGCCCGCGTACGAAAAAAATCAAAGTCGGCGGCAGGCTCGGAAACGCTGTAGTGTCAGCGCGCATTTGCCATTTCTAGGAATTCACAGCCGACACTATATCAAATACCCCAGCTTCACAGATCCGTCCCACAGCTCCAGTAGTCTGCAGCTCTCTGCTGTCCCTCTCTCCATCATCCCCGAGCAGTCCGGATGCGGATGGGTGGGGAGAGTGACCTGAACTGATGATCCTGATCCCGTAGCTACCTCTCGCTCCAGCCGAGGGATAGGCCAGGGACGACAACACGCCGGCGGATGCGCCTGCACCTCTGATCAGCCCCGACAGTCCGTCAGCAACTCCCTATGGTACGCTGCCGGCATCAATATCTGCCCCCTGGATGGTTGCCGCTGCCACCCCCGGCCTCACGGCCCAGTCGCCACGAAACAGCACCCTTCGTTCGTCTATCCCGAAAGCTGCATGCCGCAGGACAGCTGCACACACCTTCCCACCCGATCCCGCATCATGTCTGCCATAGCGATCTGCTTCGGCGCTGAATGGCTCATGCGCCCCGCACCCGAACTTCATCCACTCAGGCGCCTTTTGGCTCCCCCGCAACCTCCCCCGCGGAGGCCAACCGATCGCATCTGGTCAGCCGCTCACCCACCTTGGAAAGCGCAGTCCGCGCCCTTGTTCGGTCCTTTCATAAAATCAGCAGCTTAGAGGCACCAGTTTCCGCTTCTCCCTTTCTCGGTTCCGTTTCTGCCCCGGTCTCACGCCTAGGATTACTGCCGACGGCGAGATGGGCACCTTCATTCCATCGAGTACCCGCAGGAGATCCCCTCTGATCATTGCTCAGTCCCCCTCCCCCGCCATCCTCGACCACGCCCGCGGTGCCCTCCTCGGTCTTGCCGTCGGCGACGCCCTCGGCACCACCCTGGAGTTCACTGAACGAGACAGCCAGCCTCTTCATACCGAGATGACCGGGGGTGGCCCCTTCGATCTCAAAGCCGGGCACTGGACCGATGACACCGCGATGACTCTGGCGCTCGCCGACAGTCTCGTCACCTGCAATGGGTTCGATCCGCACGATCTCGCCACCCGCTTCGTCTCTTGGTGGCAACAAGGTGTCTACAGCTGCACCGGCACCTGCTTCGACATCGGCATCACCACTCGTGAAGCGCTCGCCAGCTTTATCCAGACCCAGAAGCCCTATGCCGGCTCCACGGATCCACGCAGCGCCGGCAACGGCTCCCTCATGCGCCTGGCCCCCGTTGCCCTCTTCGCCGTTCATGACGCCGCCCGCGCCGACCAACTTGCCCGCGACCAGAGCCGGGTGACCCACGCCGCCCCGCAGGCGATCGAAGCCTGCGCCTTCTTCGTCCAGCTCCTACGCGAAGCCGTGCTGGGTCAGCCCGACGTTCTCCATACCCGCACGTGGTCCGGCGACCCCGTTATCGCTGCGATCGGTGGGGGTTCCTGGCGGCAGAAGTCGCGCGACGAAATTCGTTCGTCTGGCTACGTCATCGACACGCTGGAAGCCGCTCTCTGGGCAGTCGGCACCACCTCCAGCTTCGAGGACGCACTCGTCCTTACGGTGAACCTCGGGGAGGATGCTGACACGGTCGGCGCCGTCACCGGCCAGCTCGCCGGCGCTCTCTACGGTGCCGCTGCCATCCCGGAGCGCTGGCTTCGTCCTCTGGCTTGGCGCGCCCAGGTCGAAGAGTCAGCCATGACGCTCTTGTCGGCCAGAGTGACACCTCCGACCTGATGTGAAGGACCGAAATGCGCCGCATGCCGACATCAATCTCGCGCACTTCGAAGGTCGGATGCAATTTCGAGAACGGACATAGGCGCGGTGACTGCGGACTAGTGCGTTTTCATTGAGCGATGTTTGCTTGACCCCATTTACGTCTCTCATGCGGCAACTTGGCAGTCGCGATTGAAGGCACCGCATATCCAGAAGCTGACGATATCCTTCAAGGTAAGATCTCGGTGGCAGCCGCCTTGTGCTTGTAGTAATTTGTTTTGGATAAGTGTCTGACGTCAGATGGCGTTGTATCGGCCTTGCGTCTGGACCTATGACTAACTCTCCTCGTGTCGTTGTTGCGGGCACGCGCCAAGTCGGGTCGCCCGAGCAGAAGCGCGCCATCCTGGCTGAGGCGGACGATCCGGGCACGACAGCCTCGGAGGTAGCCCGCCGGCACGGTCTGCACTCCAGCTTGCTGTTCCGATGGCGGCGCGTCGCGCTGGCCGAGCACCGGACCTCGGCTGCGGCTGCCCCATCGAACTACATCCCGCTCGCCCTGCCACCTCCAGCTACGGCGACAGCCGACGTGCCGGCCGGGTCGGGTCTGGTCGAGATCGAGCTGGCCGGCGGGCATCGGGTGCGGGCCGCAACCGGGGCGGACCTGACGCTCCTCAGGGCGCGATCGCCGCGCTGCTCGGTCGATGATCCCCGTTCCGTCCGGCTCGGGCGTCTGGCTGGCCACCGGGCACACCGACATGCGCAAGGGCTTCGACGGGCTGGCCGCCCTCGTTCAGGACCATCTGGCGCGCGATCCCTTCTAGGGCCAGGCCTTGTTCCGCGGCCGGCAGGGCCACCTGATCACCGATGCTCTCAAAGTCGCAGAGACGACGCGACCAGGAACGAGGCGACAGAGGACGTCGTTCGGCTACCAATGGACATATACATCGTCGTCGTCGCCGGGTTCGGCGTCATGGTGCTGCTGACGGCGTGGCTGCCGATGGTGTTGCGCCGGTTGCCTCTCTCGCTCCCCATCTGCTGTGTCGGCATCGGTGCCGCCCTGTCGGCCGTTCCGACGCTCTACGACCTGATGCCCCATCCGAGCCTGCACCTCAAGCTCATTGAGCACGCCACCGAGGCCGTGGTGGTCATCTCGCTGATGGGCGCCGGCCTGAAGATCGACCGCATGATCGGCTGGAAGCGCTGGGCCGTGACATGGCGCCTGCTCGCGGTCGGCATGCCTCTCACCATCCTGGCGCTCGCTCTCCTGGGATCGGCCCTGCTCGGGCTCGGAGGCGCCGCGGCCCTGCTCCTCGCCTCGTCGCTGGCCCCGACCGATCCGGTGCTCGCCTCGGACGTTCAGGTGGGTCACCCGGCCGAAGAGCACGAGGACGAGCCGCGCTTCGCACTGACCTCCGAGGCGGGCCTCAACGACGGGCTTGCCTTTCCGTTCGTGAACCTCGCCATCGCCATGGCGGGAACCGGAGGCCTCGCCGGCCTGTCCTGGTCGCATTGGCTGGCGGTCGACGTGGTGTGGAAGATCGTCGTCGGCTTCGTGCTCGGCGCGGTCATCGGCCGGGGGCTCGGCTGGCTGACCTTCCATCTTCCGAACGTCTCGAAGCTGTCCCGCACCGGCGACGGCTTCGTGGCGCTCGGCGTCACCTGCATCGCCTATGGCGGCGTCCAGGCAGTCGACGGCTACGGCTTCATCGGCGTGTTCGCCGCCGCCCTCGCCCTGCGTGCCTCGAACCGGGGGCACGACTACCACCGCACGATGCACGACTATGCCGAGGAACTTGAGCGCATCCTGATGATGGTGCTGCTGGTCGGGTTCGGCGCCGTCCTCGTCGGCGGGGGGCTCCTGCACGCCCTGACCTGGCCGGCCGTCGCGTTCGCCCTGCTGGCGCTCCTGGTCGTCCGTCCGCTGAGCGGCTGGATCAGCCTGCTGGGCAGCGCCCGACGCAGCGAGGAGCGGGCGGTCGTCAGCTTCTTCGGAATCCGCGGGCTGGGCACGGTCTACTACCTGTGCTTCGCCATCGGCCATGCCCCGTTCGAGCAAACGGACCTGCTCTGGGCGACGGCCGGCCTGACCGTGCTGATCTCCATCCTGATGCACGGCATCATGGTCACCCCGGTCCTGCTCGCCCTCGACCGGAAGATGGGACGCCCGGCCGGGCTCCCCTCCCAGGCCGATCCCGCCGCTTCCAGGCCGGCGCAGGCCGATCGATCGAAGGTATTCGTGACGAATGAGACGGACCAGGACCATCAGCTCCGGGATCGTCGCGGCTGATACGAGATTGTGCAACGCAACCATGCACTTACACCTAAACTATGGATCTTGATGCTTTTTACGGACGAAAACGGCAGTTTAATTATGATGCGCCGCACTTGAAGCTGGCCAATTCGCACCGATATGGATGCGGTGCAGCAAAAAACCATCGAAGTTCGCAGCCCCCGGCCGATGCGCCGGGCGGGTGCGGTGGTTCTTCCGGTGCACCTCCACGAAACAACGAGGAAATTCCCATGGGCATCAATCAGAGCGCCACGTCGAACAAGCACGCCGAGCAGACCGACAAGCTGACCGACGCCGTCAAGGCAAGCATGAGCAAGACCAGCGAGCAGGGCACTCAATTCACCGAGGCGGCTCGGGACGGCATGAGCAAGATGGCCGATCTCGGCGCAAAAGCGTCCAACGATGCCAAGCAGATCGTGCAGAAGAACGTCGACACCGCATCCCAGCAGGCCCGGGAGGCTGCCGATCGGTTCACGCGCGTCCTCGGCTTCACCGGGCAGGACAGCGAGCGCCTTGCCCGTCAGTCCCAGCAGAACATCGAGGCGGTCACGCGGTGCGGCACGGTCCTGGCGCAAGCGGTGCAGGACGCGTCCCGCAACTGGTTCGAGCTGGGCCAGAAGCAGTGGCAGCGCAATATCGACGGCCTGACCCGTCTGACGCGCGCGTCGTCGGTGCAGGATTTCACGGCGATCCAGAGCGAGCTGGTCCGCGAGGGGTTGCAGCATATGGTCCAGGACAGCCGGGTCATCGCCGAGGGCTCGGTCCGGGCGATCGAGGAGGCCGGTAAGGCGTTCTCCGGCGTGGACCAGACCCCTCCGGTCGTCCGCTGAGGGGTGCCGGAGCCCGGGCGAGACACCCCGGGATCCTGCCGATCCAGCGAAGGGCCGCCGGACAGCGGCCCTTCTTTTGATACAGCAGCCCATGCCGGGCGGTGCGGAGTTCGCCCTGGGAGAACGCCAACTCCTTCGCTCTTCGGCGTCGTGATGCGCGCTGTCGCCGGCCAGGCCGTCAATCAAGGTTCGGCTCACCGGGGTCGAGACGATTCAGCACGTCGGCATCTTGGGCAGTCGCCATGAGGATATTTTTGATTTGATCTCGCATAATTTTGCCAAATTCGCGATTTCAGCAAAAATTTCTCATCATTTCAGTTCGATTTCCGCCCAATCTGGCTTTATTCCGATATCGTGAGTGCGCATAGACACATCGCATCATAGACATTTTCTGTAAGTTAATCTTATCGACGTGGACGACAATTTACTGGATCGTCCGCGCTTTGGACCAAGGAACATCACAAGACATGAAAATCACTATCGCTTCATTCGCCGTGGCGCTCGTCCTCGGCATTGCCTCGCTCTCATCCGCCATGGCGTTCGAGTCGAGCTCCCCCTCGGACCCATTCTGGAGCGACGACGTCGAGACGACGGGTTCGATCGGCGGCCGTGCCAATACCAGCGTGCCCTTCTACGGCGCCTGCCCGATGAGCTCGGCTTCGGAGGGCAACGCCAACCAGCAGAACTTCCCGGTCAAGCAGTATGGTCAGACCTCTGGCGGGTATCGCTGTTGATCGGGTCGGATGGAATCCAGGCCATGCTCTTGCGGGCCGTCTCCTACGCGATGATCGGGGTACTGGTCGGAGGACTCGCCATGACGGTCGCCGGTACCACCGGTGCCCTGTTGGGCCTGTAACGACGGCAGGGAGGGGCCGCCCGATGGGGCGGCCTTCTCATGATCCGGCGGAGGAGAGCCGATCCGGCAAAGTTCGGCTGGCGATCGACGTCGAGGAGATGGACCCCTCCACCGAAACGGCCGTGCCGCTGGGAGCGCTGCTCCCTCTCCGTAGGCAAACGGGCAGTTCACAGCCTCTCAAGGGTCTCACGAGTCCGCTCCAGGCTCGCCCAGATCCGCGGCGAGCGTCGCTCCAGATCTGCAAGACCCGTCCCGATTCCTGCTGCCGGCCAGACGACGATGCCGCCGGACCGGAGGTGATCGGCGAGTCGGCGACACGGGGTTTCAGCAGCCCTGCGGAACGTCTCAATATCAGCGTCCGTGAAGTAGGCGGCCGGGTCCATGGCCGGCAACGGCTTGGTCGCGATGCCGACGGCGTTCGGTTCGCCACGCATCTCTGCCGCCTGGCCGCCCAGGCTCTTGCCGATCAGCGTGTCGCCGAACACCCAGAGCGTGTCGGGCTCATCTCGGAGCATCTGGCGGGTGATCTGGTGCTCCCGGCGGATCGGCATGCGCTACTTCCCGTGTTTCCGTTCTGCCATGCCTCGGGGCCGAGGCTCGCGCGACATCGGGCCGAGACGGCCGAGTGTCCGGCGCGAGGCAGAGCCATGTCGCTCGAGGACAGCGAAACCCGTGCGCGGCCTGGCATTTCTCACGGATAGCGCACGCCTTTTTCCGTCGTGTCGCCCGAAGCGCGAGGGCCGGCGACCGGCTCATTGCCCGTCGAGGCGATGCTGGATCCACGCCTGCGCTTCATCAAGATCGGCGAAGGTGGGCTGGCCCTGGTCATCCACCCGGCCGAAGCCCGCCTCGAGAAACCACCTTCCCTCATCCACCCCGTGATCCTCGGAGAGGCGGACCAGCACAGCGACCAGGAAGCCGTCGCCGAAGACGAGCCGGCTCTCTGCGTCGCGGCTGCCCGTTGCGATCGGGACAGGCTGAAAGAGGAGGCTCATGCTGCCAGTCGGTCTACATGGAGGTACAAGGGGTCAAACTCGCCGATCTTGGCGAGTTCCGGCCAGTTTGAAATATTGAGCCAGCCATTCCTAAGCGCGAGCAAATTTTCCTCGCGCAACTGGCGTAAAACACGATTGACGTGCACGTTCGACAGACCGAGCGCGTCGGCGATGTCGACTTGCATGACGGGCAGCCTGTAGCGATGATTCTCGGCCAGCCCGACGGCCTCGAGTTTGACATACATCTCGCAAAACAGGTGCGCGACCGCCTGGTATGCCGACCGACGGCCCATCCCGACCATCCACTCTCGGAAGATGGCACCGTCGACCAAGGTATCACGCCAGAGCGTCGCCGCGATGCCGGGATACCCGGTCGTCAGGTCGCGAATCGCCTCGTGGGGGACGAACGCCAGCGTGACGGGCGTCAAGGCGCACAGGCTGTGGTCCATGACACGCAGGTGCAAGCTCTGCAGGTCGGGAATGTCGCCCGGAACATGGAACGAGAAGATCTGGCGCCTGCCCTCGGCTAACAACTGGTAGCGGCTCGCCCAGCCATCCAGAATCAGGCAGCACTGCATGGGACGGTCGTGCTCGCATACGATATCATGCCCGCCAGGCAACGGCCTGATCGTCATGGGCAGGCGCATGACGGCGCGGCGCTCCTCGTCGGAGAGGCGCGCAATGCTGCCCAGCTTGCGAACGAGCATGTCTGCCGGGTGGCTCGATGTGGGGACCAAGGCGGCCCTCCCTTCACTTTGCAGGTGGAAGCGCACACCTCTCCCAGCCATCAGCACCTGTAAGAAACAACCGATGACGAGCTTGGAATACAACACAAATTTATCACCAAATATAACATACCACCGTTTTCTTCGATTTTTCCGGATAATATCTGGTCAGGGTTGCAGCGTAAGGCCGCCTCTCCGAGCGCGAAAGACGATCCCTGCGTGAGATCGTTCAAGCGAGGTCTGTTGCACAGACCGGACGTCACCTGCACCCGCCCCCCTCGGTCTCGCGCGCGCAAGGAGTGCATCCGTTGGCATCGAAGGAGAAGCACCGAATGTCGGATGAGCCGAGACGCGTCTGGGTGATCGAAGGCCGGAGCGGCGTCGAGATCTTTTTCAGGAGCACGATCGGCTTCGAGCTCGCGACGGAGGTCGACATCATTGCGATGCTTCAGCGCCTGGCTTGCCGGCACCTGGCGCCCCACGAGGTCCTGAACGCGTCCCTGCGGGACAACGATCGGTCCTACAACTCCCTGCTCGCCATCAGCAAGGACACCGGCGAGGGCCGCGATCTGCTCACGACTCAGCTCGATCCGCACTACACGGCGCGGTCGGAAACCGATCGGGACCTGCCGGACCTCGACGAGGCTCGCCCCCTTCCGCGCGGATGAGGCCGAGGACCGAGGCACGGTCGGCGGCGCCCCTCGCGGGTGGGTTCGACCGCCGCCGGATTCATCGGTGGTGCCGGTCCCCGGACTGGAGCGAGGATACGGCCGGCGGACAGCCAGCGCCTGTGCGGCGAGCCCCGCCGCGCGAGCGCCGATCAACCCGTGGGGACGCCCCCCGCCCGCGGCCCCGGACACGATCCTTGCGAATGCCGCCGCCGTCGCCGCTATCGGCCGACAGTGACATGCCGGCCACCGGTCGATGTCGCGGAATAGCCGCCCCACCCCTCGGTCGAGACGGGTGTCACGGATTGCCGCTGCGCGACGCGGGTTGCGGGTAGGCCGGGTTGCCGGCGGGCACGCCAGTGGAAGTCGCCGACGTCGCTGCGTTCGACGGCCCGCTCGCCGAACCCGTGCCCTGCTGTCGCGATGCGGTCTGGCTCACGTCTGTCGGCGCATTCGCGCCTTGCCAGGTCAGCAGGGCGACGAACGAGACCAAGGCCAAGCCGAAGCTGGCGATCAAGACATAGAGCACGGGCTTGCCAGGCTTGCCTTGGCGGCTGTCCTGGCCCGATGTGTTTTCCGTCATGTGCATGCTCCGCTAGCGATTTTGCGAGTCGTATGAACGACAACTTGCCGAATATCAGGATGGTTCAGCCACGTGACATTGAAATAATTCGCACCTATAAGGGGATTGTGCGAAAATATCATTTGAATGTCATAGAATTTATTATCGCGAGGCCTGCGCGGAGCCGCTGCCCGGAGAATCGCCCGATCATGGTGCGATCGGACGTAGCTCTGGAATCCTTTGATCCGGCCCCCCTTCCGCTGCGGCCCCGGCGGGGATAGGGCTTGATCGTGACGCTCGGCCATGCCGGATCTCCGTTGAAGGTTGATCGATTCCTGGATGCGCTAGGGGCGGCGGACGGGCACCACACACCGGGTCGAATCGCCGACGAGCCTGCGGGCTTCGGTGTCGGCGCTCCCGGATATCGGCCGTTCCGCCGGCGCCAACACCCCGCGAGACGGCATGCGCCCATGCCCGGCAACGCTCGGATACTTATGTCGCTCCCTTAATCGCAGGAGGGGGTATTATCGAAAATCCGACCTGGACACCATTGAATAGCGCCAATTTATATTATTTCATCATATGATCGGGTGCGTCTTTCTCGGGTATGCCAATATCGAGGCGTCGGACATGTGAAGAAACATGGTCGGTGCGACTGCTCCGCCGAGGGGTCGACGGGGCCGCCCGACGCGGCCCGGTACGAGGAGTGGGGATCGTCACGCCGTACGGATGCGTGCCTTGCGGGATCCCGTCCCTGGTTTCGACGGCCGGCGGCCCGTGACGGACCGGTCGGTGTTTCCATCCGCGTGGCGACGTGTTTTTCGGTCCTGGCGACGATCTCTTCCGTGCCGATCATCATCCAACGATGATTGTCTCGAATAAGACATACATATGTTATTTGTATATTTCGGCCCGTCCGCCGACTTATCTTCAATAAATCGCTAAAATATTTGGAACTTATGCCACGAACAGATATTTAATAATCGTACCCTCTGCGAAGGTATGAATGGCCATGGCGGCGGGGCCGATCCATCCGATGCCGTAGGCATCCGCCGCCCGATCATGCGGTGCCCTGCAAGCAGGCCATCGGCCTGACGGTCGGCAAGGCCGAAGCCACGGCCGCATTCGACACCCGTCATGTCCACGCGCCCGATGCGGACCTCGCCATCGGATGCGTTCCATCGCCCGTCGCGCGTTCGCGCCGGGACCCGCCGCCTGCCGCAAGCTGGAGCCAACCCATGTCTTTCCTCGCCTGGATCATCCTCGGCCTGATCGCCGGATTCATCGGCAGCAGGATCGTCAACAGCACCGGCCAGGGGCTGATCGTCGACATCGCACTCGGAATCGTGGGCGCCGTCGTCGGCGGCTTCCTGTTCCATCAGTTCGGCGAGCCCGGCGTCTCGGGACTCAACCTCTACAGCCTGCTCGTCGCCACCGTTGGAGCGGTGGTCGTGCTGTGGCTCTACCACGCCCTCGTGGGCCGCCGGGTCGTCTGATCCGCCGCCCGTCCCATCCCGACATCCAGGAATCCCCAATGCCCACCATCAGCGAAGCCACGCCCGTCGCCCCGGGCCGCCAGCCCGGCCTCGATCCGGCCCCATCCCAGACGAATGCCGTCGCGCCGGCCGAGGAGGTGCGCACGATGATGCTGAACTCGGTCTCGTGGAGCGCAGTCTTCGCGGGCGCCACGGTCGGGCTCATCGCCCAGGTTATCCTGAACATGCTCGGCCTCGGCATCGGCCTCTCGACGGTCGATCCCCTGGGCGACGGCACCCCGGCGGCGAGTTCGCTCGGCATCGGCGCCGGCCTCTGGTTCGTCCTCTCCGGGATCCTCGCCGCGGGGGCTGGCGGATACTTCGCCGGCCGGCTCTCGGGCAAGCCGTCGCCCGCCATGGCAGGTCATCACGGCCTGCTCGCCTGGGCAGTCTCGACCCTCGTCGTCCTGTACATGCTGTCGTCGGCAGCCAGCGGCATCGTCAGTGGCGCCCTCGGCACGGCCACCTCGGCCATCGGCGGGGTCGGCAACGCGATGAGCGGATCGGTCTCGACCCTGGCGCAGGCGGCGGCGCCGTCCCTGAGCAAGGTCACGGACCCGTTCTCAGGGATCGAGGCCGGAATCCGGGGCGGATCCGGGTCCGATCCGGCCGCGCTGAAGGACACCGCGGTGACCGCCATGCGCGCCGCCGTCTCGGGCGACGGAGCCCAGCAGGCCGCCGCGCAGGACAAGGCCGCCCAGGCCCTGGCGAAGGCCCAGAACATCCCCGTCGAGCAGGCCCGGAGCCAGGTCGCCCAATACGTGCAGCAGTTCAAGGAGACCCTCGCCTCGGCCAAGGAGCAGTCGAAGGAGGTTGCCGACGCCGCTGCCCGTCGGGTGTCCCAGGGAGCCCTCTCCGGGGCGCTGGCCCTGATCTTCGGTGCGCTCGCCGCCTTCTTCGCCGGTCGCAGCGCGGCCGTCGCGCCGGTCGTCACCCGCATCTCCTCCCACGCACCGGCGCCGCGCCGCGTGTGACGTCCTTGCGGGCCGCGCCTGCGAGCCCCGCATCACTCCGGGCCTCCTCGGCTCTCCTCCCGTGAAAGGCCGGTGCCGTGATCCAGCTTCTCGTCCTGTTCGCGATCGCAGCATCGGCCATGCCCTCCCGCCACGCGGGCGGCGGAAGATCGGTCCCGTGAGGCGCTGCGGCCGTTCCGGCAACGGCCGCAGCGAAGCCCGCGACGCGCCGCCGGGCATGACGGAGCGGGCCGAGGCGTCGGACGACCGTCCGGAAACCCGGCGGTTGGGGCCGACCGACGACGACCCCACCAACCCGACGACCGGCCGACCCTGACGGGCCTTCATGCGGGTGGCACGGCGGACGGGCGGACCAGCCGGTTCCGCCCGGCGGCGGCCCCCGACCCGACGACGACAGGAGAACGAGATGGACGAGAACCGCATCGCCGGCGCCGCCAGGGAGTTCGGCGGCAAGGTCCAGGGCGCGGCCGGCACCGTAGCCGGGAACGACGAGACCAGGGCGGAGGGCAAGCGGGACGAGGTCGGAGGCGCCACCGAGACCCGCGTCGGGCAGGCAAGCGACACCGTGCGCGACGTGGCGGGCGAGGCCGGCGACCTCGCCGACCGGGCGATCGACACGGGTCGCGACGTCCTTCCGGAGGCCGGAGCCGCCCCCCGACGGGGCGGCGACACGCTCACCCAGTATGCGAAGGAATTCCCGCTCGCGTTCGCCGCGATGGCCGGTGCCCTCGGCTACCTCCTCGCCGTGGCGATCCGCAGACGCCGCTGATGGGAACGCCACGGACGAACTCCGATCGGGCTTTTTCGCCCCTGCATCGCCCACCGCCGGACCCACGACGGCGTCGGAGGATGGCGCGAAGCGGCGGCGCTCCTGCCCGGTCCCAAGCCGCTTCCGGGCAAGGATCGCCCCGGGATCCGACCCGTTTCCTCCACGCTCACGAGACCACCATGGCCATCGATCCCCGTTCGGAACGCCGCGGGCCGCTTCCGTTCCGCCTCGCGATGGCGGACGCTTTCCTGGACCGGCCCGTCGTCTGCACCCAAGTGAGAACCGGCGCCACGGGACCCAGCGTCGAGGGATCCGCCGCCGCGCCGAGGTCCGGGCCGGTGACGCAGGCTCCTCTCCGCCGCCTCGGACCGTCGCTGCTCGCCGTCGTCGGGATCCTGTGCCTCGGCGCGGTCGCGCTGTCGTGGCGCAGGCGACGGGACGCGGTCCCCGCACAGAGGCGATCATTCGGAGCGGCCGCTCCCGCCGACCGACCCGGGACCGGCCTGCGTCCTCGCCCCGACACCGGACCCGATCCGATGACCGCACCGACCGACCTCGCACCGCACCGCGCGCCTCGCACCCTCTCGCTGGCACTCCAGGGCGGCGGCTCGTTCGGCGCCTTCACCTGGGGCGTCCTCGACCGGCTGCTGGAGGAGGACGATCTCGTCATCGACGCCGTCAGCAGCACGAATGCCGGGTCGGTCAACGCCGTCGTGATGGCGGCCGGCCTGATCGCCGGTGGCCGGCCGGAGGCGCGGCGCCACCTCGACCGCTTCTGGAAGCGCATCAGCGAGACCGCGCCGCCTCAGCTCGGGCCCGCCGTGACCGTCTTCACCGACATCACGTCCCGCTGGCTCTCGCCCTACCAGTCGAATCCCTTCAACCACGATGCCCTCGACCGGCTGCTCGCCGACGCGGTCGATTTCGACGCCCTTCGCGCCGCGCCTCCGTTCAAGCTCCTGGTCGCCGCGACCGCGGTCTCGGATGGCGCGACCCGGATCTTTCGCGAGACCGAACTCGTGCGCAAGATGGTCCTCGCCTCGGGCTGCATCCCCCTGAAGTCCCAGGCGGTCGAGATCGAGGGCCGGCGCTACTGGGACGGGGGCTACTCGGCCAACCCGCCGTTGATCCGCCTCATCGAGGCGTCCGACGCCCCGGCGATCCTGCTGGTTCAGATCGTGCCAAGTCTCGGCCAGGGGGCGCCCTGCAGCGCGCCCGACATCGTCCGGCGACTGGAGCAGATCACCTTCGATGGCGTGCTCCAGCGCGAGCTGTCCGCGTTGCGCACGATGGTGGACCTGTCGTGGTCCGGCGGGGGCCGCAGCGCCCTGGTGGCGAAGCTCCGCGCCCTGGCGCTGCACCGCGTCTCGGCAGAGGACCACCACCCGGCGCTCCGGGACGAGAGCAGCACCGATCTCGGCTGGCGTTTCCTGCTGCGGCTGCGCGCGGCCGGGCGCAGCGCGGCGGAGGCCTGGCTCGCCGAAGGCACCCGCCTCCCAGCCGGGCGCGCCCCGCCCCTGCGGTCAATCGGATGACCGCGCGCCCCGGACGTGGCCGGCGCGACGGATCGGCCCGGCCGGCGGGTGCTCCGACGAACCAAGGATGACCGCATGACCAACCCACTGCACGACCTCGCGGCGAACGGGGTCGCCGTCTGGCTCGACGACCTGAGCCGCCCCTGCATCGAATCCGGCAACGCGCCGGCGGCGGCGGCCCCCGACACGTCCCGCACAGGAGCCGCCGCATGAGCATGCCCGCGCCAGTCCCGCCCATCGATCCGGCCGACGACATCCGGTCGAAGGCCGTCCACGCCAAGGCGATCGCGCTCGGCAAGCTCGCGATTCGGGCCACCACCTCGGCCGGGAGCGGGCACCCCACCACCGCGCTGTCGCTCGCCCACCTCGTCACGGTGCTGATGTACGGGGTGATGCGCTGGGACCCGGCCCGACCCGACGCCCCCGGTTCCGACCGCCTCGTCCTCTCCGAGGGCCATGCGGTGCCCATCGTCTACGCGGCCTGCACCGATCTCGGCGTGACGGTCCGCCCCGGCGGCGCGGCGCGGCCGATGACGCTGGACGATCTCCTCGCCCTGCGCAGCATCGACAGCTTCGTCGACGGCCACCCCAACCCGATGCTCGGGTTTCCGTTCTTCGACGCGGCGACCGGGTCGCTCGGACAGGGGCTCTCCGTCGCAGCGGGGCTTGCCGCGGCCGCCCGGATCGATGGCAGCGCGAAGGCGATCTACTGCATCATCGGCGACGGCGAGGCGCGAGAGGGCCAGATCTGGGAGGCGATGGACTTCATCGCCGATCACGGGCTCTCGTCCGTCGTCGCCCTCTTCAACTGCAACGCCCTCGGGCAGAGCGACCGGGTCTCCCCGGCCCAGGACTGGCAGTCCCTGGCACGCAAGGCGGAGGCGTTCGGCTGGGAGGCGGTCGTGGTCGACGGCCACGATCCCGTCGCGATCGAGCAGGTCCTGCGGGCGCGGCCGACCTCGCGGGAGGCGAGGCCCCTCTGCGTCATCGCCCGCACCGTCAAGGGCTGGGGAGTGCCCGACCTCGGCGGCATGGGTCATCACGGCACCCCCGTCACGGCAGGCGGGCTCGACGCCGCCCTCGCCGCCCTCGATGCGCGCGCCCGGGCGCTAGGCGTCGCCGGCATCGACCCCGGCGCGAGCGCGGCGGTCCTCACGATCGCGCCGCCTCCCGCGCCGCCGGCCTCGACGCCTGCGACCGAGCCGGTCGGGTTCATGGCGGCGGTCGGCCGCAACCCGACGGTCGCCGCAGCTGTGAAGGAGAAGCGCGCCCTCTCGCCGCGCCGGGCCTACGGGCTCGCCTTGGAGGCTCTCGGCGCCGCGAATCCCGCCGTCGTGGCGCTCGATGCCGACGTGAAGAACTCGACCTACGCCGACGGCTTCGCGAAGGCCTTTCCCGAGCGCTACTTCGAGGCGCGCATCGCCGAGCAGAACATGGTCTCGGCGGCCGCGGGCCTCGCGAGCGGCGGCAAGATCCCGTTCGCCAGCACCTTCGGGCGCTTCCTGGAGCGCGCCTTCGACCAGATCGAGATGGCGGTCATCGGCGGCGCCGGACTCAAGCTCGTCGGCACCCATGCCGGCGCGACCCTGGCCTCGGACGGGCCGAGCCAGATGGCGCTCGCCGACGTCGCCTTTATGCGCGCCTTCTCGCATGTCGAGGACAAGGCCGGCCGCCCGGCGGTCACGGTGCTGACCCCGAGCGACGCCGTGGGCGCCTACGCGATGGTGCTCGCCATGGCGTGCTCCCCGGGCGCCTTCTACCTGCGGGCGGTGCGGGCGGACCTGCCGATCTTCTACGCGGACGACGAGCGCTTCCCGTTCGGCGGCCATAAGGTCCTGCGCTGCTCGCCGAACGACGGGCCGCGGATGGTCCTGGTCGCCTCCGGCTACATGGTCCATGGCTGCCTGGAGGCGGTGGAGGTTCTGGCCAGCGCCGGGCACTCGGTGGCGGTGGTCGACGCCTATTCCCTGCCGATGGACACCGCGCCGGTCCTGGCACTCGCCGGCCGCGGCGGCGTGGTCATGACGGTCGAGGACAACTACGTCGGCGGGATCGGCAGCGAACTGGCGGAGGCCGCGGCGGAGGCCGTCGACGCGCCGAGGGTGCACGCCCTCGCGGTCCGGACCATGCCGAAGAGCGGCCGTACGCCTAACGACGTGCTCGCCTATGTCCGTCTCGGGGTGGCCGACATCGTCTCCGCCGTCGAGGCGGCGGCCCGGAATGTCGCCTGAGGCCCGTCTCCCTGTGAGGCCGGACGGGAATGCGGCGGCGATTGCCCCCTCCCCCGTCCCGGCCGACCGGCGCAGGACCGCCGCCCGCCGATGCAAGGCTTGACCCCATGAATACCCAGACGACGCCTCCCGCAGGAATCGCGGCGCGCGACATCGCCCGCCATTGCGCGGCCTACCGGGAGCCGGACGTGCGCAGCGCCCTCGGCCAGATTGCCAATACCGGTCTGCCCTACCTCGTCCTGTGCGCCGCCATGGTCGCCGCGGCGGCGACCGGGCATGGCTGGGTCGTGCCGCTCCTCGCCGTCCCGGCCGGCGGCCTCCTCGTCCGCCTCTTCATCATCCAGCACGATTGCGGGCACGGATCGTTCCTGCCCTCCCGCACCGCCAACGACGGCATCGGCCGCGCCCTCAGCCTGCTGACGCTGACGCCCTACGACAGCTGGAAGCGGGCGCACGCTCTGCACCACGCCTCGACCGGAGACCTGAGCCGACGCGGCACCGGCGACGTCGCGACCCTCACGGTGCGGGAGTACCTCGCCTTGTCGCGCCTGGGCCGGCTCCGGTACCGGCTCTACCGCAATCCATTCCTGCTGATTGGGCTCGGCTCGCCGCTCAACTTCATGCTGCTCCAGCGCATGCCGTTCGGCGTCGGCTTGCCCTGGCGCACCGCTTGGCGCGACGTGCTCGCGCTCGACGCGGCTCTCGCCGTGCTCGTCGGCCTGCTGGCTGTCGCGGCGGGCGGGGTGATGCCGGTGCTCGTCGCGCTCGTTCCGACGACGTGCGTGGCGGCCTGGATCGGCGGATGGCTGTTCTACGTCCAGCACCAGTACGAGGACACGGTCTGGGACGGTCCCGAGACCTGGGACTTCCACACCGCCGCTCTCGGTGGAAGCTCGCACTACGTGCTGCCGGCGGTGCTGCAATGGTTCACCGGCAATGTCGGCCTGCACCACGTCCATCACCTCAACAGCCGCATCCCGAACTACCGCCTCCAGGAATGCATGGACGACCACGCGATGCTCGGGCAGGTGGGCCGCCTGACGCTGCGCGACAGCCTCCGCTGCCTCGGTCTGGCGCTTTGGGACGAGGATGCCCGCAGGCTGGTCGGGTTCTCGCGCGTGCGGACGCTCGAGGCGGCCTGAAGGACGGCCGGAACGCCACGGCCCCGCCTCACGCCTCGCGGTCGGGAGCCGGCGCCGTCCCGAGGCCGGCAATCGGTTCCGACGAGGCAGGTCTGTCCGGCCTTTCATGTTGCAATGCAACATCGCCGAGGCCGGGGGGTTGTCGGAAGGGCGCCGCCACGCCGACCCGTGCCGACGGCATCGTTCGTTCCATCCTCCGGCAAGGCCGTCCCGCCTCGTGCCCATCCGCCCCTCACCGTGCGGCGGGCGGGTTCCGGCACGGCCCGCCGGTCGGCCCTGGGCGATGACGAGATCGGCCTCGTCCGGAGAGGCGACGAATTCCAGCGTGGCTGTCGGCGCATCCGCGAAGGCGCGATGCCCACGAACCGCGGCTGCGATCCGGTGATGCTCCAGGCGAATCCGCACACGAAAGTTCAGCGATGACCATGAATTTCAGGATCGACCAGACCGGAGCCTCGGGGCTGTCGATCGACCGGCCCCGGGCGCTCGAGTGCCGGTTCCGCAACTCTGCCGGAAGCCGGGCCTACGACCTGTTCGTGCCGTCCGGCCCCGGGGACGGCCCCCGACCGCTGGTGGTGATGCTGCACGGCAGCTCGCAATCGGCGCGCGACTTCGCCATCGGCACGAACATGGATCGCCTGGCGAAGGAGCAGGGCTTCCTCGTCGCCTATCCGGATCAGCCGCGGTCGGCCAACATCACCAAGAGCTGGAACTGGTTCCGGGACGCGGATCAGCAGCGCGAGCGGGGCGAGCCGTCGATCCTGGCCGGCCTCACCCGGGAGATCATGGGCCGCTTCGGCGTCGATCCGGCGCGGGTCTACATCGCGGGCTTCTCGTCGGGCGGCGCCGCCGCCGCCGTCATGGCGATGACGTATCCGGACCTCTACGCGGCCGTCGGCATCCATTCCGGCCTCGCCTGCGGTTCGGCCGGCTCGATGCTCCTTGCCCTGCCCACGATGTATCGGGGCGCCCTGTTGCCGCCGCGGCAGGCGACGCATCCGGTGCCGACCATCGTCTTCCACGGCGACCGGGATACGACCGTCGCCCCCATCAACGGCGACCAAGCCGTCGCCCAGGCACGACCCGATTCGGACCTGATCGTCACTACCGTCGAGGGGCGCTCCAGCGGCGGGACGGCGTATACCCGCACCCTCCTTACAGAACCGGCCGGCGCCTGGACGTCGGAACAGTGGATTCTGCACGGCGCGGGGCATGCCTGGGCCGGCGGCCATCCGGCCGGTTCCCACACCGATCCGGCGGGCCCCAACGCCAGCCGCGAGATGGTGCGGTTCTTCATGGCGAACCCGCGCCGGTGATGCCGCGCCGGGCGCACGGCAAGGGCGAGAGCGGGACGACGATCAGGGCCCCTCGCGAGCGTCGCTTACCGGGAGGACCGGGCGTCCTTCGACGAGAAGGCGCTCGTACTCGCCCTCCGGACCGCCGTAGCAGGCTCCGGCCTTCGCGAGCAGCGCGGCCCGGTCGCGGATCGTGATGGTGCCGCGCTCGGTCCGGATCATGCCGGCCTGCTCGAACACCGACAGTGCGGTCGTCAGTCCCGGACGGTTGATGCCGAGCATCAGCGACAGGAAGCGATGCGTCGTCGGCAATTCGTCGCCCGTGGTGCGGTCGTGGCACATCAGGAGCCAGCGTGCGAGACGCTGGTCCACCTTGTAGCGCGTGTTGGCGAGCGCGGTGCCGGCGATCTGGACGGTCACGGAATAGGCGTAGCGCAGCAGGAAGGCCTGCAGGTCGGGGCTGGTCCCGAGGATCTCGCGCATGGCGTCCGCCTTCAGGCACCAGGCGTAGCCGCTCGCCTGCACCCGTCCCTCATGCGCGCTCCGGTCCGTGCCCATGAGGACCGGCAGGCCGACGAGGCCTTCCCGGCCGATCAGCGCCAGCTCGATCTGCCGGTCGTCCGACGCCGTCGCGATCACCGAGAGGATGCCATCCTCCACGAAGAGGACGTGCCGGATCGGCGTGCCGGGCGCCATGAGCACCTCCCCGATCCGGAGCGGCACCGTCATCAGGTGGGGTTGAAGCCGGGCAAAATCCGCTGGCGGAAGTGCCGCAAGCAGACGGTTGTGGCACGCTCTCTGGACGGACACGATCCCGACCTCGTTGGGGGCGGGAGCCAACAATCCTCACCGCTTGCGCCGGGTTGCATGTGCAAGCGACGGCGCACTGTATGATCTTAATCGTCTTCAGCCGCAAGAAAACAATCATAGGACTGTGCGGAGGTCAGATTTACGACATACATTGTCGCATCTTTCTGACCGATGTAGCTGATGCAGGACGCACTGATCCGAAAGCTTGAGAGCTTCGAGGAACTGACCGAGGCGGATCGCAAGGCATTGAGTGCCTTGACGCTCCGCATTCGCAGAGTGCCCGCGCGCACCGACCTGATCAGCGAGGGCGATCCGCCGAACAGCGTTCATCTGATCCTCGATGGCTACGCATGCCGCTACAAGGTTCTGCCGGACGGGCAGCGCCAGATCATGGCCTATCTCGTGCCCGGCGACTTCTGCGACCTGAACGTCTTCATTCTCGATCAGATGGATCATAATATCGGCACGATCACGGCCTGCCAAGTCGTGGATATCCCGAGACGGGCCATCGTCGAGATCACGAACGACCATCCTCGGGTCACGCAGGCATTGATGTGGTGCGCCCTCGTCGACGAGGCCGTTCTGCGGGAATGGCTCGTCAATGTCGGAGGCCGCCCGGCCAACCTGCGGATCGCCCATCTCATCTGCGAGCTCCTGTTGCGGTTGGAGGCCGTGGGCCGCGTGACGGACAACAGCTTCAGCTTCCCGTTCACCCAGATCGACATCGCCGACACCATGGGCCTATCGAACGTGCATGTGCACCGCACGCTGCGCGACCTCCGCGCGCTCGGCTTGATCGCGCTTAAGCGCCGGACCCTGACCATTCTGGACGTGCCGCGGTTGAAAGCCCTGTGCGGCTACAACCAGAATTACTTGCACCTGAAGAACACGCGGTGGGGTGTGCGCCGCAGCATTCCATGGCCGAGCACCGGCCGAAGAAGCTCATGATGAAGCCGCCGCACAACGTCGAGACGCTCGTTGTGCTTCAGCCGATCGGCGTCGACACGGACAGCGATGATCGTCACGGGTTGCTCGTGATGGCCAACGGGTTGCTGGTCGGCGTGCTCGTGCGCCTCGATACGCCCGGTCACCAACAGCTCCGCGGTTGGTTCCTCGAGGCCGGCTTCGGCCGCCTGGCAGGCCTACGTGCCCCCACCTTCGACACGCCGGAGGCAGCGGCCCGATGGCTCCGGCAACGGTTGAAACGATGAGCCGGACGGCACCGCCGCAAACAGGGAGTTCTGCGTGACCGAACCATCGCAGCGGCCGGTCCCAACGGACGCCGCGGACGTCCTGCCGCCCGACTCCCATGCCTTGATCGCCAAGCTCGAACGCAGCGTCGGTTTGACGGATGCAGATCGAGGGACGCTGATGGGGGTGATGAGCCAGAGGAGGTGGGTTTCCTCCCAGGTCGACTTGATCCGAGAAGGCGATCGCCCCGAGAGCGTGTTTCTCGTGACCCGGGGCTTCGCCTGCCGCTACAAGATCCTGGTCGACGGTCAGCGCCACATCCTCGGCCTGCTCGTACCGGGAGACACGTGCGACCTGCACGTCGCCATCCTGAACCGCATGGACCACTCCATCGCTGCCCTGACAGCCTGTGAGATCGTGGAGATTCCGCGGAGCACGATTGTCGATCTGACCAGCAACCATCCCCGCATTGCGCAGGCGCTCTGCTGGGCGACGCTGGTGGAACAAGGAATCCTGCGCGAGTGGTTGACGAACCTCGGGCAACGTGGGGCGGATCAGCGGATGGCTCATCTCTTCTGTGAGCTTCTGCTGCGTTTGCAGGTCGTTGGATTGGCGGGAGAAACGGGTTGTTTTCTACCTCTGACACAAGTCCATCTGGCCGACATCCTAGGCTTCTCGATTGTGCACGCCAACCGTACGCTACAACATTTGCGCTTCTTAGGTCTGGTCGATCTAAAGCACAGACACTTGAAAGTTCCAAACTTGGCTCGTCTACGAAATTTTTGCAGCTTCAATCCTGGGTACCTGCACCTTTCTCGACGCATCTAGAGCATTTTCCAACAAAATAAATATCGGCCGTATTAGAGTTGAGGTAAAATAATAGAACTGGATAGCTTCACGATTGCGGCATGATCGTGAATTTATTTAATCAAACAGCCTCGGAAAGGCCCGAAGCGACTCATTTTATACGCTGGTGGGTACCACGTACAGGTGGCTTGAGCTTCGTCGGCATCCTGATCGTCATCCTGTTGGTGCTTCTGCTCACAGGTTGGACACGCTGGCACTCTCTCTGGGAAGTTCGTGCAAGCCCTTCGTTTAAAGTGGGGCGAGATCAAGCGGCCGTGTAAATATTAATTCAATATTGTAATGCAATATCATCAGCTTATCATCATTCCAATAATTATGAGACTAGCGGTATAGACCGGACGACGATCGTTATCGGTGACGATCACTGTGATCGCGTGATGCTCATCGTCTTGCGATATATTGTCAAGCGCTATCGCAGGCAGAGTGCGCTTCGCGTGTCGACCAGCCTCCGCGATATTTTCACATTCAACCCCTACGTCATCGTAAATCCACTTTCCATCATGGATGTCGAAGAAAAATGTAGGCATCGCACGATCCAAATAAGTCGCCCGCGAGCATGCACACCCCATACCCGTTGGTTGTCAACATATAAATCAAAAATCACAACCTAAAAAGTAGCGATTCAATCTATTTTGAGAATATTTAGTCTGTTTCTGACATATAATGTCGTATTTCCTACATTATATGACTGGCGATTCCTGCCATTGAAAGAGAGGCATCACCGCACCAGTTCGTTGAGAGCTTCGTAGCCAGGCGCAATCTGGGCAATGACATACAAGCTGCTCAAAAGTGAACTGGCGTTGGGCCAACGAGCCGCCGATCAGGTAGCGTCGGGAAAATCTGGGAGAGGCCTGGAGGCGCTATGACTCGCACCGCCTACCCCGCTTCCATATCCCCTCTGGTGCTGGCTTGCGTGACGGGCGCGGTACAAGGCCTAAAGCAGATGGCTCGGCGCATCCGAGTCCGACGGATTTGCCCTACGGGGGCGTCGACAACCCGCCCTCCTGCCCATTCTATGCAACTTGATGTTATTGCCCGCAAGCTACACGAGCATACCCGCCGGCGCATCGAGTGCTTCCCTACCTGGGACGATCTAGATGCGAGCGATCCGTGGCACGCATGCATGACCCGGATGGCCTATAGGCGGGCTCAAGGCTTTATCGCAAAACAGGACTCAGAGCACCTATCTGAACCCTCTTCGCTCCTGTAATTTCAGACACTGAGCAGGTGCAAGAGCGAATTCTGTCAGGGGCTCTTAGTCATATCAATATTGTATATAATGAAATCAAATGATATGCCAGCATGTGTCGTATCACCCAGCGTCACGACAAAGCGGTCTACGACTACTGCCCGTTTGAAGTGAAAGTGCGGATGCTTTCGACGATGCCGGCATGGTTGAACGGCTTGTCGTGAAACACACCTCGAGCCGGAATGTTCGCCAGTTCCGGCTTCACGGCCCCCGTCAGGATGAGTTCCATCGGCGGCCACCGGTCCCGAATCAAGGCAGCCAGCTTCAGTCCCATTGCCGACCCGCGCATGTCCAGATCCGCCACCACCACGCGGATGTCCATGCGGGCCTCCAGGATGCGGATCGCCTTGACGGTCGTCGTCGCCTCGACGACCGCGCAGCCCGCTTCCTCGATGAGGTCCGACAGGGCCATCATCAGGATCGGCTCGTCTTCAATTAGAAGCACAAGTGGCCGGCGCTCGTTGCCTTCGAATGTCATGGATTCCCCCCAGAGAGAACCCGTCACCGCCCGGATCACGACGCAACCACCTGCGAGCTAGGAGCGCGAAACTCAGCGTCAAAGCCCAAGACAGTATAACTCAGCTGCGCTTCGCGGGTTCCCACCAGCCCGATCTGGATCAGCCGCGCTCCGAAGCCGTGTCGCGTCGGTGCCTGCGCCGGTGGGCCACCGCGCTCCTGCCAGGTGAGAACGACCGTTCGCTCGTCATCATCCTCGACCCACCACGCCACGCTGACCGCTCCCGCCTCGTTGGAGAGCGCACCGTACTTGACTGCATTGGTCGTCAACTCATGCAATAGCAGAGACAGCGACAGTGTCGCCTGCGGGGAGAGCGCTAGGTTCGGCCCCACGATCCGGAAGCGTTCCAGGGGGGACTGTAGGGATAGCACACGCTCGACAACGCTGCGGATCGGCGCAGCCGCCCAGCTGTCCTGCAGGAGCACGTCATGTGCCCGCGATAATGCGATGAGACGCTGCGTGAACGCCTGCACCGGGGTCTGATCCGGGACACTGCGCAGCGTCTGGCCGGCGATGCCCTGCACCATCGACAAGGTGTTCTTGAGCCGGTGGGACAGTTCGCCGTTCAGCAGCGCCTGCTGCGCCTCTGCCTGCACCCGTGCGACGGCGACCTGAACCCTGTCGGCCACAGCCCTCACGAAGGCCAGCTCCTCGGTTGAGAAGGCGCGGGAACGATCGGAGTGGATGAAGCCGATCCCAACGAGACGCCCGCGTTCCATCACGGGCACGTTGATCAGTGCCCGAACACCGATCGCGAGCAGTGTCGCGGCGCTCTCTCGAGTGCGGGGGTCGCGTTCTACATCCTCGATCAGGACGGCTGCACCGTGCCGTAGATCCTCGATGTAGGAGCCGTAGTCGCGAAAGTCGTGCTGGCCAGCGACAGAGGCGATCCCCGGTGCGCACCAGTCGGTTGGAACGTCGACACTCGCGCGCGCGGCATCAACCAGTCCGTAACCGGCGCGCGTCGCGCCGAGCACCTGTGCGACGATCCCGGCCGCCGCGTGGACAATGTCGGGTATGCTACCGAGGTCGCGCAACTGGTCGCCCACCGTGACCAGGGCCGCCTGCCGTGCCTCGGCGGTTCGACGGGGGGTCACATCGCTCGCCACCCCGAACCACTCGGCAATCTCGCCATGCTCTTCGAAGAGAGGCACGGCGCGCGAGAGCGTCCAGCCAAAGCTTCCATCGGCCCGCCGTACCCGATGCTCAAGCTCGAACGTGCCCTTGCGCTGGATCGCATCCTCAATCGCTGCCATCACTTCCGGGCGGTCGGCGGGATCGATGTAGGAGTCGAGCCAGCGCATGCTCGGCGCTACCGTGTCGGCAAGGAAGCCATGCCCGTCGAGCTGGCGCATCTCCTGCCAGTCCGGGCTCATCCGGTAGACCGACTGTGCGCCGGCGGTCACGAGCGCTCTCAATCGGCTCTCGCTCGCGGTCAGCGCGGCCTGGGCAGCGCGTCGCTCCTCGATGTCGAGCAGGACGCCGGGGAAGCTCAGCGGTGTGCCATCCTCCGCCCTGTCGACCCGGCCGTTGGCCTCGATCCAGTAGTACCGCCCGTCTGCGCGGCGCACCCGGTACTGGTGGGCGTAGGCGCCGCCCCGCAAAATCGCGGTGGTGATGGCGGCCGATAGCCCGGCCTGGTCGTCGGGATGCACGGTCGCGACGATCTGAGCGAGTGGGATGCCCTCGCGGCCTAGAACCGGATCGAGCCCAAAAGTCTGGGCGAAGGCCTCGTCGATGGTGAAGCAGTCCGAGGGGATGTCCCAGTTCCAGGTGCCGATGATCGCCCCGGCTGCGAGCGCTAGCTGGACCCGCTGGATGTTCTCCTGTGCCAACGCCTCACTGGCGCGTAGGGCATCCTGCACCGCACGGCGCTCGGTCACGTCGCGCACGGTACCGAACATGGCGACGACAGCTCCACTCTCATCGCGCGTGAAGGTTGCTCGCCGCGCGATCCAGCGAAGCTCCCCATCATCCGCTCGGCGGATGCGGTATTCGATGTCCAGTACCGCGCTGCCATCCTCGCGGCTCTCGTCGCTGGAGCGCACGCCCGCGTCCTCGGGCAGCACCAGCGCCTCGAAGGTCGCGGCTGAGTAGAGGGGCGCGACCGGCACACCGTAGAGGCGGCAGAATTCTGCTGACACCTGCATCATGCTGGAGGCGACGGCGAGTTCGTAGGTGCCGACGCCCCCGGCCTCCTGGGCGAACCGCGAGCGTTGGTCGCTGATGCGCAGGGAGACGTTCTGCGCCTCGCTTACTGCAGCGCGCGCGAGTGCGGAGGCCTGTGCCTCCCCCTTCTCGAGAGCTTCGGCCCTGTCGCGGGCCATAGATCGGCGCGCCTCAAGCAGGAGGACCACCTGACGACCCAAGGCACGCAGGTCATCGCTCTGCTCCAGGGTCAACCCTGCAGGTCGGGGGACGGTATCGATGACACACAGCGAGCCCACGACCGCGCCGCCCGTCAGGCGCAAAGGTGCTCCGGCGTAGAAGCGAATGTGCGGCTCCCCCGTGACAAGGGGGTTTGATGCCGTGCGCGGATCAGCGGCGAGGTCCGAAATGATAAGGAGGTCAGGCTCGGCAAGCGCGAACTTGCAAACCGAACTCTCAAGGTCAGTTTCGCACTGCGGAAATCCGACGTTAGCCTTGAACCACTGGCGGTCGGCGGCAACGAGGCTGACGAGAGCGACAGGCGCCGCACAAAGACGCATTGCGAGGCGCACGACATCGTCGAAACCCAGCTCGGTCGGGCTATCGAGGACGTCGAATGCATCCAGAGCCGCGAGGCGCTCTGAGTCGGAAACGAGAAACGGGTCAGGCAACCTGATTCGCATCGGCTTCGGCTGGGGCGAGGGGCAAGTCACCCGCGCGTCCAGCCTTCTTATCGGTCCTGGCCGTTTTTGCCACGCTGGAAAGAGAAAGAGGCGGCAGCCCAGCACCCGTGAGGGGGCGGAACGCGGGCACTAGGCTGCCGCCGAGCCGGGACAGGCCGAAGGGGCCTGTGAGCGGGCCGGAGGTTTAGCTTCGGGCGGGGCCTACGGGATGTGCGAGGGCGCACTAAGCCCGGTAGTGGTAGCTCGCCCTCCTCAAACGGCAGGACGCCCGTCTGAGGGGTAAGACATTGGCGGGCGGTGCCTGACAGAACGCAAGCTATCAGCCGTGCCCGGAATGGTCGCCAGACTACTGGCTGCTGCCACCACCGCTATTGCTGCTGCCCTGAGGGACAGCTCGGGACGGCTGGCCCGCGTTCCCACCCGCCGCAGAGTCGGTCTGGATGGTCGAGGCCCCCGTGCCTCCGGGAGCGACTGTAATGTTGGGATTGGACCCAGTGTTGCCCGGGGACGGCGCTACGGTGCCGGTCACTCCCGGAGCTATTGGAGCGGCAGGAGTGGCGGGGGTCTGGGCAGCAGCCGCGCCAGCAAAAGCCAGAACCGAGGTAAGGCCTAAATTTATCGAGTGCATGTCAGTCTCCGTTGCGTGTTCTAGAGAACCAACGCGGGTGATAGCACGAGGTTCAATCTATATTTTTCATAAACATCGCGGATGAATTTGAGAGCTTGGCCTGCGATGTCTGTCCGACTGGGAGTTCTAATCGTCGTACCGCGTGATCCACCTGGACTAATACGTCCAATGCACGCCAGGGCTTCGGGAGGAAGACCACATCAGTCGGCATATCGCCCACCCGGCCGCCACCCTGGCCGGAGGTCACGACAAGGTGGACACCGGGCCAGAGGCTACGTACGGCCCGTGCGAGGTCCACCCCATCCATCCACCCCTCAAGCCGCACATCCGTAAAGACCATGGCGATATTCCCGCCCTGCGCCTTAAGCATTTCCACAGCCTCATCACCGCTCTCACAGGCAATCACGTCCAAGACCGTCTCCTCTAGGAGCGCTATGGCGAGATCGCGTATCGCAGGATCGTCCTCAACTACGAGCACAAGCTTGGTGGGAGCTACATTCACCTCGCGGCTCTTTGCGTTGCCTAAAGCGTCTCGCTCGATCAACAGGTTTGCGAGTTCCTGAAGCCGATCCGGTAATGCATACTCGTTGGGAAGAGAAAGGGTCTCCAACAAGCCCCTGGCGACGCCGGAGATTACAGGCTTTGCCGCTGCATCCTCTCTGCCCTGGAAGAAAAAGTTGGCAGACCTCATGAGTCCTCCCGGAGAATGGTAAAGCCACGCTCCAGGATTGCATTTAATCCAGCTTGCGTACGTGGTGGGCTAATAGGAGACAAAGGTTTTGGTTCCAAGCAAAAAGCAAAAACCTTCTCAGGATTGCCATACATCCTGGCTTCGATCTGCACCAGGTTTTTGAGGCAAACCTGCGTCCATCATCCGGCTGCTGGCTTCGAGGCGTCTGACGGATTGGCGAAAAAGCTGGCCTGCTCTTGCTGAACCGCTCCAGGTTTGTCGGCGGCAGTTTCGGCTTCATCGGTAGGGACGTTGCCGATTGACGCGAGCAGGCGGCGGAGGTTGTATCAGGCGACCCACCCCAGGGTGGCGTACTCGACCGCCTCGAAGGAGCGCCACGGTCCGCGTCGATGGATGACCTCCGCCTTAAACAGGCCATGGGATCGTCTCCGTCAAGGCGTTGTCGTAGCTGTCGCCGACGTTGCCGACTGACGGCTCGATCCCTGCTCCGATTAGACGCTCGGTGGAAAGCGATTTTTCCTTCAGGGCTTGCCAGCTGGCCCCGCATTGCGAGCGGGATGCTGAAGGTCATTAGGATGGTACGGTGGCGCCCCTGATCCGCAGGATCGTCTGTGGTGTGATTAGGCGTGGAATAAGGGGTCTGACGCGCTCTCGGTACATGTGGGTTGATGGATCGTGGCTTTGGCTGTTGGAGATCCTACCATGGCTCGCAGCCTGCAACCCGATGTGATTATCCCGACCGGCCTCCTGGTCGATTAAGTGGAGCTGGCCGACCGCATCACCATCATCGCTCAGCCCATGGCCGCGTCGGCCCGCTGTCCTGGCTGCGATCAGCCCTTCTCCCGCGTCCACAGCCGCTACACTCGAACCCTGGCGGACTTGCCCGTCGCTGGCATGCGGGCCGTCATCGAGGTCGGCGTCCGCCGCTTCCACTATGCCGCAAGTAGCTGCCCGACCAGGATCTTCGCCGAACGGCTGGGTCCGGATCTCGCCGGCCCCCATGCCAGGCGTACTGCCCGGCTCGAGAACATCGTGCATCACCTCGGCCGCGTGACCGGTGGAGGCACCGCGCGTGATCGGCATCTACGACCGGGCGTTCCGTCGTGGGCGGCGCTACGGCACCATCATCGTCGATCTGGAGCGGCGGCGCCCCCTCGCCCTGCTGCCGGATCGCGAGAGCGGTACGGTGGAGGCCTGGCTGTCGACTCATCCCGAGATCACGGTCATCGCGCGCGGTCGTGGAGGCGGTTACGGAGAGGCCACCACGCGGGCTCTGCCCGATGCCGTCCAGACCGCCGATCGCTGACACCTGATGGAGAACGCCGACGCCGCCTTCCTCGACGCCGTGCGCCGGTCGATGCCGAGCAGCTGATCCGTGCCAAGCGCCTGCGGTACGCAGATTAACTGCGTCGGGAAGTGACGGGCGACGCGATCCTGGTCCTCTCGCGGCAAGGCGTGCCGATCAAGGTGATTGCTCGCAAGACCGGCCATGGCCGCAAGCTCGTCCGCAACGTGGTGTGCGGTCTGACAGTGCATGTGTTCCGCTCCCGCCAAAGCAAATTGGAAGATCATCTGCCCTGGCTAGATATAATTAGGCGTAAAATATGGGCTAATTCGCACTTTTGATGCTGACAGGTGTTTGTCAAGCCAAGCTCTGTGGGCTCGGTTCACGCGGCGTGCGGCACTCGCTGGCGGAGCAGGTCGAACTTGTCTCGACCATACATGCTGCGTTTGATCAGTTTGAGGCGGTCAACCTGCCCTTCTACCTGGCCGTTGCTCCCGGGCTCGGCGATCGCCGCGCACGGCCTCCTCATTCTGCCGAAGCCCGGTGACGAACCCGCCGAGTTCGGTGGCAGCGGCAGCCTCCAGCCAAGGCGTCAGTCCGGCGGGATCGTTCTGGTGTAGGAGATCGGTGAAGGCGCGTACATCCTCGGCCGTCCGCTTCAAGCGCGGAGCCGCCTTGCACAGTGCCTTGGTGAAGGCGCGATTCTTGGGCGACACTCAGGTCGCACGCCAGCGATCCGCAACCTACATCGCCGCCGGAGCGCTTGTGCGCGCAGCCTCGGCGTAGGGTCCGGCGCCACTGCTGACGACGGCGACGCTCGGATGGGCGGCAAGCCAGTCCCGCACCGGTGTCGCGGAGCGAACGGGCAGCAGGTCGATGACGCTCCGCCGTTCCAGGTCGCAGACGATGGTGCCGTAGGACTGACCGCGTCGCCACGCCCAATCATCGATGCCGACCACGCGCGGCGCCGGCGAAGAGGCGATGCCGCGCCGACGGATCAGGCGCAGAACCGTGTCGCCGCTGACCGGCATCGCCAGTCGTCGCGACAAACGAGCACCGGGCTCGCCGCCGAGCACCATGCCGATGTCGGTCTGCGTCTCAGCCCATCGTTCGCTTCGACGCGCTTTGCGTGAAC
Organism: Methylobacterium sp. SyP6R; assembly: GCF_019216885.1. Taxonomy (NCBI): domain Bacteria; kingdom Pseudomonadati; phylum Pseudomonadota; class Alphaproteobacteria; order Hyphomicrobiales; family Methylobacteriaceae; genus Methylobacterium; species Methylobacterium synurae. The sequence continues at coordinate 783,322 of NZ_JAAQRC020000001.1, read as the reverse complement.
CCAGCCCCGCTACGGGTTCGGCGAAGATCCGCCCCGGGTACTGGCCGCAGCGGAAGCGGCGCACGCGCAGGTGCCACGTCACAGTCCGATCTTGCCACGGCAGGTCCTTGAGGGTTCGCCAGTACGCGCTGTGAACGCGCGTCGAGGATTGTCCGCAACTCGAACAGGTTGCCTGGGCCGCGGTAGTGTGGGCGGTAATGAGCAACCCGGCTGTGTCCAGCGTCAGTGCATCGACGTGAAGGCCGTCCGGGACCGACGGCATGGACGGGTTCGAGATCGGCGTCGTGTTGCCCTAGGGCTGCCATGCGCATCGGCGCCCGATCCCCTCCATCAGCACCGAAAGTGCGGATGAACCCTTGTTCCACTCCTGATCACAGCGTTGTCCTGTGCTACGGACCAACTTGCTGAGCGGCTGACGAATGGCTGATGTGGGTAGGCTTCGATAGCTGTCCCTGACGGTTAACATGGATCGGATGCGGAAGATGCGCTTCGGGTTAGCGGAGAGGGGTCTGCTCCCCGCCCGTTCAGCGGTCCTTCGAACGGTAGAGCTTATTTGGTTTTGGCCGTAGAATTCAGAGTGTCGGATTTTAGGCAATGAGCGGACCTCTGGCTAGGTCGGCTCGAAAGTCTGCAAAGGGTCGATTGTGTTGAAAAACTCCAACGCCAGCTGAAGTAGCACCTTGCACAAAGCGCCACGTAGAATGAATTTTTTTATGATACAGCTCTTCCGGGTATAAACGCGTAGTTGCCGCTGCGATTGAAGATGGATTTTCTCCTAGATGGGGCGTGAAACGAGGCCGCAGGCGCCATCTCCGAGTTTTTCAACAAAATCGGTCATTTTCGGCTTTCCGGCACGTCCGCGCTTGAGCAAAACCATGACTGCTCAGCTTCGACCCGGCACTTCACTTGCTATGCAATGCACAACGCTAGGGGTTTATGTCCATATGCAGATGCGTAGAACGTGCGGAAATGTATATTATATAGCCCCAGAGAAAGAGAGAATGACCAGGGAGGTGAGTGCCGAGAGAGGCAAGTGATGCTGCGATGCCCCTATCCAGCAGAAGCGCTCTACAGCACCAGAGTAGGCAACCTTGCTAGGCCTCTACCGAGGGAGCGGCCCCGCAATCCAGCCAACCTCTTCCTATCTGCCTCCCGCAAGTTCTGCTCTCTCGAAGTGAATACCTGGCTGACCCCTCCAGCTCGAGGTCAGCTCCATGAACTACATCACTCCCCTCCCCGTCGATCCTGCCTTCATCCAACCCCTCGCCTACGCTCCCTTCCTCAGCGAGGCCATTCGTCGGCAGCACCACACCTTCGTTGCCAACGACAGCCGCTTCGCCGCTTCCGCGCGTCTGCTCGCCCACCTCTGGCGACAGGACCAGCAGCTACCCCCGGCGTCGGCTGCGAGGACCACCACCTTGCGCTCGCCACGCCGTGGTCCCGCCAATTGGCTGCTTCATCGCGATGCTGCGCAGGCCGGAGCTACCTTCCTCACCCCCGCCATCCGCGACCACGCCCGCCAGGCACTGCTCTTTCGTGAGCCCGGGGCGTTGTGGAATGAGGATCGGCTCTGGGCCAACCTTCTCCTCTCAGGCGCTGACCCTCAACCTCCTCGCCCCGCTGGCTACTGACCTCGACCTCGCCACGCGGGTCTGGCGCCACCTCCTGCCGGGCTTCATCCAGGACGTCACCGCTCTCCGCTTCGAGCACAGCCCGGGCCGGTTCGACGACGCCTACTTCGGCGACGGCACCGCCTTGGACGCCCTCATCGAAGCCATCACCCCCGACGGTGAAGCTGCGGTCGTCACCGTCGAGCTGAAGTTCGTCGAGGGTCTCTCGGGTCCGGCTGCCACACCGCGAGCCCGCTACGTCGAAGCAGCGCAGGCGAGCGGTCTCTACCGCGACGCCGCGGGCGCCATCCTCTCCCGCCCCGGCTTCGAGCAGTTGCGCCGCGAGCACGTCCTGACGGACCTCATGCTGCGCCACGGGCTGGCCTCGCGGGGCTGCTTCGTCCTCATCGCACCCCAGCTCAACCGTCGAGCGCAGGCTGTCGCAGCCCGCTACCGGGCCGAACTTGTCGATCCCGCGGGTATGGGCGACGCCAGCGGGGTCGCCTTCGTCAATCTCACGCTGGAAGCCGTCATTGCCGCGACTGCCCAGGCCGGCGCCTCCGACTTGGCTCGCCAACTCTGGGCTCGGTACTGCGATCACGCCCGGGTCGCCCGCCTCGCCCTTCATGGTGACGAGCCGCCGCCGGCTGCCGGCCCTTTGTGCGCCCTGCCGCCTCCCCTCTCGCCGGCCACCGACGCCGCGGCGAAGCCTTCTACAGCCTCGGCGGCATCAACCCGCCGGGCGAGACGGCCCTCCCCCGCCGCATCACCCACTTCTACCCCGGGGCCTTCGTCCGCGCCGCGCCCGCGAAAATCCGTCCGACCTACCAAGACGAAGCCAGCCACATCGTCGCCAATCTCCCCTGCTACCGGGACAATGCGTTGATGCCTGCCCTTCTCACCGCTGCCCTCCGTCAGCAGCTTCTCGCCAACGGCGGCCGTACCGCCCGAGGCGAAGACATCGACCCTTTACCGGTCGTGAAGCTTTTCATGCCGGACGGCGCCGGCACTTGGCTCCTGACGGAACTCGACCCTGCTGAGCCGACCCGGGCCTTCGGCTTGTGCGATCCTGGTCTCGGTTCCCCCGAGCTGGGATACGTCTGCCTGCTCGAACTCGCGGCCCTTCGGGGCCGCCTTCGTCTACCCGTTGAGCGGGATCTACACTTCCGGGCCGATCGCTCCCTCTCCGCCTACGCCGCTGCAGCACAAGCTGCCGGGAGGATCATCGTTTGACGCTCGCTTCACAAGCGACGCCGTGGGAGGCTCCTTGGACGACGAGCCTCTCTCCCCACCTGGCGTCCGGCTCTCACTGCCGACCCGTCATGCCTGCGGTTTGGGGGCTTACGTCATCCCCCTTTCGGGCCCTCCATCGAACAGCGGGCTACGGCTATCGCCAGCTGCTCGCGACGACCAAACGAGGATATGCGAAGGTGGTCCCCGATCTTGACTGCTGAGCTTTAGCGTTCGCGGATGGGAGCGGGGAGACGCAGTCCGCGGCCGCTCCTCGTCACCTTAAATAGCATCGCAATATCATTTACTTGCATCGCGCACTCTAAAGGCCGCTCCGTTTCTTCATCCACGTGGCTGGGCCGACCTGCTGTTTTCTAAGTACGAACATCCTACGTAAAAATTTAGGCTGTTCGTGAACCTCGGAAATTGACCCAGACCGGCCTTCCGCAGCTTCATCCACTCGCCTGGAAAACTCAGTTATCCGAAGCTGCGATCAAATTACATTTGACATCATCGGAAGCCGCAGATCGACGATCTTTGAGATCGTCAACAATCCTCATAACGGCATGAGCGATAGGGGCGGCTTTCTGCGTATAGATCTGAGCCCAAAGGTTAGCAAACGCCGCGCTGACAATGGCCTCCGGCACCAGGCCAAGCTGCTCGCCAACTTGAGAGTAGAGCAAATGAGGGTCCATGTTCTGCCGTCGCACCTGCTGGCATATCTGCAAGACTCTGCTATAATTCTCAAATCTGTCCAGCACAGCCACGGCCAACTTTCCTCCAATTTTATCCCATTCCTCAATGACAGAGTCAAATACGTATGATTCTGGCGCCTTCCCTGGAAGGCGGAACACAAGCGCTTCCTCACTCTCTACCTGCTGAGAGTCGCCGTCGATAATACAAACCGATCTAGTCGAAACTGCTGGGTTGGCGTTGTGGTATTTATTCATTGCAACTGCCGTCCCATCACCCGTCATCGCATGCACCTGAACATGATCAAGCGGGAAATTCAGGCTCTGCCGCAGGATAGCCTCTACCCAAATCTTGGCAAAACTATCCTCTACGAATACCACAGCCTTCGTTTCGATTTGGCCTGTAATGGCGCGTAGAGAACCAACGTCCAGCTTGCCCTGAAATATTTTGTCTTGCGTGGCTACCCACACTGCCTTCGTTGGCAACGGCAACAATGCCTCATTCGAGTGCGTAGTAAATATTACCTGAAGATTTTTTCGGTCTGCAGCGTCGATGAGATACTCCACAAGTCTGACTGTAGCTACCGGATGAAGGCCATTCTCGATTTCCTCAATTAACACCAAGGTCTGGTCAGGGGCACTCTCAATTTTTGAGACCATCCTTATGATGCTAGACTCTCCGGCGCCGAAATGAAACTCAGAATAACTTGTCCCGGTACGGGTGGCGCCGGTGAGTAAGGTCACCCTTCCAGACCTATCGATATTCAACTGGCGAAATCCGCTGATGTCTTTCCCTAATATGCGGGCCACAGCGCGCTGCAAAGCCTCAGAAAAATGCGATACATCTAAGTCAGGTACAGCGAACGAACCGGAAGCGCATCTAAGTAATTCGCTCCGTTCGTTGGCTGGTACGGTGCGAGATACAGCAAATACAAGCACAGGCCGTTCGACAGCATCGCGATTCCATCGAGCATTTCGGAAGCTCGCCGTTCTCCGCACTATGTCACGCGGGCTAAGCCTCTTGTCTATCAACTCGTACTCTATAGACCAATCCTGCATGGTCTCATCATACTTGCCACTTTTTGCGAAATACCTGCGGGGAGAGACATCTTTGTAGGCACAGGCGGCAGCGCCTAATATAGTTGTCTTACCCCCTCCGTTCGGGCCAATAAGAGCGGTCACAGGGAAGTCGAAAGCTATCGGCTCGTCTGCAAACCCACGAACCCTTTTCATGACAACCTTTGACAAGTAGTGTCCGTATTTTCTATTCGCGGCTTTCTCAAGCAGCCCGTTTATTACACTATCCCGAATCTTGCTTCTAAACACCATCTGGCCACCTCCAAGACCGGGACACCCTTAAACGTAACTACTCCAGGTGTGACCAAATGAACAAGCTCCCTCCTAGCCTATGTGTACAGCTCAATCAGCAACCCTCATCCTGCCCAGCCGCTGCAGCTAGTCCAGCCATCAGATGCCCGATTTCGCAGTACTAGGAAGCTTGGCGCTACACAAAACGCTGGAAGCGTGCGTCGAAAACAGCCTGCGAGTCGACTGGCCAGCGAGCAAAATTACTACAAGATTTCTGTAACCTCGTTAGGTGAGCAGACTCGGATGGGATCGTTGGCGAGCAGGGCGAGCTGAGGTGCGAAGGAGGCATCGCGCGTGCGCGCGGCTAGAACGCACCGTCACAACAAGAGGTGCGCCGATTCGGATGACGCACCACTAAGGTCGGCAACCGACGCGGCGCCTGAGGCCACGATGGCGTCTCCTAGAAGAACGCCGATGACCGGGTCCGTATCGGCGGCGAGGCGCTCCTTCAAAGCCGCGAGGGCCATCCTCGTGCGCCTCTTAGCCGACAACAACGCAGCTGTTGCGCGCACCGAACGGTCAGGGTGGAAGGACGCCTTAAGCAATATCGCGGTCGCCGCTCAGTCAGGCAGGCGGCCGAGATTCGTGAAAATGCTGAGGAATAAGCTTACCTTGCCCGTATCGGCGGACCACAGCTCAGCTTCCAGCAAAGGGATGGTCGCGGCGAATGGACTTCGCGCTACCATCTGCAGGAAGAGAAAACTCCAGATGCCCGAGCGACCGGCTTCAATCTCGCCGAACGCCTTAAGGCGCTCGTACAGTGTGCATGCAGCACAGCCCATACTCACCCGCCGGGACACCGTTCGACTACGACCGAAATGCCGGTACCGGGATCCTGGACGAGGGTCCACGAAGGTGGTACACAACGGCTTCCGAGCCGTCCAGTAAGCCATTGAAAATACACGAGTAACAGCACACTGGGGACACTCCCTCCGTCTCCGCCAAACACTCTTCCAAAATCTTGATTTCAAACAATTTCTGACGCGTTCGGCGTCATGGCCGTCGGCGTGGATACCGGCTGGCAGAGTCAACGGAAATCCTCAGGTCTTGCAGCTGTCCGGTGCCCATGCGAGGCCGGTTCGACGGCGGCTCGGCCGAACGCGCAAAGACGCGCGCGGCGTGGGAGCCGCGCGCGGGATCGGCGGGATCAACCGCCGAACCGGTCTGCCCGGGCCTGATGCCCGGCAAGGTCCACCAGATCGGCGAAATCGCCGTAGGTCGTCATGGTGTCGGCGCGGGCGCGCGGCGTGCCGTCGCGCTTGAGGACGGCAAGGGTCTCCTCCATCGCCCGCACGGCGGAGAACAGGGCGCTGAGCGCGTAGAAGGCGAGGCCGAAGCCCATCGCCTGGAGATCGGCGGCGGTCAGCGCCACCGCCTCGGTGCCGTCGACGATCGACACGACCTTCGGCCCCGGCACGGCGCGGGCGATCGCCTCGATCTCCGCGATGCGCTTGACGCCGTCGACGAAGACGAGGTCGACGCCCGCTTGCGCGTAGAGGGCGGCCCGGCGGACCGCCTCGTCGAGGCCGATGGCCGGCAGCGCGTCGGTGCGGCCGATGACCAGGAGGTCGTCGTCGCCCCGCGCCTCGAGGGCGCAGGCGAGACGCCGGGCATTCTCCTCGGCATCGACGAGGCGGATCCCGGCGAGCTGGCCGCAACGCTTCGGCGCCACCTGGTCCTCGAGGTGGATCGCCGCGACCCCGGCCTGGACGTATTCGCGCACCGTACGGTGGATGTTGGCCGGCCCGCCATAGCCGGTATCGGCATCGGCGACGACCGGGATCGTCACCGCCCGGGTCATGATCCGGGCCTGCTCGGTCATCTCGGTCTGCGACATCAGGCCGAGATCGGGCAGGCCGAGCCGGGATGCCGTGGCCCCGAACCCTGTCATGTAGACCGCCGGGAAGCCGGCCCGCTCGACGAGGCGGGCCGTCAGCGCGTCGGCCGCGCCGGGCGCCATGACGATGCCCTCCGCCATCCCGGCGCGCAGCCGGGCGGCGGGGCTCACGCGCGCCGTCATGCCAGCGCTCCCTTCGAGGCGACCGCGCCGGAGCGGGCCTCCTCCTTGAGCTCCGCCCGGGCCGGGATCAGCGCCACGAGGAGCGCGGCGAGGAGCGCGCCGCCGCCGATCACCCACAGCCCGGCGAGGCTCGTGCCGGCCCAGCCTTCCGCGGCGACCTTGAGGTTCGGCGCCACGAAGCCGCCGAGATTGCCGATGGCGTTGATGATCGCGATGCCGCCGGCCGCCGCGGCGCCGCCGAAATAGCCCATCGGGAAGGTCCAGAAGATCGGCTGGGCGCTGATCAGCCCGGCGACGGAGACGCAGAGCGCCATCACGGCGACGAGGGGCGGGAGGTAGCCGGACGCGATCATGCCGAGGCCGGCGCCGAGGAGCGACGCCACCGCGAACAGCCGCCGCCGGCCGGTGCGCTGGGCGAGGCCGGGCCAGAACGCGCTGACCGCGAAGGCGCAGAGCCACGGGATGCTGGTGACGAGCGTCACGGTGAGGCCGATCTTGGTGCCGAGGAGCGCGCTCACCTGCGCCGGCAGGTAGAAGGCGATGCCGTAGCCGCAGATCGCGATCGAGAAATAGGTGAGCGCGAAATGCGCCAGCAGCGGGTTGCGGAAGATCGCGCCGAGCTTCACCGCGCCGTGGGCCGACTTGGCGGCGTTCTCGGTGGCGAGCGCCGCCTCCAGCGCGGCCTGCTGGCGGACCGGCATCCAGGCGGCGTCGCGCGGGCGGTCGGTGAGGTAGACGTACGCCCACACGCCGACGAGCGAGGCGGCCAGGCCCTCGACGACGAACATCAGCTGCCAGCCGTGCAGGCCGAAGGCGCCGTGCATGTCGATGAGGAGCCCTGAGATCGGCCCGCCGAGGATGAAGCAGAGCGGCTGGCTCAGGTAGAACAGGCCGAGGATCTGGGCCCGTTCCTTCGCCGGAAACCAGTAGGTCAGGTAGAGCAGCACGCCGGGGAAGAAGCCCGCCTCGGCGATGCCGAGCAGCACCCGCAGGACCGCGAACGAGGTGTCGCCCTGCACGAGGGCCATCGCGGCGGCGAGCAGCCCCCAGGTCACCATGATGCGCGACAGCCAGACCCGCGCGCCGACCCGGTGCAGGATCAGGTTGCTGGGCAGTTCGAACACCGCGTAGCCGACGAAGAAGATACCGGCCGCGAAAGCGAAGGCCGCCTCCGTGATCCCGGTCGAGAGCTGGAGCGCCTGCTTGGCATAGGCCACGTTGGCGCGGTCGAGATAGGCGAGCAGGTACATCAGCACCAGGAACGGCACCAGGCGGCGCCGGGCGGTGGCGACGGCGGCGTCGGTCTCCGAGGGCGGTGAGGCGGTGGCGGATGTCATGAGCGTTCCCCTTCGTTTGTTGTCGTGAGACCGTTCCGAGCGGACCCGCAGGGCGCAGGTCCGCGCGTTTCCCGACCGTCGCATCGTGGCCTTCGCCGGGCCGGTGACCGTTTCGACGGGCGATGCGTCGGTGCCGGCCGGCGCGTCAGCGCCCGCCGGCGATGTCGAGCACCGTGCCGGTGACGTAGGCCGCGGCCGGCGAGAGCAGCCAGAGGGCGGCCTCGGCCACCTCCGCCGCGGTGCCGGGCCGCTGCAGCGGGATCGCGCGGGCGATCTCCGCCACCCGGCCGCGGTCGCCGCCGAACACGTCGTCCTGGATCGGCGTGTCGATGACCCCGGGCGCCAGGGCGTTGACCCGCACCTCCGGGGCCAGTTCCTTGGCGGCGGCGATCGTCAGCGAGGCGACGGCGCCCTTGGTGGTGGCGTAGAGCGCGTTGCCCGGCATGCCGCCGGTGCGGGCGGCGATCGACGACAGGTTGACGATGGCCGCGCCCGGATGCGGCCGGCGCCGCTCCAGGAAGGCCCGGGTGCCGTAGAGCACGCTCTTGAGGTTGACGGCGAGCACCCGGTCGATCTCCGCCGGGTCCATCTCGGAGAGCCGCATCCGGCGGCCGATGATGCCGGCATTGTTGACGAGGTGGGTCGGCGCCCAGTCCGGGGTCAAATCGGCCATCGCGGCCGCGACCGCGCCGGCATCGGCGACGTCGACCCGCGCGAGGGTCACGCGAGCGCCGTGCGCGCCGGCGCAGGTCGAGAGGCCGGCCGCGTCCACGTCCCAGACGATCGCCCGGCCGCCGGCGGCGACGACCGCGTCGACGATGGCGCGGCCGATGCCGGAGGCGCCGCCGGTGACGAGGACGACCGCGTCGGTCATGGAGGCCTGAGGCATCGCTTGCCGGGCGCTCATCGCGCGTCGCTCCTGTCGGGGGCCGGCAGCACCTTGCCGGGATTGAGGATGCCGAGGGGGTCGAGCGCCTGCTTGATCGCCCGCATCACCCCGATCGCCGCCCCGTGCTCGAGGTCCATGAACTTGACCTTGCCCGAGCCGATGCCGTGCTCGCCGGTGCAGGTGCCGTCGAGCGCGATGGCGCGTCGCACCAGCCGGTCGTTGATCCCAGCGGCCTCCGCCAGCTCCGCCTCGCTCGACGGATCGACGATCAGGCCGAGGTGGAAGTTGCCGTCGCCGACATGGCCGACCGTGGTGATCGGGAACGAGGCGCCGGCGATGTCGGCCCGGGTCTCGGCGAGGCAGCGCGGCAGGCTGGCGATCGGCACGCAGACGTCGGTGCTCCAGACGCGACCGTTCGGGCGCAAGGCCTGGACCGCGTAGTGGACGTCGTGGCGCGCGCGCCAGAGACGCGCCCTCGCCTCGGCATCGGCCGCCGTCTCGAAGCCGAGCGCGCCGTTGCCCTCGGCCAGCGCCCCCACCACGGCCATCTGCTCGGCAGTGCCGGCCGGCGTGCCGTGGAACTCCATGAACAGGGTCGGGGCCTCGGGCAGGGCCGTGCCGGAATGGCGGTTCACCGCCGCGATGGTGACGGGATCGAGGAGCTCGACCCGGGCGATCGGCACGCCGCACTGGACGATCTCGACCACCGTGGCGACCGCCGCCTCGACGCTCGGAAAGGCGCAGACGGAGGCCGCGACCGCCTCCGGGATGCCGTGGAGCCGCACCGTCAGCTCGGTGACGATGCCGAGCGTGCCCTCCGAGCCGACGAGAAGCCGGGTCAGGTCGTAACCGGCCGAGGACTTGCGCGCCCGCGAGCCGGTGCGGATCACCGTGCCGTCCGCCATCACGGCGGTGAGCGACACGACGTTGTCCTTCATCGTGCCGTAGCGCACCGCGTTGGTGCCGGAGGCCCGGGTCGCCGCCATGCCGCCGAGCGTGCTCTCGCCGCCCGGATCGACGGGGAAGAACAGGCCGGTATCGCGCAGATGCGCGTTGAGCTGGTGGCGCGTGACGCCGGCCTCCACGGTCGCGTCGAGATCGTCGGACCGCACCGCGACGATGCGGGTCATGCGGCTCAGATCGAGGCAGACGCCGCCCTGGAGCGCCGCGACGTGCCCCTCCAGCGAGGTGCCGCCGCCGAACGGGATCACCGGAACCCGGTGGGCGGCGCAGGCGCGCACGATGTCCGCGACCTCCTGCGTCGAGACGGCGTAGCAGACCGCGTCGGGCGGCTCGGTCGGGTGGTAGGATTCGCCGCGCCCGTGATGCTCGCGCTCGGCCAGGCTGCGGGTGAAGCGCTCGCCGAGCAGGTCCGCCAGGGTGCGGACCAGCGCGTCCGGCAGGCCGGCCCGGAGCGGGCGGGCCGCGATGCTTCCTTCCATGATCGTCCCCTCCCCGGCCTGTCCGGCTCTCGCCCGCGATTCATGCAGCAGTCACCGGCACCGATCAAGTACCTTGTACCTTGGATACAGAGTACGATCGAGTCGCGGAGCAGGCGCGGCCGTGCGATAAGGTGCCATGCCGATCCAGCTCGACCTCGCGGTCCCGAAATCGCTCTCCGCCGCCGTCGAGGAGCGGATCCGCGACGCCATCGTGAATGCCGAACTCGCCTTCGGCCAGGCCCTGCCGGAGGACGGGGTCGGCCTCGCCATGGGGGTGAGCCGGACGCCGATGCGCGAGGCCCTGACCCGCCTCCAGGCCCAGGGTCTGGTGGTGATCGTGCCGAAGAAGGGCACGTTCGTGTTCGACCCCTCCCCCGACGACGTCGACCAGCTCGCAGGCTTCCGGCTGATGCTCGAGAGCGAGGCCGTCCGCCTCAGCCTCGCTGGCGCGCCCGCGGCGGCACTCGCCGGCTTGCGGACGGCCCACGCGGCGATGCTCGAGGCGAGGCGATCCGGCGATGCCCGCGCCTATGCCCGCGCCGATACGGCGTTCCACGCCAGCTTCTTCAAGGAATGCGGCAACGGCTACCTCGCCAAGGCCTACGAATCGATCGCCTGGCAGGTGGCGGCTCTGCGCGCCCAGCTCTCGGTGCCGCGCAGCCACGAGCAGGAGACCTCGTTCTCCGAGCATGCGGCGATGATCGGGCATTTCGAGGCGGGCGAGGCGGATGGGCTGCTGGAGATCCTGGCCCGGCATATCCTGCGTTCCGCCACGGTCTACCGCGAGGCTATCCGGGCCTTGTCCAAGTAGAGGTCAGGTAGAATCAACCTTAGGCCGCCGCGAGGCGGGCCGGGCCGAACGGAGCGTCCGGTACGAACGGGGTCTCGCCCGACATCGCCTCGGCCAGGAGGCGGCCGCTCGCCGGCCCGAGGGTGAAGCCCTGGTGGCCGTGCCCGAACTGGAACCACAAGCCCGGATGGCGCGGCGCCGGCCCGACGACCGGCAGCATGTCGGGCATGCAGGGGCGGATGCCGGACCAGGGCGCGTTCTCGCGCGGGGACCCGAGATCGACGAGGTCGCGCGCCGCGGCCTCGGCGCGGGCGAGCTGGACCGGGCTGGCCGCGGCCTCGGAGGAGGCCAGCTCGGCACCGGTGGTGATGCGCAGTCCCGCCGCCATCGGGGCCATGACGTAGCCGTTCTCGGCATCGAGCAGCGGCACGTCCAGCGTCCGGGCGGCACGCCAGTGCCGGTGGTAGCCGCGCTTCTCCACCATGGCGATCCGGTAGCCGAACCGGCGCAGGACGACCGGCGACCAGGGGCCGAGCGCCACCACGGCGGCCTCCGCCTCGACCGTCCCGTCCGATGTCCGGACGCTCCAGCCCCGCGCGGTCGGCGCGAGGCTGTCCGCCTCGCCCCGCATCAGCGACCCGCCGCGTCGGGCGAACAGGGCGGCATAGGCCGAGACGAGCGCACCGGGATCCCGGACCGACCACGGATCCTCCCAGTGGATCGCGCCCGCGCCCGTCTGCTTCAGCGCCGGCTCGGCCGCGGCGAGATCGGTCGGCGAGAGCGCCCGTACGCGCAGGCCGTGGCGCGCCCCCAGCCGCTCGGCCTCCACGACCGCCGCGTCCATCGCCCGCTGCCCGCGATGGAGGATGCGAAAGCCGGTCGCGCGGACGAGGTCCGCGGCGCCCGCCGCCTCGATCAGCGCCGCGTGCTCGGGGGCGGCCTTTGCGATCAGCGTCGCGTAGGCGCACGAGGCCGCCGCGTGGCGGCGGGGGGACGAATGCCACCAGTAGCGCAGGAGCGGCCCGAGATGGCGGGGAAGATGGCGCAACTCGTAATGGACGTCGTTGCTGCGCCCGGTGGCGATCGCCCACAAGCTCGCCCGGTCGCGGGGCATGGCGTAGGGCTCGACCGCCTCGCTCTGGATGATGCCGGCATTGCCGTAGCTCGTCTCCCGCCCCGGCTCGCCCCGATCGACGAGGGCGACCGACCAGCCGCGCTGCTGCAGGTGGAGGGCGGTGCCGATGCCGGCCATGCCGGCGCCCAGAACGATCGCGCTGCGCAACGCTCACTGCCTCGGGATTGTCGGAGGGTTCTTTGGGAGGATCCATGGGCCCGTCGCTGCCGGACAGGGTGCAGCCACGATACGCGGGATCCGCCCGGGTGCAACGGAAAGCCGGGCTCCCGGCTCCTCCTCACTCCGATCCGCAGAGCGGTCATCGCGCAGAAAAAAGGCCGCCCTTGCGAGGCGGCCCGAAGTCTAGGGAGGAAACGCCCAAGAAGGGCAACACCGCCGCGACGCCATCGCCGCGGTGCATGAAATCGTTTTCACATACGGCGTCGCGGCGAGCAAGCGGGTGGATGGGGGGGCGGCCATGCGCCCGTCACATGACGCAGCGGGAACTGTACCGTCAGGCCCTCCGCTTGCGCTGCCCCAGCACCGCGAGGGTCGGCTCCGCGGCGAGCAACGTGCGGGTATAATCCTCGCGGGGATGGTCGAGCACCTCCCGCACCGGCCCGGTCTCGACGAGGCGCCCGGCCTGCATCACCCCGACCCGGTCGGCGATCTCGTCGACGACGCCGATATTGTGGGTGATGAACAGGACCGTCAGGCCGTGCCGGTCGCGCAACGACAGGATCAGGCGCAGGATCTGGGCCTGGATCGACAGGTCGAGGGCCGAGACCGCCTCGTCGGCGACGACGAGCTTGGGGTTGGTGATCAGCGCCCGGGCGATGGCGATGCGCTGGCGCTGGCCGCCGGAGAATTCGTGCGGATAGCGCTCGGCGGCTTGTGCCGGCAGCCCGACATCCTCGAGCGCCCGGGCGACCAGGGCGGCCCGGTCGCGGCCCCGAGGGGCGTCGTCGATGAGGTGCAGCGGCTCGGCGACGATGCGGCCGACCGAATGACGGGGGTTGAGCGAACCGTAGGGGTCCTGGAAGACCATCTGGAAGTCGCGGCGCTTGCGCGCGAGCGCCTTCGGCGACAGGGCGAACAGGTCGTCGCCGCCGAGCCGCACGGTGCCGCCGGTCGGCCGGTCGAGGGCCATGACGATGCGGGCGAGCGTGGACTTGCCGCAGCCCGATTCGCCGACCACCGCGACGATGCTGCCGGGCGCGACGGCGAGGCTGACGCCGTCGACCGCCCGCAAGGTCCGCGTGGTGCCGCCCTTGCCCCGGAGGGCATAGTCGCGGGTCAGGTTCTCGATCGACAGGAGCGGGCCGGTCATCGGGCGCCTCCCGCGGCGAGCGGGGATTCCTCGGCGAGCCCCGCCCGGGCCCGGCGCGGCAGGGCCGCGATCAGGTCGCTCGTGTACTGCGCGCTCGGGTGGCGCAGGACAGCCTCGGTCGGCCCCTCCTCCACCGCGCGGCCGCGGCACATCACGAGGGTCCGGTCGGTGCTGCGGGCGATCACCCCGAGGTCGTGGCTGATCAGGATCAGGGACAGGCCGAGATCGGCCACCAGCTCGTCGAGGATGTCCAGGATCTCCTTCTGCACCGTCACGTCCAGCGCCGTGGTCGGCTCGTCGGCGATCAGGAGATCGGGCTTCAACGCTAGGGCGATCGCGATGCCGACGCGCTGGCGCTGGCCACCGGACATCTCGTGCGGGTAGCTGTCGATACGACGCGCGGGATCGGGGATCCGCACCCGGTCGAGGAGGCGTAAGGACTCGGCCCGTGCCTCGGTGCGGCCGGTGCCGCGGTGCAGGCGGATACCTTCGGCGATCTGCTGGCCCGCCGTCATGGCGGGGTTGAGCGCCGTCATCGGCTCCTGGAAGATCATGCCGATGCGCCGTCCGCGCAGGGAGCACAGGTCCTTCTCACCCATGGCGAGAATGTTCTTGCCATCGAGCAGGATCTCGCCGGAGGTGCGGGCGCTCTTCGGCAGGAGCCCGATGGTGGCGAGCGACAGCATCGACTTGCCGGAGCCCGATTCGCCGACGATGCCGAGGCTTTCGCCGCGGGCGACCGCGACCGAGACGTCGTCGACGACCCGGACCGGGCCGTCACGACCCGGAAAGGCGATGGAGAGGTTGCGGATCGCGAGCATCAGGAGACTTGCATCAGGAGGCTTGCCGGCGGCGCGGATCGAGGCGGGCGGCGAGCCCGTCGCCCAGGAGGTTGAGGCCGAGCACGGCTGCCGCGATGGCGAGGCCGGGGGCGAGCGCGAGATGCGGCGCCTGGAGCAGGTAGGTCTGCGACTCGGCCAGCATCCGCCCCCAGGTCGGGGCCGGCGGCGGCAGGCCGAGCCCGAGGAAGCTCAGGCCCGCCTCGGTCAGGATCGCCATGGCGAGCTGGATCGTGACCTGGACGATGACCTGGGCCGAGATGTTCGGCAGGACGTGCTCGAGGGTGATCCGCGCCGTGCCCTTGCCGGCCATCCGGGCGGCCATGATGTACTCGCGCGCCCAGATCTGCATCGCCGCGCCGCGGGTCACCCGGGCGAAGACCGGGATCATGAACACCCCGATGGCGACGATGGCGGTGAGCGCGCCGGGGCCGAGCAGCGCGCCGAGCATGATCGCCGACAGGATCGGCGGCAGGGCGAAGAGCGCGTCGCAGATCCGCATCAGGACCGCGTCGAGCGTGTGGTTCGCCGCCGCCGCGACCCCGGCCAGCGTGCCGAGTACCGCCCCGACCGCCACCGCCGCAAACGCGGTGGTGAGCGAGTTGAAGGCGCCGCGCATCAGCATCGAGGCGACATCGCGCCCGAGATGGTCGGTGCCGAGCAGCCCCGAGACCAGGGGCCCTTTCAGCTTCCGGAGAATGTGCATCCGGGCCGGGTCCTCGGGGGTCCAGACCAGGGACAGGATCGCGATCCCGACGAGGCAGGCGGTCAGGATGCCGCCGACGAGGAGTGCGCGGCTGCCGGGACGCCAGCCGCGGCGGAGCCTCACGGCCAGGGCCGTCATGCGCGCCTCCTCAGGCGGGGATCGACGATCGTGTAGAGCAGGTCGACCCCGAGATTGACCACGATGACGATGGTGGCGAAGACCATCACGACGTTCTGGATCACGATCAGGTCGCGCTGCGCCATGGCCTGCCAGGCGAGCCGGCCCATGCCGGGCAGGGTGAACACGTTCTCGACCAGCACCGCGCCGCCGATCAGGAACGAGATCTGAAGGCCCAGCATGGTGATGACCGGCACCAGCGCGTTCGGGACCGCGTGGCGCCACAGGGCGCGGGAGACCGAGGCGCCCTTGGCCCGGGCGGTGCGGACGAAATCCTCGTTCATCACCTCGACCACGGAGGCCCGGGTCACCCGGGTCAGCACGGCCGATTGCGGGATGGCGAGGGCGAGCGCCGGCAGCAGCAGGGCGCGCAGGCCTGCGCCGGGCACGCCCCAGCCCGGAAAACCCCCGGCCGGCAGCCAGCCGAGGCCGAGCGCCACCACCATGATGAGCAGGAGCCCGATCCAGAAATTCGGCACAGCGATGCCGGCCTGCGCATAGAGGGTGGCGGCGCCATCCGCCACGCCGCCGGGACGGGCCGCCGCGGTGACCCCGAGCGGCAGGGCGATGCCGACGGCGAGCAGCACCGCGAGCCCGGTGAGGGGCAGCGTCACCGCCAGCCGCTCAAGGATCAGCCCGCCCACCGGCACGCCGTAGGTGTAGGACACCCCCATGTCGCCGGTGACGAGCCCGCCGAGCCAGCGCAGGTAGCGCAGGACCGCCGGGGCATCGAGCCCCATCTGGGCACGCAGGGCCGCCAGCGTCTCGGGCGTCGCCGAGGTGCCGAGCATCGCCGAGGCCGGATCCCCCGGCACGATCTCCATCATGCAGAACACCAGGATGGAGATCAGCAGGAAGGTGGCGGCGAAGCCGGCGGCGCGGCGGAGAAGGTACCTCAGCATGATGGGAGTCTCGAAGCCGGCTCTATCAACAAGGGATACATCGTCCGTATCGGCGTCATCCCACCCATGACCTCATCCTGAGGTGTTAGCCGATCGTAGATCGGCTGACCTCGAAGGAGGGCTCCAGATATCTCGGAGAGTTCTGGAGCCCTCCTTCGAGGCTCACTTCGTTCGCACCTCAGGATGAGGTCGGGGGTGGGACGAACCATGTGAAGCAAGAGAAATAGACTCTTACGTCACGGTAGAATCCCGTCCCCTACACAGGAGAGGCGAGGCCCGCCCTACTCCGTCCAGCGCACCTCGGTCAGGTCGTTCGACGGAACCGGCTCGTTCTTCCAGAAGCCCGTGAGCTTGGCCCGCCACACGCTGAGCTTCGGCAGCACGAACAGGAACAGGGCCGGCACGTCCTCGGCGAGGATCTCTTGTGCCTCGCCGTACAGCTTCAGCCGGGTCGCCTCGTCGGTGGAGGCGGCGGCCTTCGCCACCACGTCGTTGAAGGCCGGGTTCTTGTAGCCGAAGTAATAGGGGTCGTTGGCGTAGATCGCGATGTCCATCGGCTCGGCATGCGCGATGACCGTCATGTCGAACTTGCGGTCGCGCATCACCTCCTGCACCCATTTCGCCGGAAACTCGGTCGGGACGATGGTCATCGTGACCCCGACCTCGGCAAACATCGCCTGGAGGATTTCCGCCGTGCGGGTGGCGTAGGCCATCTGCGGCGACTTGAAGCTGAAGGTCAGGCCCTTGGCGTAGCCGGCCTCGGCCAGCAGCGCCTTCGCCTTCTTGGGGTCGTAGGGGTAGACCCCCGTCAGGTCCCTGTAGCCCGGGTCGTTGGGCGTGTAGTGGCTGCCGATCGGAGCGCCGTAACCCGAATAGGCCCCCTCGATCAGGAGCTTGCGATCCACCGCCATCATCAGCGCCTGGCGCACGCGCTTGTCGCTGAAGGGCTTCTCGGCGTTGTTCATGCCGGCCACGACCTTCATCTCGGTCAGGCCCGGCTCGGCGGTGAAGGCCTTGTCCTTCTGGAACGCCCCGTAGAGTTCCGGCGCCGGCAGCAGCGGATAGGCGTCGACGTCGCCGGCCCGGAGCGCCGCCGCGGCGGCCTGGGGATCGCCGATGAAGCGGAACGTCACCTTGTCGAGATGGACCGGGCGGGCCTTGTCCCAATAATCGGGGCTGCGCGTCAGCTCGACCCGGTCGCCCTTGCGCCAGGCGGCGAAGCGGAACGGCCCGGTGCCGACCGGATTGCTCTTCAGCCCGTCGCGCGATTTCGGTTCCACCATCACCGCCGCCGGCTGGCCGAGCCAGAACAGCAGGTTGCCGGAGGATTTCGACAGGGTGAGGACCAGGGTCTGCGGATCGGGCGCCGTCACCTCGGCGATGACCGCGTAGAGCGCCTTCTGCGGGTTGACCGAGCCCGGCGCCCGGATCGCGTCGAGGGCGAATTTCGCCGTGTTGGCGTCGAACGCCTCGCCGTTGTGGAACTTGACGCCTTGCTGGAGGGCGAAGGTGTAGGTCAGGCCGTCGGGCGAGATCGTCCAGCTCTTGGCGAGCTGCGGCTGCACCTTGCCGTCGCGGTCGATCCGGGTCAGGCCCTGGAACACGTTCTGCCACACGACCTGGCCGATCACCGTCGGGGCGGCGCTGGTCGGGTCGAGGCCCGGGGGCTCCACCGGCATGCCGAGCACGAGGTCGGTGCGCGGCGCGGCCTGGGCGAAGCCCGGCAGGGCGAGGGCCGCCAGGAAGGCGCCTGCCACGAGGCTGCCGGCCAACCGACGGGAGACTGAGGAGCGCGTGAACAGGACCATGGAACCCCTCGGTTTGGCGTTGACCCGGCCGTCTTATGTCGTGCGGCTCGATGCTGCCGCTAGGAGATCAGGATTTTTGGTGTGGCCGCAACAGCGATCTGGTGCGCACCCCGTAGCCGAAACCGCTACACCTCGGCCCCTGCACAGAAATCCGGCATGTGATGCTCCAGAACCCCCACCAGCTTGGCGGCGGCGAAGGAGAGCGGCCGGTCGCGCAGGTGCGACAGGTCGAGATGGGTGCGGATGCGCAGCTCCCGGAACGGCCGCGCCACCAATGTCCCGGCCGCCGCGTCGCGCCGCACGCTGAAGGGCGGCAGGACCAGCACGGCCCGGCCGCGTCGGGCCAGTTCCAGCTGCACCTCGAGGGCGCTGGTGGTGAAGACCGGATCGAGGGCGGGCAGGCCCGCCTCGCGCATCTGCGCGTCGAGCGCCTGGCGCACCCCGAAGGCGGCGTCCGGCACCGCCACCGGATGGGCCAGGAGGTCGCGCGGGCCGACCTGCAGGCGGTCGGCCAGCGGATGGTCGGGCGCCATCACGGCGGCATGGTCGACCGGCACGCGGAAGCGCACGAAGGTCTCGGTCTGCGGCGGCGTGAACAGGGTGACGGCAAGATCCGCCTCCCCGTCGGCGAGGGCCTGCATGCTGCGCCCGACGCTCGCGACCACGACCTCGAAGCGCACGTCCGGGTAGGTCGCGGAGAACTCCGCCAGCGCCGGCACCAGCAGGCCCGAGGCCGCCGCCCCGCTGGCATAGACCGTCACCCGCCCGGCCCGCAGACCCTTGAGGTCGTCGATCAGGGTGCGGACGTGGTCGAGCTCGCGCAAGGAGCGGGCCGAGCGGGCGGCGAGCAGCTCGCCGGCGGCGGTGAGCCGGATCCCGGTCGGGTCGCGCTCCACCAGCGGCGCGCCGAAATGGTATTCGAGATTCTCGATCTGCCGGCTGATCGCGGTGGGCGCGATGCCGAGCTTTTCCGCCGCCCGCCGCATCGACCCGTGCCGGGCGAGTTCGTTGAAGTAGATCAGGGCCCGCAGCTGCACGTCTCGCACCATCCAGGCGGTCGCAGGTCGTCAGTGCGGCCCGCAGGACGGGAGTACGGCGCGGCGGGGGCGGCGTCCATGCTCCCGGGGCGAGCGAGGCCGGGCCGGGCCGGCGTCAACCGACGGGCGCCTCGTCCATGAGGGCCGCCAGTTGCAGGTCCCGTTCCGACATCCCGCCCGCCGAGCGGATCGGAATCAGGCCGTGGCTCCGATACAGGACCGTCAGCGCGTCCCAATCGCGGAGCACGGCCTCGTAGATGCCGCGATAGAAGAAGGTCTTGGCGGCAATGTCGCGGGCGACGTCCGGGCCGAGCAGGTCGCCGGCCGCCGCGATCTCCAGGTAGTTCACGATGAGGTGGAGATAGGAGGAGTGCTCGTCCTGCGCTCCTTGCGGGAATCCGACCGGCATCGATGGGTAGGTCTGCCGGAGGCCACGCCAGATCTCCTGCCAACCGGGCGTGTTCGCGTGCGAGTACCATGTCAGGTACCAGTGCATCTGCTCGTGCAGATAGGTGCAGAGGATCGGGTTCTCGCCGCGGACGCTCGTGTTCAGCGTCAGGACCGGATGGCTGTAGGCCTGCCCGGTCGGAACGATCCTGATCGTCCTGGTATATTCGTAGCGTTCGAGGTCGTAGCGCCCGCGCAGCGCCACGAGCGTGTTTCTGAGGTTTTCGGCAAGCGCCTGCGCCGCCGACAAGTCGATGTCGATGCGATCGTCCATGGTCGGCTCGTCTGTTCCGGACTGCCCTACCCTCTCGCCGCCATCTCGGGCAAGTGCGACCGACGTCCTCCGTGCGCGATGCGATCCGGATCGTCCGCCGGCCCGGGCAGACCAACCGGCCGGCATGCGTCGGACCGCGACGCGGCCGCCCGGCCGGCTCGGTTCCGTCCGGCCCCCCGGCATGGTAGCGAGGCCATGTCCATCCTCGAACGCAAGCCCGTCCCTGCATGAATCCCATCTTCGCCGACCTGCCGACCACCGTGTTCGAGGTGATGTCGGCGCTCGCCCGCGAGACCGGCGCCGTGAATCTCGGCCAGGGGTTTCCGGACGATCCGGGCCCGGCGGATGTGCGCGCCAAGGCCGCCGAGGCGGTGGTGGAGGGCTGGAACCAGTACCCGCCGATGATGGGGCTGCTCGAGCTGCGCCGGGGGATCGCCCAGCACTATGCCCGCTGGCAGGGGCTCGACCTCGATCCCGACACCGAGGTGATGGTGACCTCCGGCGCCACCGAGGCCCTGGCCGGCGCCCTGATGGCCTTGATCGAGCCCGGCGACGAGGTGGTGCTGTTCGAGCCGATGTACGACGCCTACCTGCCGCTGGTGCGCCGGGCCGGCGGCGTGCCGCGCTTCGTCACCCTGACGCCGCCGCATTTCCGGCTGACCGAAGAGGCGCTGGCGGCCGCCTTCTCGCCGCGCACCAAGGTCGTGCTCCTCAACAACCCGCTCAACCCCGCGGCCACGGTCTTTCCGGACGAGGACCTGGAATTGCTTGCCGGCTTCTGCCAGCGCCACGACACGATCGCCCTCTGCGACGAGGTCTGGGAGCACGTGGTGTTCGACGGGCGGCGCCATCGACCGCTGATGGCGTTTCCGGGCATGCGCGAGCGCACGGTGAAGATCGGCTCGGCGGGCAAGATCTTTTCGCTGACCGGCTGGAAGGTCGGCTTCGTGATGGCCGCGCCCGGGCTGATGCGGGGGCTCGCCAAGGCGCACCAGTTCCTCACCTTCACCACGCCGCCGAATCTCCAGGCGGCGGTGGCCTACGGGCTTTCCAAGGACGACGCCTATTTCGAGGGCATGCGCGCGGACTTCGCCCGGGCCCGGGACCGGTTCGCCGGCGGCCTGACGGATCTCGGCTTCAGCGTGCTGCCGTCCGCCGGCACCTACTTCCTCAACCTCGACATCGCTCCCTTGGGGGAGAGCGACGACGTCGCCTTCTGCGAGCGGCTGGTGCGGCGACACGGCGTCGCGGCGATCCCCGTCAGCGCCTTCTACGCCCACCGGCCGGTGCGCACCATCGTGCGGTTCTGCTTCGCCAAGCACGACGACACCCTCGACCGCGCGTTGGAGCGCCTGCGCGGCCTCGCACCGGGACGCGCGGCCTGATGCGGGGCCTCCTTGTTGAACGGGGGCGCCGGGGCCACATCCCGGCTCATGAGCACCACGCACCCGCTCCGGAGCCCCGGGATGACCTCTTCGCAGACGGCCGGCCGCGTTCCGCCCTTCGGGGCGGGCTCCTTCGGCACAGGTTCCTTCGGCACCGGAGCCGAGTTCCAGTCGGGCGGCCCCACGAACGGGCGCTTCCCGCAGGACGACCCGTTCGGCCTGCGGGCCAAGGCCGGCAAGGCCCTGGAAGGCTCGACGCCCGAGCAGGTCATGGCGCGGCTGGAGCTGCTGGCCCACATCCTCGACACGGCGATCCTGCTGCCGGGCAACCGGCGCATCGGCCTCGACGCGATCGTCGGCCTGATCCCGGTGATCGGCGACGCGATCACCACGATGATCTCGTCCTACATCGTCTGGGAGGCGCGTCGCCTCGGCGCGCCGCGCTGGCTGATCGCCCGCATGGCGGCGAACGTGGCGATCGACGGCGTGGTCGGGGCGGTGCCGCTGATCGGCGACCTGTTCGACGCCGCCTTCAAGGCCAACCGCCGCAACGTGCAGTTGCTGCGCCGGCATCTGGAGCGCAGCGGCGGGCTGAAGCCCAGCGTGATCGACGTGACGGCCACGCGCCTCGACTGACCGTGACCGCCCGGCCGGGGGACGCCGCATGAACCAGCGTCCTCCCGTGCCCGAACTCGACGCGATCCCCGTCACCTCCCCGGCGGCGGGCCCGGTCAGCCTGCCGCTGCCGGGACCCACCGGCACCGGACGTCTGTCGCCGCTCAACCGGCGGCGGCTCGCGAACTTCAAGGCGAACCGGCGCGGCACCTGGTCGTTCGTGCTGTTCTGCCTGATGTTCGTCACCAGCCTCTTTGCCGAGTTCATCGCCAACGACCGGCCGATCGTCGCCTCCTACAAGGGCGAGATTCTTTTTCCGATCGTGGTCGATTACCCGGAGGAGAAGTTCGGCGGCTTCCTCGCCCGCACCGATTATCGCGACCCGGTGAACGCCAAGGAGATCGCCGCACATGGCTGGGCGATCTGGCCGCCGATCCGCTTCTCCTACGACACCCACAACCTCGACCTGCCGGTCCCGGCCCCGGCCCCGCCGACCTGGATGCTCACCGACGCGCAGTGCAAGGCGGTGGCCGAGAAGACCGGCGGCACGACCTGCCGCGACATCGAGTGGAACTGGCTCGGCACCGACGACCAGGGCCGCGACGTGGTCGCCCGGCTGATCTACGGCTTCCGCCTCTCGGTGCTGTTCGGGCTCACCCTGGCGCTGGTCTCCTCGGTGATCGGGGTCTTGGCCGGCGCGGTGCAGGGCTATTTCGGCGGCTGGGTCGATCTGGTGTTCCAGCGGGTGATCGAGATCTGGACCGCGATCCCGTCGCTCTACCTGCTCATCATCATCTCGTCGATCATCACGCCGAGCTTCTTCGTGCTGCTCGGAATCCTGCTGCTGTTCTCGTGGGTGTCGCTGGTCGGGGTGGTGCGGGCGGAGTTCCTGCGGGCGCGCAACTTCGAATACGTGCGGGCGGCCCGCGCGCTCGGGCTCTCCAACGCCCGCATCATGTTCCGCCACCTCCTGCCCAACGCCATGGTGGCGACGCTGACCTTCCTGCCCTTCGTGCTGAACGGCTCGATCACCACGCTCACCTCCCTCGACTTCCTCGGCTTCGGTCTCCCCCCGGGCTCGCCCTCGCTCGGCGAGATGCTGGCCCAGGGCAAGGCCAACCTGCAGGCGCCCTGGCTCGGGCTGACGGGCTTTGCGGTGATCGCCGTGACGTTGAGCCTGCTGATCTTCGCAGGCGAGGCGGTGCGGGATGCGTTCGACCCGAGGAAGACGTTTCGGTGAGGGTCGTTGGCGGATGGACGCAATCTCTCCGCGACGGAATCTGATACCCTCCGCGTCATTCCGGGGCCGCGCAGCGGAGCCCGGAATCCAGACACTCGGTTGAGACAGGATAGAGCGGAACGCTGCCCGTCTTGTTCTGGACCATCAGCGGTTCTGGATCCCGGGCTCCGCTGCGCGGCCCCGGGATGACGCGGAGGATGGCAGGCCCGGCGAGAGAATGCCGTCCTCCCCGCCCCTCACTTCGCCGGATCGACCAGCGTCAGCTTGCCGGTGAACGGCTGATCCTGCTTCGTCGTCGCCGTGCAGCCATAGGTGTACTCGCCCGGCGCGATGGTGCGCAGGCGGATCGCGCCCTTGCCGTTGGCCTTGACCAGATAAGCGTCGTTGCTCGCCACGTGGACCACGTCGCCGTCGTGGTGGAGCACGTTCTTGTTCTGGAAGATCTGCGGCGCGGTGAGCGACACCTGCAGGGTCGACTGGTTGGTCACGTGCAGGTCGACATTGGTCTGGGCGGGCAGGCGCAGCTCGGCCGGGGCGCATGTGGGTACGCCGTTCTCGGCGGTGATCGTCACCTCGACCGGCGGCATCGCGTCGGTCTTCGGCGGCGGCAGGTCGTTGGCGGCGCGCGCCCCGCCCGAAAGGGCGACGGTGAGCAAGGCGGCGGCCGCAGCAGTACGGGCGGGAATCGGCATCGGGGGTTCCTCTCGTGAGCGTGGATCGAGGTCGAGGCCAGAACGTCAGGTTGCGCCCGATGTTTCCTCGCGCGACCCGATGCCCGAGGTCGCCGCCGGCCCGCAGGGCGCCTATAGCTGTGCTCGACCCGGGGACCCGCCCGAAGAGGATCGCCCATGCTCACCCTCGACCATCTCGTCATCGCCGTCGCCGATCTCGACGCGGCGTTTGCGGATTACGCGAGCCTCGGCTTCACGGTGATCCGCGGCGGCGAGCACCAGAACGGGATCACCCACAACGTGCTGGTGGTGCTGGAGGACGGCGCCTATCTCGAGCTGATCGCGTTCCGCAAGCCGGAGCCCGGCAATCGCTGGTCCGACGTCTATCACCGGGCCGGCGAGGGCTTTCTCGATCACGCGCTGCTCCCCGGCGACATCGAGGCCGACGTGGCGGCCGCGCAAGAGCGCGGGCTCGACATCGAGGACCCGGTGCCCGGCGGCCGCTTCCGGCCGGACGGCGCCCGCCTCGACTGGAAGACCGCCCGGGCGCCGGGCTCGGACGTGCCGTTCCTGTGCGGCGACGTCACGCCCAGGGGCTTGCGCGTGCAGGAGGGCGACGTGCGCCGCCACGCCAACGGCGTCACCGGAATCCGCTCGCTCACGGTGGCGGTCCGCGACGTCGCGGCGTCCCGCGCCCGCTACGCTGCCCTCCTCGGCACCGGGGCCGGCGCGCCGATCGTCGAGGCGGAGATCCTCGGCGGGCCGGCCCGCGCCGTCACCCTGCCGCTCGGGCCCGCCACCACGGTCACGCTGGCGAGCCCGACGGGGACCGGCGGCGCGTTATCCGAGGCCCTGGCGGCGCGGGGCGAGGGCCCGGTGGCGGCGGTATTCTGGGCCGACCGGGATGGGGGCGATCTCGACCTGCGACTCACCCACGGGGCGCAGCTCGCGATCGCGGCGGGCTGATCCCGCCGCACTGCCGTTCCGCTGCGGCACCCTATATCGGATGAGCCGCGACACCCCGCCGGGACCGCCGAGCCCGGTTTCACACGGGGCGGATCCGCCCCCTCCCCCCTCCCCCGATCCCGCATGATCCCCACCACCGATCCATCCCAGGTCGATTCGACCGCCCACATCATCCAGGTCGCCCTGACGCCGGTCTTTCTGCTCTCCGGCATCGCGACGCTGCTCAACGTCTTCTCGACCCGCCACGCCCGCGTCGCCGATCAGGTGGAAAAACTCTCCGACCGGGCGAGCGAGCGACCCGGCGACCAGGCCCGGCTCCGGGACCTGCGCCGGCGCAGCCTCGCCCTCGACGTGGCGGTGGTGATCGCGGCGCTCGGCGGCGTCGCGATCTGCGGCGCGGTGCTGACCTTGTTCGTCGGCACCCTGCGGGACGCCGCGGTGGCGAGCGTGCTGTTCTCCCTGTTCGGCGCCGCGATCGTCTGCACGCTCGCCTCGCTCGCCGCCTTCGCGGTCGAGATGATGCTGGCGAGCCGCACCGTGCGCACCGAGGTCGCCAAGCAGCAGCAGGAGGACGAGGAGGAAGAGCGCGTGCGCTGACAGCGCGGAACCGGCGCGGGCGAGGTCGGTTCCCCCGAGGAACCCTTTCCCCCAACCCCGGAGCCCGCCATGCCGACCGAACTCCCCAACGAGCGCTCCCTCCGTGCGCCCGGCACGATGGAGCTCGACCCGTCCGGCGACGGCATCGCCCTCGACGAGACCCGCCGGCTGATCGCCTCGAACAAGGTCGAGGGCACCGCCGTCTACGATCGCAAGGGCGAGCATCTCGGCAGCGTCTACAACTTCATGGTCGACAAGGTGACCGGCCAGGTCGCCTACGCCGTGCTGTCCTTCGGCGGCTTCCTCGGCTTCGGCGAGAGCCACCACCCGGTGCCCTGGAAGGCCCTGACCTACGACGTGCGCCTCGGCGGCTACGTCATCGATATCGACGCCGACACCCTGGCCGGCGCGCCGCGCCACGGGCCGGGCGAGGACCCGTTCACCGATCCCTCCTATGGCGGGCGCCTCGACGATTACTATGGCGGCCGCGCGCCGACGATCTGAGGCGACCGTGAGCGACGCGGGACAGCAGGGACAAGACCCGCCGCCCGGCGAGGTCGCCCGCGGAGCGGGTTTCGCGGTGGCGCCGGGCACGGTCAAGCGCCCCGGCGTGCTGGTGGCGATGCCGTTCGACCGCGCCCTGCTGGCCCGCTTCAAGGAGACGTTTCCGACCGCCCGCTGGCGGCGCAAGCTGCGGCGCTGGTTCGTGCCCGGCACCACCGCCGAGCAGCGGGCGGATGCCTGGATCGCCCGCGAGATCTCCGCCCTCGACGCCTACGGCGACGACAAGGGCCGCGACGCCTACGCCTTCGAGCCGCTGGAGAGCCCCTACCTGACGGCGGAGCCCGCGGCGCTGCTCGTCCGCACCCCCTATTCGCGGGCGGTGGTGGATACCCTGCGCACCATCCCGTTCGCCGCCTGGGCGCCGGAGATCCGGGCCTGGCGGGTGCCCTGGCGCTCCTACGAGGCGCTGAAGGAGGCGTGGCCGGTGATCGAGGCGGCGGCCATCGAGAGCGAGCCGGCGGCGCGGCGCGCCCGGCGCGAGGCCGCCCGCAACCCCGCCGCCGAGGCGGAGCGGCGGCGACGCCGCCACCCGGTGCCGCGGGGCGATGCACCGCCGCTCGGCGCGGCGGTGGAGGTGGCGGAGGGCGTCGTGGTGTTCGAGGCCCTCGACGATGCTCCCATCACGGAGACCGAGGCGCTGGCCCACTACCCGGCGATCACCGTGCCGGGCCCCCTGGTCTGGGGCTGGTGGCGAATTCCGACCCTCAGTGAGATCGCCGAGACGGTGCAGGCGGCCGCACCGGATGCGCCCGGCCGCGGCTGGTGGCCGGCGACCCGCGCCGGCCTGGAGGAGCGCCTGCGGCGCCTGCGCGAGACCGCACGGGCGCAGGAGACTCGCAAGCGGCGGGCCGAGGCGGCGACGGAGAGCCGCGAGCCCCGCTAGAGCGCTTCACGATCGCATTGCGATCGCGAAGCTCTCTCGATCTTCGATTTTACCGCATTTTCTGCGACGAACCGGCATCCGCTTCGTCGGAAAATGCTCCAGACCTTGGCTTTTAGAACTTGCCGCCGAGCCCGACCGAGCCGCCCGAGCCCATCGTCGGCGACAGGCTGCCGCCGTTGCTGCCGCTCGGGCCGCCCTCGCCCTCGATGTCCTCGCGGCGGATGCGCCGAGGCTGGGCGGTCAGGGTATCGCCGCCGCGGGTGCTGCTCGGGACGTTGAGGCGGCGGGTCGGCTCGGTCGCGGCCTGGGCGAGGTCGCCGCTGCTGCGGGCCGGCAGCTTCACGTCGCCGCGCAAGGAGGGCGGCGGGCCGACATCGCCCGCCGGCAGCACGCCGCCGACCTGGCCGAGGGGATTTTGGATGCAGCCGCCCGCGAGCGCGGCCACGGCCACGACGAGGCAGGCTCTGGACAGGACGGACATCGGCAACTTTCCGGGTTCCTGAGGGGCCGCCCGCCGGAGAACGGGGAACGGCGTTGACGAACCTCTAACGGCCGAGGCGCCCGAACGCCAGCCACGCCGCCCGCTCCGGGGTGGAACCCCGGTGCTTTGCCGGGCTTTCGTGCTCGGCTGCCACAGACGACGAGTCCCACCAATGAGTCCCGCCATGATCCGCAACCTGATCTTCGACATCGACGGGACCCTGCTCGACAGCGTGGACCTGCACGCCGACGCGTGGTCGGAGGCCTTTCGACACTTCGGCATCGACGTCGCGCCGGAGTCGGTCCGCAGCCAGATCGGCAAGGGCGGCGACCAGCTCATGCCGGTCTTCGTCCCCGAGGAGCGCCTGGAGCGCGAGGGCGAGACAATCGAAAAATTCCGCTCGGCGCTGTTCAAGGAGAAGTACCTGCACAAGGTCCGGCCGTTTCCCGGCGTGCCGGCGTTGTTCGAGCGGCTGAAGGCGGAGGGCCACGTCCTGGCGCTCGCCTCCTCCGGCAAGGCCGAGGAGGTGGAGCGCTACCAGGAGATCGCCGGCATCCGCGACCTCGTCGACGTGGCGACCAATTCCGACGAGGCCGAGCGCTCGAAGCCGCATCCGGACATCTTCGAGGCGGCGCTCGCCCGGCTCGGCCACCCGTCCCGGGGCCAGGCGATCGTGATCGGCGATTCGCCCTACGACGCCGAGGCTGCCGTGAAAGCCGGGCTGCCGGTGATCGGCGTCCTGTGCGGCGGCTTCCCGGAGGCGCAGCTCTCCGAGGCGGGCTGCATCGCGATCTACCGTGACCCGCAGGACCTGCTCGACGGCTATGCGAGCTCGCCCCTGCGGCGTGGGGTGCCGTAGACCGGGCCCATCTTGCCGGATGAACCCCGGCGTGCGACTCGTGCGGGCGATTCCACGCTCACAGGATCTCACGCCCCTTGTCCGGCCCGCGCCGCCTCGCCGCCCTGTTCCTGGCCGTCGCGCCGTCCTTGGCCGTCGCGCTGCCGACGACACTCCTCGCGCAGCAACCGCCGGCGCCCCCGAACGCCGATGCGTCGGATTTCGCCCGGCTGGAGGCGGCCCAGAACGCCGCCAACGCCGCGCCGGGCCCGCGCACCGTCCCGGGCCGGCGCATCCCGGTGCCCGGCACGGTGAGCCCGGAATTCCAGGCGGCGATCGCGGCGCCCTACCGGGTGCCGGCCTGGAACGCCGATCCGGGCAGCGCGGCGGAATGGAAGGCGCTGGTGGCCAAGCTCGCCGCCCAGACCGCAGCACCCTTGCCGGCCCTGCGCGAGCGCCTGGGCGTCGTCTCGACCCCGGAGGTGATCGGCGGCGTCAAGGCCTGGATCATCGCCCCGAAGGTGGTGCCCGAGCGCAACCGCCACCGGCTGCTGGTCCACATCCATGGCGGCGGCTACGTCTACAACCCGGGCGAGGCCGGCACGCTCGAGGCGGTGCTGATGGCGGCCTTCGGCAGCTTTACCGTGGTCTCGTTCGATTACCGCATGCCGCCGGACGCGCCCTACCCGGCGGCGATGGACGACGCCATGGCGGTGTGGAAGGCGGCGCTGACCCTGCAGCCGGCCGAGAACATGGCGGTGTTCGGCACCTCGACCGGCGGCGGCATGACGCTGGCGCTCATGCTGCGGGCCAGGCGCGAAGGCGTGCCGCTCCCCGCGGCCATCGCACCCGGCACGCCCTGGTCCGACCTGACCGAGACCGGCGACAGCTACAAGGCCAACGAGTGGCTGGACAACGTGCTGGTCTCCTATGACGGCATGCTGACCCGGGCGGCCCGGCTCTACGCCGCCGGCCACGACCTGCGCGACCCCCAGCTCTCGCCGATCTACGGCGACCTGCGCGGCCTGCCGCCCACCATCCTGACCACCGGCACCCGCGACCTGTTCCTGTCGAACACCGTGCGCACCCACCGCAAGCTGCGCCAGGCCGGGGTCGAGGCCTCGCTCCAGGTGTTCGAGGGCATGAGCCACGCCCAGTACCTGTTCGATCCCGATGCGCCGGAGACCCGCGAGGTCTTCACCGAGATCGCCGGCTTCCTCGACAAGCATCTCGGGACGGCAGCGAAGAAGCCGTGAGATTCGGAAAGGGGACCGCTTCCCGGCAGCCCCCTTTCCGCGGTCACCCTCAGGCCGCCCGCACCGTGTCGAGGAAGCGCATCACCTCGGCCGAGAGGTGCTCGGACTGGCGCGACAATTCGGACGCCGCCGCCAGCACCTGGCTCGCCGCCGCGCCGGTCTCCTCGGAGGCTTGCGCCACGCCCGCGATGTTGCTGGTGACCTCGCCGGTGCCGGTGGCGGCCTGGGAGACGTTGCGGACGATCTCCTGCGTCGCCGCGCCCTGCTGCTCCACCGCCGAGGCGATCGAGACCGCGACCGAGCTGATCTCGCGGATGCGCCCGGTGATGCCGTCGATCGCCGCGACAGCCTGGTCGGTCACGCCCTGGATCTCGCCGATCTGGCCGGCGATCTCCTCGGTGGCCTTCGCGGTCTGGGAAGCGAGTTGCTTGACCTCGGCAGCGACGACCGCGAAGCCGCGCCCCGCCTCGCCGGCCCGGGCCGCCTCGATCGTGGCGTTCAGCGCCAGCAGGTTGGTCTGCGCGGCAATGTTCGAGATCAGCCCGACCATGTCGCCGATCCGGCCCGAGGTGGTCTTCAGCGCCTGGACGAGCTGGCCGGTCTGGTCCGCCTCGCCGACCGCGGCCTGGGCGAGGTTGGCCGAGCCCTGGACCTGGCGGCCGATCTCCTGGACCGAGGCCCCCAGCTCCTCGGCCGCCGCCGCCACCGTGCCGACATTGGACGCGGCCTCCTCGGCGGCGGCGGCGACGGTGGTGGATTGCGACGCGGTCTGCGTCGCGGTGGCGGTCATCGTGCCGGCGGTGGCCTGGAGTTCCGTCGCCGAGGAGGAGACGAGGCCGACGATCCCGCCGACGGCGCGCTCGAACCCGTCCGCCATCTCGGCCATCGTCCGCTTGCGCTCGGTGGCCGCCGCCGCATCGGCCACACGCTTGACCTCCGCCTGCTCGGCCGCCTTGCGGGCGACCATCTCGCGGATGCCCTCGACCGCGCGGCCGACGGCGCCGATCTCGTCGCCGCGCGCCGCCTCCTTGATCGTCACGCCCGCCTCGCCCTGCGCCATGCGCTGGAGCACCGCGACGAGGCCGCCGAGCGGACGGGTGATGCCGACGATCACGATGAGGACCGCCAGAGCCAGGGCGGCGAGCAGACCCACCACCGCCGCGCCGACCAGCACCGTGCCGGCCTGGGCCGCGGCCTGGTCGGCAGCCTCGCTCGCCCGCTTGAGCTCCGCCGTCAGCAGATCGATGCGCGGCTGCACCACGTCGCGGACCTTCGCGCGGATCGGCGCGGCCTCGACGAGCAGGACCTTGGCGGCTGCGTCGTTGTCGTTCGCCAGACCCAGGGCATTGCCCCGGGCGGAGACCGCGAAGAACTCGACCAGGGTCGCGCGCAGGCCCTGGTTGGCGGCCTTCCGCTCGGCCGTGTCGGACAGGGCGATCAGCGTATCGGCGCTGGCGAGGGCGGCCTTCTCGGCGGCGTCGTAGCGCTCCTTGTAGCCGGCCATCTGCTCCCGGCGGGTCTCCATCGCCATGTTGCGGCTCTGGACCGCGGCCTCGTTCACGGTGAGGCGGACGGTCAGGATGTTCTGGAGACGCACCACCTGCACCTGGACGATCTGGCGCGTCTGCACGGCGAGGTCGTGGAGGTTGGTCCGCGCATACAGAACCAGCCCGCCCGCGACGGCCGCGACGATCAGGAGGGGCAAGGCAGCCTTGAGAAGGATGCGGGTGTTGCCGAGGAGCGTCATGGATCACGACCGGGAGTTGAGGATCGTGACCATCTGTTTCCGAAACCGGTTAACGAGGTCTGAAGGTCTCGCGGTCATGTCCAGAGATCAGTCAATCTAACGGTTTCCTGCGAGAGACGACGACCAGGATTGTCGGGAGATAGGCCGAAAAGCCTAGCCTCTGGACTGCCCTCCTTCAGGATAGATCAGACAGAACAGAGTTACGGACGAACGGAGATTCCGATCGGTCCGACCGGCGCCGGACATCACCGAGAGTGGCACAGAGCCCGTGGTGCGGGGCTTTGCCGGCCGCGACCTCTATGTGATCTGTTGGATCGGAATCGACGGCCTCGGGCACGCGATCCCACGCGCAACCTCATTCCGGGACTAATACCAACGCCTAAGATGCTGACGCATCGATTCGATCTCGGGCAGGCCCGAGATCGACGGGGCCGTTGAGCCATCTCGAATTTTCGACACCAAGCCCAGATGTCCGGAACCTTGGGCTTGGCGAAAATTCGAGAACGGAACCAAAGGTCGTTTTCAACGACCGTTGGTATAGCGCGGTACGGAGGAAATCCGGCTTGGCCAGCGGCCCAGCCGAGCCGTCGAAGATCGGGATTTCTTCCGAGACGCGGTATATAATCAGGTCAGGATTGCTCCGCCACCAGTTCCCGCGCCCGCGCCACCGTGACGGCCCGGTAGGCCTGCACCGCGGCACCCGCCGCCTCCGCCGTCGGGGCGGGGCCGGGGCGGGCGCGCAGATAGGCGCCGAGCGTCGCGAGCCGCAGGTCCGCCGCCCGCACGATCAGCGCCAGGGCGTTGAGGCCGGTCGCGCGGTGGGCTGCCCGCATCCGTTCGGGGGAAGTGCCGGCGAGGTGGGCAAGGCCGATCAGCGCCTCTTCCGTCCGGTCCTCCGCGAGCCAGAGGCGCAGGTCGGCCTCGTCGAGACCGAGCCGGACCCGCAGGGCGACCGCCTCGGCGGCGCGCCGGGCCGGACCGGGGCGGGCGGCGGGCCGCAGGAGCGCGTCGCGCTGGCGCGGCAGCAGGCCGCCGCGGGACTCCAGCCCGGCCGCGAGGCGGTCCCGGTCCTCCATCCGCTCGGACAGGAGCGTGAGGGCGAGGAGCGAGAGCCGCGCCCCGCGATTGGCGATGAGCGTGGTCATCACCGCCTGGTCGCCCCGTTCGGCGAGCGTATCCGCCACACGGGCGGCGACCGTCTCGCGCCGGGCGATCGCCGCGAGATGCACCGGCCCGCGGCTGCGGGCGACGTGCAGCAGCACCTCGTCGGAAAGGGCGGCGCAGCGCGCGAGCACCGGCACCGCGACGCTCGCCTCGGGATCGCAGGCGAGCCGCCGCGCCAGCTTGCGCGGCGGCCGGGGGAGCGCGACGACCTGGCGGGCGAGCCGCCCGCGCGATCCGGTGCCGGCGCCATCGGCGAGCACCGTCATCACCTCGTCGAAGGCGCCGACCTCAAGGACCGAGAGCCCGCCGGACCGGGCCACCAGGAGATCGGCCACGCCGTCGAGGGCCCGCCCCGCGTCCGAGACCCGCTCGGCCGCCTCGACGAGGTCGGAGAGCGACACCGCCGGCGGGACGCTCGCGGGTTGGCGAAGTCTCTCGGGCCGGCGAAATCTCTCGGGTCGGCGAAGTGTCTCGGGTCGGGAAGCCGCGGCCGACGCCATCGGGCGAAAATCCTGTCACGAACCTTGCGGCACGCTACGGCCGCGATGGTTACACGGGCCTTAGCGGCGGGCCGGATTCAGGGGCGGGGTCGCGAATCCGGAGCAAGGCCGGCTCCCGCTCCGATCGGCGATCCCGCGAGATCCGCTGCGCGGCGCGACGGGAACCGGCGCCGGGCTTGTCATGCGGCAGTGCAGCATCATCTAACCGCCGAGATTCGCGCGGCGGCCAGCGGAGGCCTTATGGACGAGCGGGATCGGGCGGTGCGGAAACCGGACAGCCGGCGAGACGACGACGAGTGCCGGGTGCTGGTGCTGCAGGGCGGCGGGGCTTTAGGCTCCTATCAGGCCGGCGTCGCCGAGGCGATGCAGGACGCCGCGCTCTCACCCGACTGGGTCGCCGGCATCTCGATCGGAGCGATCAACGCCGCGCTCATCGCCGGGAACCCGCCCGGGCGCCGGGTCGAGCGGCTGAGGGCGTTCTGGGACAAGGTGTCGTCGGGCATCACCGTCTCGCCGTGGTTTCCCGGCGAGCAGGCCCGCGAGGTGTTCAACGCCTGGAGCGCCGCCTTCGGGGCGACGGTCGGGGTGCCGGGCTTCTTCGCGCCGCGCTTTCCCCCCGCCCCGCTCTACCCGGCCGGCGCCCCCCAGGCGCTGAGCTACTACGACACCACCCCCTTGCGGCAGACGCTCGCGGAGCTGATCGACTTCGAGCGGATCAACGCATGCGAGACGCGGCTCAGCGTCGGCGCGGTCAACATCCGCACCGGCAACTTCGTCTATTTCGACAATTCCCGCGAGCGGATCGGGCCTGAGCACATCATGGCTTCGGGCGCCCTGCCGCCGGGCTTCCCGCCGGTGGAGATCGACGGCGAACTCTACTGGGACGGCGGCATCGTCTCGAACACGCCATTGCAATACGTGCTGGACGAGGAGCGATTCCGCGACCTCGCGGTGTTCCAGGTCGACCTGTTCAGCGCCCGGGGGCCGCTCCCCCGCACCCTGTCGGAGGCGGCCGAGCGCGAGAAGGACATCCGCTTCTCCAGCCGCACCCGGCTCAACACCAACGACCAGATCGAGATCCACAAGGCCAAGACCGCGCTCCGCCGCCTGCTCGACAAGCTGCCGCCCGAACTGCGCCAGGATCCCGACGTCGCCTTCCTGTCGGAGGTGAGCCACCAGAATGCGGTGACGATCCTGCAGCTGATCTACCGCGCCAAGAACTACGAGAGCGACGCCAAGGACTACGAGTTCTCGCGCACCACGATGCTGGAGCACTGGAAGGCCGGCCGCAACGACGTGCGCCGGTCCCTGCGCCACCGCCACTGGATCGAGCGCTGCCGGCCCGATCTCGGCGTGACCGTGTTCGACCTCACCCGCGACGCGCGGGACTGACCCTGGACGAGGAACGACGCATGACCCGCGACGAGATCCTGAAAGCCCCCTCGATGCCGTCCTTCAGCCCGAGCTATCCGCACGGGCCGTACCGCTTCCTGCGGCGCGAATACCTGATCATCACCTACGAGACCGACCCGGACGCGCTGCGGGCCGCGCTGCCCGAGCCGCTCGAGCCGGCGCCCGGCAACCTCGCCTATTACGAGTGGATGAAGATGCCGGATTCCTCCGGCTTCGGCGATTACGAGGAGAGCGGTTCGGCCATCGTCGCGACTTACAAGGGCGAGCCGTGCAACTACTCGGTCCAGATGTATCTCGACGACGAGCCGCCGATCACCGCCGGCCGCGAGATCTGGGGTTTTCCCAAGAAGTACGGCGTGCCCCGGCTCAAGGTGATGAAGGACACGCTGACCGGCACCCTTCATTACGACGAGGAGCGGGTGGCGATGGGCACGATGACCTACAAGCACCGCAGCCTGGAGGACCAGCTCGACAAGGTCCGTGACGGCATCGGCCAGCTCAACGTCAACCTGAAGTTGATCCCGGACGTCGATGGCGGGGTGAAGGTGGCCCAACTCGTCGGCTACCGCCTCCAGGACATCCATGTCCACGGCGCCTGGGAGGGCGAGGCCCGGCTGCACCTGATCCCGCACGTCAATTGCCGCGTCGCCGACCTGCCGGTGCGCAAGATCGTGCGCGCCCGCCACCAGATCGTCGATTTCACCCTGCCGTACGGCCACGTGCTGCACGACTATTTGGCCTGAGGAGACCTCGTCATGTCGCTGAAAACCAAGACCGCCCTCGTCACCGGCTCGACGAGCGGCATCGGCCTCGCCATCGCGCGGGGTCTGGCGCAACAGGGCGCCAACGTGATGATCAACGGCTTCGGCAAGCCGGAGGCGATCGAGAAGGAGCGGGCCGGCATCGAAGCCGAGTTCGGCGTCCGCGCGGTCTATTCCGGCGCCGACATGAGCAAGGGCGACGAGATCGCCGCCATGGTGGCCGAGGCCGAAAAAGAATTCGGCGCGGTCGACATCCTGGTCAACAACGCGGGCATCCAGTACGTCTCGGCGATCGAGGAATTCCCGGTCGAGAAGTGGGACCAGATCATCGCGATCAACCTGTCCTCGGCCTTCCACACCATGCGGGCGGCGATTCCCGGCATGAAGCAGCGGGGCTGGGGCCGGATCATCAACACCGCCTCGGCGCATTCCCTCGTCGCCTCGCCCTTCAAGTCGGCCTATGTGGCGGCCAAGCACGGCATCGCCGGCCTGACCAAGACCGCGGCGCTCGAACTCGCGACTCACAAGATCACCGTCAACTGCATCTCGCCCGGCTACGTCTGGACGCCGCTGGTCGAGGCGCAGATCCCCGACACCATGAAGGCCCGCGGCCTGACCAAGGACCAGGTGATCGACGAGGTGCTGCTGAAGGCCCAGCCGACCAAGGAATTCGTCACCGTGGAGCAGGTCGCGGCCGTCGCGACGTTCCTGTGCTCGGACGCGGCGAGCCAGATCACCGGCAGCAACCTCACGGTGGATGGCGGCTGGACGGCGCAGTGAGGGCCTGAACGGCGGGGGAGCCGGGGCTTCCGGCTCTCCCGCAGGATCGGCGCCGGCCGGGACCCCGCACCGGAAAAGCCTCCGCCGCGAAAGTCCCGATTAAGCTTGAGGGTGAAGAAAGGATCGCCGGCCACGGCACCGCTCGCCCCCTCAAGCTCCCAGGCCCCCATGCAGCGCAGTTCCGAGGACAACCGCAACCGGGCGCTCGCCGTCCTCGCCGGGCTCGGCGGCCTGGCGCTGCTCGGCCTCCTGATCCTGCGGGGGGTGTTTCGCGATCCCGGCCTCAACTCGCACGGGGCCCTCGCCGACGCGTTCCTGCACGGTCGGCTCTGGATCGAGAGCTGCCCGGAGATCGATTGCGCCCTGTTCCAGGGCCGCACCTACGTGATCTTCCCGCCGCTGCCGGCCCTGGTCGCCCTGCCCTTCGTGGCCGTGTTCGGGTTTCCCGGCTTCAAGGGCTTCGTGCTGCTGGCGCTCGCCCTCGCGGCCTTGAGCCTGTGGGCCTGGCACCGCATCTTGCGCGCCCTCGACGTCGAGGATCCGGACGCGCTCTGGCTCATCGCGGCCATCGCCTTTGCCAGCCCGCTGTTCCAGGTCACCCTGCGCTCGGAGGGAGTGTGGTTCTACGCCCAGTCGGTCGGCTTCCTGATGACAACCCTCAGCCTGTGGGCGGTGATCTGCCGGCGCTCGCTGCCGCTCGCCGGGCTGTTCGTGGCGCTCGCCTTCCTGTGCCGGCAGATGGCGATCTTCTATCCCGTGTTCCTGCTCGTGCTGGCGCTGCCGCGGCACGAGGGCTGGCGCGGGGAGTGGCGCGAGACCGCGCGGAATCTGGTGCGCCCGGTGCTGCTCGCCGGAATCCCGGTCGCGGCCGCCCTCGTCGCCTACTTCGCCTACAATTACGCCCGCTTCGGCAGTCCGACCGAGACCGGCTACGCGTTCATCCACAATCCCGGCAGCGCCGGCTTCATCTGGCGGCGCATCACCGAAGTCGGGCTGTTCTCGCGCGACTACCTCCTGTTCAACACCCTCTACCTGTTCCTCCAGGGCATCCATTTCGAGTTCGGCGGGCCGTACCTGACCCAGCTCACCGGCATCGACCGCTCGGGCTCGGCCCTGCTGGTGATGTGCCCGTGGCTGCTGCTCGCGTTCTACGCCCGCCTCGACCGGGTCTTCGCGGCGGGCGCCGTGGTGATCGCGGTCATCGCCGGCATCACCCTGCTCTACCACTCGAACGGCGCCGACCAGACCGCCACCCAGCGCTACACCCTCGACTGGCTGCCGATCCTGATCGTGCTGTTGGTGCGCGGCGAGCGGCCCCGGGCCTTCGCGGCCCTGCCGCTCCTCGTCACATGGGGCATCCTCGCCAACGCGGCGGTGACCCTGCTGACCAGCCTCTACAAGATCTGAGCCTTCAGGCTTCGACCGGGCCGCGGCGCGCGCCGAAGGTCAGGATCTGGTGGCCGAAATAGTTCGACACCGCGCCGGCCGCGATGCCGGCGCCGTGGCCGAGCGCCTCCGCCACCGGCAGCGGTACCGCCGGCACCAACCCGGCGAGCGCGGCGACCAGGGCCGCGCTCACCCCCAGCACCACGCCGGCCCCGACCGCGTTGACGGCGACGAAGACGGCCACCTGGCGGGGGAGACGGCCGGTCGCGGCGCCCCGGAACACGAAGGTGCGGTAGAGCCAGAACCCCGCCGCCATGCCGATCCCGTAGGCGACCAGCATCGAGGCGACGTACGGCATCACCCACGACAGGGCGATGCGGGCAAGCCAGTTGATCGCGGCGGCCGAGCCGCCGGCGATCAGGAAGCGGGCGACCTCGGGCGACATCACCACCCCCAACCGGGCAGGCCGAAGGCCGCGACCGCGAAGGACAGGGCGGCGATGCCGGCGAGGCCCAGGGACGGCCGATCCTTGACCGCGAAGGCGACGGGATCGTCGTTGAGCTCGTCGCGGCCGGCGAGCAGCCAGATCCGGCCCATGAACAGCACCAGCACCATCGGGAAGATCCAGAGTGCCAGCGGCGCCGACAGGACCGCGTGCCGGAACGCCTCGTTGGCGAGGTAGAGGATGAAGATCACGATGCTGGCGAGCCCCGCCGCGACCCCGAAGGCGAGCACCACCGGCTCGTCGGCCGGGCGGTAGCCGCGGCCCGAGAGCTGGCCGGTGCGCCCGCGCCTGACCGCCCCGCGCAGCTCGGTGTGGCGCTTGGCGAAGGAGAGCGAGGTGAACAGGAACATCGAGAAGGTGAGGAGCCAGGGCGACCAGGCCACGCCCACCGCCGCGACGCCGATGACGAGCCGCAGGGTGAACAGGCTGCCGAGGACCAGCGCGTCGAGCATCGGCACGCGCTTCAGCGAGAACGAATAGGCCAGCGTCACGGCGAGGTAGGCCGCGATGGCGGCGAACAGGGCCGGTCCCCCGGCGGCGGCGAGGGCGAGGCCGAGGCCGAGGCCACCGACGGTCGCGGCGAGGCCGGTCGCCAGGGGCAGCCGCCCGCTCGCGAGCGGCCGGTGGCGCTTCGACCAGTGCGCCCGGTCGTGCGGCAGGTCCCAGAGATCGTTGAGGAGGTAGCTCGCCGACGCGACGAGACCGAGCGCCACGAAGGCGAGGAACGCCTCGGCCCAGGCCCCGGCGCTGCCGGCGAGGCCGCCGAGCATCATCGGCACGAAGACGAGGCCGTTCTTGGCCCATTGGTGCAGCCGCAAGCCCTTGGCGAGGGCACGCAG
This sequence comes from Methylobacterium sp. SyP6R, assembly GCF_019216885.1. NCBI lineage: Bacteria > Pseudomonadati > Pseudomonadota > Alphaproteobacteria > Hyphomicrobiales > Methylobacteriaceae > Methylobacterium > Methylobacterium synurae. Next base: position 744,719 of record NZ_JAAQRC020000001.1, on the reverse strand, counting down.
GCGCGGGGCGGCGGCGAATTCCTCGGACGGGCGGCCGCCGGCCCGGGCGGCACGGGCGACGCTCGCCGGGGTCTCGACCAGGATCACCCGCTGCGCGAGGGCCCAGATCGGCAGGTCGACCGCGGCGTTGCCCGCATAGTCGAAGCCGCGCGGGAACAGGGCGGCGAGGCGCTTCGCCTTGACCTCGCCCTTCAGGTTGACGAGCCCGTCGCTCGACACCGCGCGGTCGAAGAGCGGGAAGCGCTCGACGATCCCGCGGGCCATCAGCTCGTCGGCCGCGGTCGCGAGCACGATCTCGCGCCCGAGGGTCTTCTGGAGCTCGATATAGGCGAGCAACTCCTCGTTCGCCGGCAGGGTGGCGAAGTCGAGGGCGGCGTGCTCGGCGACCCGGCGCTTGAAAGTGGCCCGGCCGCGCGGCAGCCAGGCCAGCATCGCAAACAGCATCAGGACGTTGCGGCGCAGGATCGCCACGACGCCCTCGAGCAGCAGGTCGGTGCGCAGGAGCGTGCCGTCGAGGTCGACGACGAGGGGCACCAGCGGGCCCTCGTCACGCCCGGGGATGGCGTTCGCGCTGTCGCGCTCGCGCGGGAGCGGAGCGGCCAGGAATGGACTTGCCAGGGACATCGTCTGCGACCTGCGCTGCTGTGATCTCGGCGAAGGCTACGATGGGACGAGCGGTGCAAGTCTTAATCGGACTTGAGGCGGCCGGATCATTCATCGATCAGGATGAGCGACGCGTTGATGCGACCCGCACGATTCGATGGACCGGCGGAAAGGTCCCGGTGAGCATCGCCTCACGCGGCCGGGCGGGCGCCTCCTCGACCCGGCCCGCGGCGCTTGCCGACAGCCGGTCCGCGCGTTTCGTGTTCGATGCCTTTCCTCTGCGTTACGAGCTTTTAATGAAATAGACCGGCAACCCGTCCTGCATCCGTGTATTATCAGAATGTAGCGAACGCGCTGATGCCGCAAGGAACACCGGCATCGATTTCAAGAGGAGGCATAGTCATGTTCTACCGGAAATCTCTCGCCGTCGCCCTCGTCGCCACCACCGTCCTCGGCGGCGCCGCCTATGCGACCGAGCAGGCGACCAAGCCGGTGGTGACGCAGGAGAGCGCCGCCCAGCGGGCGGTCGACCAGGATGTCGGCAAGCTCTCGAAGGACGGGGCCCAGGCGTTCCGCGACATGCATCTGGCCCGCATCGCCATCTTCGACGCCGACCCGTCCCAGGCCAAGAGCCTGATCGCCAAGGCGCAGTCCGCCCTCACCAAGGCCAAGACCGACGATGCCGTGTTCCTCAAGGCCGAGTCCGAGCTGAAGACGCCGGCCGACCTCGCGGCGGCCAAGGCGGCGAAGGCCGACAAGACGGCGGATGCCAAGGCCTCTGATGCCAAGACCGCCGATGCCAAGACCGCCGATGCGACGCCGGTCTCCAAGGACAAGGTCGCCTGGGTGCCAGTCGACGCTCAGATGACGCTCGGCGAAGATTTCATCGCGACGCCCGAGAAGGCCTCGGCCGTGACCGAGGCGAACAAGAGCCTCGCCAAGGGCGACCAGAAGGGCGCCATCGAGAAGCTGCGGCTCGCCCATGTCGACGTGAACTTCGTCATGGCGGTGCTGCCCCTCGACAAGACCACCACCGACGTGAGCCAGGCGGCCACGCTGATCAACCAGGGCAAGTACTACGAGGCGAACGCGGTGCTGAAGACCGCCGAGGACGGGATGCGCTTCGACGTGATCGACGCGATCGGCATGCCGCAGAAGGCCAGCGTGACGGGCAGCACCGCCAAGCCCGCCAGCCAGCACCCGGCCACGGCCTCGGAGGGCAAGGCGACCAAGTAAGCCTTTTGCGGCATCCCGTCGGAGCGTCGAACCGCCATGAGAACCCGGGGCGGCCCGTCCGTCCCGGGCCCTCCCCGTCCGGAACCGGTCATCAGGAGTTCGCCGTGAGCGTGGCGTGGAGAGTGCTTCCCGTTCTGATCGGGCTGGCCCTGTGCGGGCCCGCTTCGGCGCACGGGGCCGAATTTCCCACCTTCACGCCGCGCGGGGCCTGCGGGCTGGAGCGCGGCTCCGGGGCCCGATCCGGAGCCCATGTCGGCCCCGCGAGCTATCGCGGCTGCCTGTCCGACGAGCGCGCGGCGCGGCGGACCCTGCGGCGCGGATGGACGCGGTTTCCGATCGCGGACCGGCGGAACTGCCGCGCGATGAACGCGATCGGCGGGGCGCCGTCCTACGTCGCCCTGCTGACCTGCCTGCAACTCGGCGACGGCGGCCTGCCGCGCCAGCCGCCGCCGTTGCCGCCGCTTCCCGCGGCGCGGTGATCGACCCGCGCCCAGAGAGCTTCACGATCGCGTTGCAATCGCGAAGCTCTCTGAGCGGACTTGCGTTGGCAGGCCAACGCTTCGTCCGCTTAGCTCCTTGTTTTATCGCAGATTTTTCAGCAAACCCGGCAGCCACTTTTGCGAAATCTGCTCAGGCCTTCGATCACACCGCATTTTCCGACGAACCGGCATCCGCTTCGTCGGAAAATGCTCTAACGGCGTCCGTGCACCAGGAGCGCGAGGCCGTAGCCCACGGCCCCGGCGAGCAGCAGGGCGACGAGCGGGGTCTCCTCGACGGCGTGGGTCACCGTGCGGGCGCCGTGCCGCGCCGCGTGGCGCCCGCGCTCGTAGGCGTCCTCGGCATAGTCGATGGCGGTATCGGCGGCGTCCCGCAGGCCGGCGCGGGCCTGGCCGGCCAGGTTCTCGGCCTGGCCTTGCGCCTCGCGGAACCGGCCCTCGACCTGCGCGCGGCGGTCGCCCGCCAGGTCCCCGAGGGCGGCCTGCGCCTTGCCGCCGAGCTCGCGCGCCGCGCCGGTGATGCGATCGGTGTCGACCATCTGTCTCTCCCTTGACGGAGGAGGCCGTGCCGGGAGGCGTCCGGAGGACGCGCCCGACGACGGCGCCATGTGACGACAGGTGGGACGGACGGAGGGCACGGCAATGGCCGCGGACGACATTCCTTCCGCTCCGACCGGGCCGCGCCGGGTGTCACAGGCATTCGGCCCAAGGAACTCGCTGCCACTCCTCCCAAGGGCCACCCGTCCGCGGGGTCGGCTCACCCGGGTGCTTCGGACGCGCGGAGCCGAAGGGGCGAGGCTGCGGCGGTCGGCGCGCGGCCCTGCGACCGCATGGCGACGCAATGACGACGACGCCACGACGGAGCGTCGTCATGAGACGTGCGCAAGACGATCGCCGGCTCACGATCCATGCAGCCGAGCCGGCAAACGGCTGGGCATCCGGACCACAAGATCACCCTTGGAATTGATTTAAAGTGCATCGACCTCTGATCTTGCGCGGCAGGTCGCGCTTGCCTGCGACATCGTTTCGTGCAGACTGCGCCGCACGCCAGACATGGTGCATGGACAGACAGCCGACCGCCGCATGAGCCTGACGACTGCGCAGATCCTCGACCTCGCTCCCGATCCCGCGAGCCGCAAGGCCGGGCAGGACCAGGCCAAGCCCGCGAAATGGAGCGGCCTCGGCCGGGCCGGATCGGTGATCTGGGGCGAGATCAAAGGCAGCGGCGCCAGCCCCTACCGCACCGTCGCGGACCTCGCCGGGCCGACCTCGAAATGCACCTGCCCGAGCCGGAAGTTCCCCTGCAAGCACGGCCTCGGCCTGATGCTGGTCGATGCCGCCGGGCCCCTCGGGGAAGCCGAGCCGCCGGACTGGGTCGCGGCCTGGATCAAGGGCCGCGAGAGCCGCGCCGCCGCGGCCGAAACCCGCGCGAGCGAGCCGGCCAAGCCCGTCGACGAGAAGGCGCAAGTCCGGCGCCGCCAGGCCCGCGAGGAGAAGGTCGCGGGTGCCCTCGACGAACTGGATCTCTGGCTGCGCGACCTGATGCGCCGCGGCCTGGCCGCTGCCCGCGCCGAGCCCTACGCCTTCTGGGACCGCATGGCCGGGCGCCTCGTCGACGGCCAGGCCCCCGGCCTCGCCCGCCGGGTGCGCGCCCTGCCGGGGCTGGTCGCGGCGGCGCCGCAAGCCGGCGCGGCCCGGCCGGAGGCGGCCCTGGGCCTGGCGCTGGGGCGCATCGCCCTCCTGGTGCGCGCCGCGCGCCGGCTCGATGCGCTTACGCCGGACCAGGCGGCGGGGTTGCGGGCGGCTTTGGGCTACCCCGTCACCGCCGAGGAGATGGCGGCCCGTTCCGACCAGGCCGACGACTGGGCGGTGCTGGCCCACGCGATCGAGGAGGAGGACCGGCTCACCGCCCGCTCGGTCTGGCTCGTCGGCCGCCGCACCGGCGCCGTGGCGCAGGTGCTCGATTACGGCACCGCCGGCTCGCCCCTGCCCCCGGCCCCCGCCGCCGGCCAGGATTTTTCAGGGAGCCTCGCCTTCCAGCCCGGCGACCCGCCCCTGCGCGCGGTGTTTCGCGACGGCCGCGCCGGCCCGGCGGCGGCGCCCGGCCTGCCCGGCGGCGGCAGCGTCGCGGCGGCACGGGACGCCTTCGCGGAGGTGCTGGCCCGCGCGCCCTGGATCGAACGCTGGCCGGCACGGCTCGCCGGAGTGCGGCTCGGCCGGCTGCCGGCTTCGGGCGGTGCGGTCGCCTTCGCGGCCGGAGACGCAACCGGCTGCCTGCCCCTGCGGGCCGATCCGCGCCTGCCGAGCCTGCTCGCGGTCGCGGGCGGGCGCCCGGTCGACCTGTTCGGCCTGCATGACGGCCACGGCCTGAGCCCGCTGGCGCTCGCCACCGGAGGCCGCCTCTACGCGATGCCCGCGCAGGCCTCGCAGGCCGTGCTGCTGCAAGTGGCCTGAGGCCAAGTGGCGTGAGGCGAAGTGGCGTGAGACGGGCGGCCCGACCATGACCGACACGACCGACCTCGTCGCGGACGGCTGGGAGCCGATCCTGGCCGCCGCCCTCCTCGGCGCCGAGCGCGCGCCGCCTGGCCTGCCCGGTTCCCTGGCGGAGCTGGTGACGGAACCCGATTCCGGCAACGCCCTGCTGGCGCGGCTGGCGCTCCACGGCATCCACCATCTCGCCGGGCTCGACCTCGCGCCCGAGGCGATGGAGCCGGTGGAAACCCGCGAGACGGCCGGTCCCGAATGCCCACCGGCCGCCGCGATACGCCTTTACGCTCTCCTTACCGGCGGCCACGCCGCGCGTGAGCGCCTGCGCGAGTGGTTCGACCTCGCGGCGGCCGCGCAGGTGCGCCCGCCCGCCTGGCTGCACCAGGCCCTGATGCTCCAGGCGGGCAACCTGCCGGAGACGGCCGGCGCCGTCGTCGGCCACGAACTCGCCTGGCTCGCGGAAGCCTGCGGCGAGAATCGGGATGGTCCGGCGGCCGAAGCGCCGGCCGACTGGACCGAGGGCAGACTCGCGGAACGCCGCGCCGCCTTCTTGGGCTTTCGCGCCCGCGATCCGGAAGGAGCGCGGACGGCCTTGGAGGCGGTCTTCCGCAAGGAGAAGGCCGATGCCCGCGAGGCCCTGGTCGGCGCCCTATGGACCGGGCTTTCCCCGGACGACGCGCCGTTCCTCGAAACCTGCCTCGACGACCGGGCCGGGGGCGTGCGCGAGGCCGCGCAGCGTCTGCTGCCGCGGCTACCCCGCTCGCTCTACGCCTCGCGCATGGCGGTGCGGGCGACCGCCGCGCTCGTCATCGAGAGCAAGACCCGCCTTCTTCGGAGCGCGACGCACGAGCTGGTGGTCACCCTGCCGACGGAATCCCCCACGCTCGCCCGCGACGGCGTCACGCCCAACCCCTGGGAGCAGCGCGGCGGCGGCACACGGGCGGGCCTGCTGCGGGACATCCTGGCGCGCGCGCCGCTCCACGCCTTCGCGAGCCATCCACCGCGGCGCTGGCTCGAACTGGCCCTGCGCAGCGAATGGGCCGATCCGATCGTCCAGGGGCTGTTCTCGGCGGTGGCGCGCGAGGGCGATCCTACCTGGACGACGGACTTCGCCGACCTCCTGGCGGAGGCCTACGAGGGCAAGCTCTCCGGCATCCGGCGCACCAACGAACTCCTCGCCCGGTGGGTGCAGGCCCTCGACATGCTGCCTGCCCCCGAATGGGAGGCGCGGGTGACCGAGCTGATCCGCGCCCGCAAGATCGAGGTGGTGCTGGCGATGCTGGGGAAGGGCCCGGACGCCTTCTCCGAGCGGTTCAGCGCCGCCTTGATCGACTGGCTCGCCTTCGTCCTCCGCGGCTCCGAGGCCCTGCGGCGCGACCTCGCCAAGCCTTACGTGATCGCCCGCCTCGGCGAGCGGCTGTGGCCGGGCGAGGACATCGCGGCGACGGCCGGCGCCCTCGCCGCGCGGCTGCCGGAGGACGAGGGGCACGACCGCCTGCGCCAGCAGGTCGCCAGCCTGACCGAGACGCTGGATGTGCGCGTCGCGATCCGGCGCGAATTCCAACAGTGACACGCAGGGAGACAGCCCCAGGATGACGACCAAAGCTGCCCAGCTTCGCCAAGCCTCCCAGCTTCGCCAGGCCGCCGAGGACGCCTTCGCCGAGGAGATCGCCGCCCTGCGGCAGGCCGACGACCGGCCGCGCCCGCCGAACTGGCAGATGTCGCCGCAAGCGGTCGTCACCTACCTGCTCGGCGGCAAGCTCGCCTCCGGCTTCGCGGTCACGCCGAAATACATCGGCGACCGGCGCCTGATGGAGGTGGCGGTGGCGACGCTCGCCACCGACCGGGCGCTGCTGCTCCTCGGCGTGCCCGGCACGGCCAAGAGCTGGGTCAGCGAGCACCTGGCGGCTGCCATCTGCGGCACCTCGCGGCTGATCGTCCAGGGCACCGCCGGCACCAGCGAGGAGGCGATCCGCTACGGCTGGAACTACGCGCTGCTGCTCGCCAAGGGGCCGAGCCGCGAGGCGGTGGTCGGCTCGCCGATCATGCGGGCGATGAACGAGGGCCGGATCGCCCGGGTCGAGGAGCTGACCCGCATCCCGTCGGAGACGCAGGACAGCTTCATCACCATCCTGTCGGAAAAAACCTTGCCGATCCCCGAGCTGAACGAGGAGGTGCCGGCGCAGAAGGGCTTCAACCTCATCGCGACGGCGAACAACCGCGACCGCGGCGTCAACGAATTGTCGAGCGCGCTGAAGCGCCGCTTCAACACCGTGGTGCTACCGCCCCCGGCGACGATCGAGGCGGAGATCGCCATCGTCGAGACCCGGGTGGCGTCGCTCGGGCGCGCCTTCGAGATCCCGGCCGAGCCGCCGGGCGCCGACCAGATCCGCCGCGTCGTCACGATCTTTCGAGAGTTGCGCGAGGGCGTGACGGTGGACGGCAAGAGCAAGGTCAAGCAGCCCTCCGGCACGCTCTCGACCGCGGAAGCCATCAGCGTCGTCGGCAGCGGGCTGGCGCTCGCCGCGCATTTCGGCGACGGTCGCCTCTCGGCGCACGACCTCGTCTCCGGCATCTCCGGCGCGGTGGTGAAGGACCCGGTCCAGGACGCGATCGTCTGGCGCGAATATCTCGAGACCGTGGTCAAGGAGCGCGAGGGCTGGAAGGATTTTTACAAGGCCGCCCGCGCCAGCGCGTGATCCCGCAGGCTATCCGATCGATATCCGTCGAGCCGGCGGCCTCGCCTATCTCTCCCACCCACGACCTCATCCTGAGGTGTCAGTCCATCAGAGATGGACTGACCTCGAAGGAGGGCTCCAGGGATCGCAGCGGCATCTGGAGCCCTCCCTCGAGGCTCCCTGCGGTCGAATGCGATCTTCGATCGCCAACACCTCAGGATGAGGTTCTGGCTGGGATGATCCGCACAATCGGTCAAACAGGCTCCCCGCGACGATGCCCGACATCCGCCTCTTCGGCATCCGCCACCACGGCCCCGGCTCGGCCCGCTCGCTCCGGGCGGCGCTCACCGACTTCGCGCCCGATTGCCTGCTGATCGAGGGGCCGCCGGATGCCGATGCGCTGATCCCCCTCGCCGCCCACGAGGCGATGGCGCCGCCGGTGGCGCTCCTCGTCTACCGGCCCGACCGCCCGCGCGATTGCGCGTTCTTCCCGTTCGCGGCCTTCTCGCCCGAATGGGTGGCGATGCGCCACGGGCTGGCGGCAGGCGCCGCGATCCGCTTCATCGACCTGCCGCACGCCATCCAGCTCGCCGACGGGTTCGGCGCCCCGCCGGAGGGCGAAGCCGCGCCGATCGAGGCCGAGCCGGTCACTGACGCGGCGGAGGAGCCGGGCCAGGAATCATCGCTCGTGCCGGCCCCGGCCGCGATCCGCCGCGATCCCCTCGGCGAACTCGCCGCCGCCGCCGGCTACCCGGACGGCGAACGCTGGTGGGACGCCCTGGTGGAGAGCCGGGCCGGCGCCGACGGCGACGTGTTCGCGGCGATCGCCGAGGCGATGGGCGCCCTGCGCGAGGGCGCCGGACCCGATCCGGAGGACGGCATCCGCGAGGAGGCCCGCGAGGCGCATATGCGGGCGGCGATCCGCAAGGCCGCCAAGGAGGAGTTTTCGCGGATCGCGGTGGTGTGCGGCGCCTGGCACGTGCCGGCGCTCGCGCGCCACGACGCCAAGGGTCAGGCCTCCGCCGAGACCGCCGTGCTCAAGGGTCTGCCGAAGACCAAGGTCGCGGCCGCCTGGGCACCGTGGTCCTACGAGCGGCTGGCGACCGCCTCCGGCTACCGCGCCGGGGTGCTGTCGCCGGAATGGTACGACACGCTGTGGTACCACGAGGGCCGGGTCGCCGCCCGTTGGCTCGCCCGAGCCGCCGCGCTCCTGCGCGAGGAAGATCTCGACGCCTCGCCGGCCTCGGTGATCGAGGCGGCGCGCCTCGCCGAGGCCCTGGCGGCGTTCCGCGGGCGCTCCCGCCCCTCCCTCGACGATCTCGACGAGGCGACGCAGGCGACCCTGTGCTTTGCCGATCCGGCGCCGATGGGGCTGATCCGGCGCAAGCTCGTCATCGGCGAGCGCCTGGGCGCCACCCCGCCCGACAGCCCCGGCACGCCGGTGGAGACGGATTTCGAGGCGCAGTGCAAGCGCCTGCGCCTCAAGCCCGGCGCTGCCGCCGGCGACCTCGTCCTCGACCTGCGCAAGGAGACCGATCTCGCCCGCAGCCACTTCCTCAACCGGCTGGCGCTGATCGGCGTGCCCTGGGGCACGCGGCGCGAGGCGCGCGGGCGCGGCACCTTCAAGGAGGCGTGGTTCCTCGCCTGGCAGCCGGACTGGGTGGTGGAGCTGGTGGCCGCCTCGGCCGAGGGCGGCACCGTGGCGGAGGCCGCCGCCTCCCGGGTGAAGACCCGGGCGCGGGGGGCGCAGCGCGTCGCCGACCTCTCTCACCTCGTCGGGACGCTGCTCGATGCCGACCTGCCCGAGGCGACGGCGCAGGTGGTCCGGGCGCTCGACGACCGCGCCGCGGTCTCGGCCGACGTGTTCGACCTGATGGAGGCGCTGCCGGCTCTGGCCGAGCTCGCCCGCTACGGCTCGGTCCGCTCCTCCGACACCGAACCGGTCCTGGCTCTCGTGCGGGGCCTGGTGCCCCGGGCCGCCGCCGGCCTCGTCGCCGCCTGCCAGAGCCTCGACGACGATGCCGCGCAAGCCGCGAAGACACGCATCGTCGCGGTCTCGGGGGCGGTCGCCCTCCTGGAAGACCCGGAGCTGAAGGCGACCTGGCAGGACGCCTTGCGGTCGCTTGCCGACCAGGAGCACGTCCATGGCCGCGTCGTCGGCCGGGCCGTCCGGCTGCTGTTCGACGACCGCGCCATCGATGCCGAGGAGGCCGGCACCCGCCTGCGCCTGGCTTTGTCGCGGGCCACGGGCGCCGTTCCGGCCGCCGCCTGGATCGAGGGTTTCCTGGAGGAGAGCGGCCCGGTCCTGATCCACGGCCAGGGCCTGCTCGGCATCGTCGACGACTGGCTCGCCGGCCTCGACGAGGCCCTGTTCACCGAGCTGCTGCCGCTGGTGCGCCGCACCTTCGCGACGCTGGCCCCGGCCGAGCGCCGGGCGATCGGCGAGACCCTGGCCCGGCCCGGGGGCGCAGCCCCCGGCGCGGAGGGCTTCGATGCGCGCCGCGCCGCGAGCGTGCTGCCGATCCTGCGACTGCTGCTCGCGCCGACGACCACCGGAGACGCCGCATGAGCGAGACCGAACGCCTGCGCCGCTGGCGCCTCGTCCTCGGCGGCGGGGCCGCGGAGGGGACCGGCTGCGCCCTCGGGGAGCGCGACCAGCGCCTCGACCGGGCGCTCGGCGCCCTGTACGATTCCGACCGCAAGGGGGGCCTCGGCGCCTCCGCCCCCTCCGTGCCGCGCTGGCTCGGCGACATCCGCGACTACTTTCCGGCTTCCGTCGTGCAGGTGATGCAGCGCGACGCCTTCGAGCGGCTCGATCTCAAGCGGATGCTGACCGAGCCGGAGATGCTGGACGCGCTCCAGCCCGACGTGAACCTGGTCTCGACCCTGATCTCGATGCGGGGCCTGCTCGGCGGGCGCACCAGGGAGACCGCCCGCCTCGTGGTGCGCAAGGTCGTGGATGAGTTGATGAAGCGGCTGGAGGAGCCGGTCCGCCAAGCGGTCGCCGGCGCGATCGACCGCGCCAGCCTCAACCGGCGGCCGCGCCACGCCGAGATCGACTGGCACCGCACCATCCGGGCGAACCTGCGCCACTACCAGGCCGAGTACCGCACCATCATCCCGGAAACCCGCCTCGGCCACGGCCGCAGGAGCCGCGGTTCGCTCAAGGACGTGATCCTGTGCATCGACCAATCCGGCTCGATGGCGAATTCGGTCGTCTATTCGAGCATCTTCGGGGCGGTGATGGCCTCGCTCCCGGCGGTCTCGACGCGGCTCGTGGTGTTCGACACGCAAGTCGTCGATCTCACCGAAGATCTCGACGATCCGGTCGAGATCTTGTTCTCGGTCCAGCTCGGCGGCGGCACCGACATCAACCGGGCGGTCGGCTATTGCGCGTCGCGCATCACCCGGCCCGAGGATACGGTGCTGGTGCTGATCTCCGACCTCTACGAGGGCGGGGTCGAGGCCGGGCTGCTCGCCCAGGCGCAACGCCTGGTCGCGGCCGGCGTGCAGGTGGTGGCCCTGCTGGCCCTCTCCGACGAGGGGGCCCCTGCTTACGACCGCGCGCTCGCGGCCCGCCTCGCCGCCCTCGGCGTGCCCTCCTTCGCCTGCACGCCGGACCTGTTTCCCGACATGATGGCGGCGGCGATCCGCAAGCAGGATCTCGGCGCCTGGGCGGCTGGGGCGGGAATCGCGGCGGTCCCGGCGGTCGGGGTGTGAGGGGGTGGCGTACGACCGAGGACCGTTCGTGACGAGAGCCGGCATCAGTCCGGGTCGGCCTCGCCTTTCGCGACGGGCGGGGCGAGCATCCCGTCCCACGGCGCCGGTGCCGGAAAAATCTCGTCGAGAAAGCCCAGGAACGCCCTCACGTTCGGGTTGGCACGCCGGCTTTCCGGCCACAAAGCGGCGAAGACGGACCGCTCGACCGCGAAGGCCCGCAGGACGGGCACCAGCTCTCCCCGCTCGACATGGGGCGCGGCGATGTAGGTCGGCGAGATCCCGATGCCGCCGCCCGCCACCAGGATCGCCGCGACGGCATCGCTGAAATCCGTGACGATGCCGGCCCTCGGCGTGACTTCGACCGTGCGGCCGCCGATGCGGAAGGGCCAGCGCAGTTCCTGGCCGGTACTCTGGAAGCGGAAGGTCACGCACTCGTGGCGGACGAGGTCGTCCGGATGCTCGGGGACGCCGCGCCGTGCCAGGTAGCCCGGCGACGCGAACGCGCAGACCCGGTGCGGCGCGAGGCGGCGCGAGATCAGGCGGGAATCGGACAGTTCGCCCACCCGGATCGCGACGTCGATGCCCTCCTCGATCAGGTCCGCGAAACGGTCGCCCAGGCGCAGGTCGATCGACAGCCTCGGGTAGCGCTCGCGGAACCGCGGCAGCGCGGGCGCGAGAAGGTGCACGCCCACCGGGAGCGGCGCCGTCACCTTCAGGGTCCCGGCCGGCTCGGAGCGCGCCGCCGCGGCAGCCTGCTCGATCGCCTCGGCCTCGCGCAGGAGCCGCAGCGCCCGCTCGTGCAGGTCGCGGCCTTCGGGCGTCAGCGTCAGCGAGCGCGTGGTCCTGGTGAACAGGCTCACGCCCAGCCGCTCCTCCAGCCGCTGCACGCTCTTGCTGACCGCGGAGGGCGAGATCCCGAGCGAGCGCGCCGCCGCCGTGAAGCTGCCGAGCGAGGCGGCCCGCGCGAAGGCGACGAGGCCGGTGAGACGGTCGAGGCCGATCTGTTCCATGACGGCATGACTGAAGCGATTGTCGGCTCGATTATCAAGATGCGGGCGCATAGCCATTCTCCTTCCATCGGCGCGACACCGGCGCCGTCGGGATGGACCGTCGACGTGAGCAGCACCCTTCAGGACCGCACCATCGTCGTCTTCGGCGGCACCTCCGGCATCGGTCTCGCGGCGGCCCGGCAGGCCATGGCGGCGGGCGCGAAGGTCGTCGTGGTCGGCTCCCATGCCGAGGGCGCCGAGCGCGTCGCGGCGGAGAACGGCTTTGCCGGCTGGCGCGCCGCGGACGTGACCCGGCCCGAGACCATCGCGGCAGGGCTCGCGGATCTCCGCCGGGTCGATCATCTCGTGCTGCTCGCCGGCACCTTCGTCGCCGGCAAGATCCTGGAGGCCGAGGTCGATCACCTGAAGCGTGCCTTCGACGAGCGGATCTGGGCCGCGGTGCACGCCCTGCGCGCTCTCGGCGACCGGCTGGCCCGGGACGGCTCCGTCACCCTCGTCTCCGGGGCCCTGGCCGACCGCCCCAACGCCCACGGCACCGCCGTGCTGGCCGCCGCCTCGGCCGCGATGGAGGCCCTCGCCCGCGGCCTCGCCCTCGAACTGGCGCCGGTGCGGGTGAACACCCTGTCGCCGGGCACCACCGACACCCCGCTCCTGGCCCGCACGCTCGGCGCGAACCGCGACGCGTACGTCGCCGCGCTCACCGAAAGGCTGCCGCAGCGCCGTCTCGGCACGGCCGAGGAGGCGGGTGCGGCGGTGGTCTTCCTGATGAGCAACGGCTTCATGACCGGCGAGACCCTGCACGTCGACGGCGGCGCCCGTCTCGTCTGACCGGCAGAGCCCCTTCACGCCCCGCCCGGCGGGCGGGATGGCGGCCGGCTGCCGATCGCGCTCGGACGTAGGGGCCAGGACACCGGGATCGCCGTGCTCGCAGCCTTCCTGAGCGGGCCGGAGGCCGGCTTCGTCACGGGCGCCGCCTCGACCGCGGATGGCGGATATCTCGCCTGTCGCGCGTCGCGACCTTGCGAATGCTCTGCTCACGGACCATGCAGCCCGCGAACCGACACGGCCGGCGCGACGCCGGCGACCGACGGAGACGAACGATGCCCGATCCCATCGAGACCCGACCGGCGGGGGAGCCGGACCACGACCGGCTGCTGCGCGCCAACCTGGAGCGCGTCTTCAACGAGCGCGACGCCGGCAGGCGGGCGGCGGCCATGGACGACCTCTTCGTGGCCGAGCCGGTCATGTTCGAGCCGGCGGATATCGTGCGGGGGCGTGCCGCCATCGCTGCGGTGGCCGGCAAGCTCCTGGATCAGTTCGGGCCCACCTTCCGGTTCACGCCGATCGGCGCGGCGGTCGGGCACCACGGACTGGCTGCCCTGCGATGGCAAGCCGGTCCGGAGGGCGGACCCGTCGCGGTCACCGGAACCGACGTGGCCGAGATCGCCGACGGCAGGATCGTGCGCCTCTGGGTGCTGCTCGACCCGCCGGCCGGGTGAGGCCGGCCTCGCCTCCGGCACTGCGGGTCCCGGACGTCATGGCCGCCGGAGCGGCCCTTCCGGCGGCTCGGCCCGAGGATCCGGGCACGGCGAGATCCTGCTGCCCGACATCCGTCCCATTCAGAAGTAAGACGCCATCACGGTCGATCGCCTGGCAGAAATTCCGTCACTTGATTTCGCACATCTAAGAAAAAATGCTCCTCATATTCACGTAAAATGCGGAATATCATTCCGATTGACGTTCATGTCATCTCAGATCAAATTTCAGTTCGTGTCGGCATGCTTGCATCCCCAAGCCGACATTTCCGATTCGAAGGCGTGCCCGGCACAGGAAGGAGTGCGACGATGATCCCGTTTCGATGGATCCGGTCCGGCTCTCCTCGGGCATGACGGCCCCGCTGCGCGGCCTCGTCCCGGCAGACTGCGATCCGATCGCCGCCGCGCGGGCCCTCGTCCCCGTCCTCGCGCCGCTCGCCGCCGCCGCGGATCGCGAGGGGCGCTTCGCGCATGAGAGCCTCGCGGCGATCCGCGAGGCGGGGCTTGCCGCCCTGACGGTGCCGGAGGTCCGCGGCGGCCCCGGCGCCGGGCTTTCGGTCGCCGGCGCCGTCATCGGGACCCTCGCCGAGGCCGACCCGGCGGCGAGCCTCGTCCTGGCGATGCAATACGTCCACCACGCGACCATCGCCCGGGCGGACTGGCCGGCGGACCTCGCCGCGCGGCTGCAGCAGGCGGCCTTGCGTGAAGGGGCCTTCGTCAACGCGCTGCGGGTCGAGCCGGCCCTCGGCTCGCCGGCCCGCGGCGGCCTGCCGGAGACGGTGGCGCGGCGGGTGCCGGAGGGCTGGCGGGTCACGGGGCGCAAGATCTACTCGACGGGGGCGCCGATCCTCGCCTTCGGGCTGGTCTGGGCCCGCACCGACGAGGCCGAGCCGCGGGTCGGGTTCGTCGTCGTGCCGATGGCGGCACCCGGCGTGCGGATCGAGGAGACCTGGGACCATCTCGGCCTGCGGGCGAGCGGCAGCCACGACGTGGTGCTCGATGGGGTCCTGGTGCCGGAGGACCACGCCGTCGACTGGCGCCCGCCCGCCGCCGGGCCTACGCCCGACGCGATCACGCTCGCCTGGAACACCACCTTGCTCGCCAGCCTCTACGACGGCGTCGCCCGGGCGGCGCAGGGCTGGCTGTGCGCCCACCTCGCCGAGCGGGCCCCGGCCAATCTCGGCGCGCCCCTGGCGAGCTTGGCCAGGTTCCAGGAGGCTTTCGGCGAGAACGAGCGCCTGCTGTCCGTCAACCGCCGGCTCCTGCGCAGCGCCGCCGCCGAGACCGACGCGGGCGCGCCGCCCTCCGCCACGGAGAGCGGGCTGATCAAGCTCACCGTCACCGAGAACGCGATCGGGGTGGTGCAGGGCGCGGTCGCGCTCGTGGGCAATCCCGGATTGTCGCGAAGGAACCCACTCGAACGCCACCTGCGCGACGTGCTGTGCGCGCGCATCCATACCCCCCAGGGCGACGCGGTCCGGCTGGCGGCCGGGCGCGCGGTCCTGGGCTGAGAGGAGATGTGTCCATGCCGGACGTGAACTTCATCGGCTTCGTCGGAGCCCAATACGGGTCGGAGATCCATGCGCCCACCGGGCCGGTCGTCGACCGGGCCTATCTCCGGGCGGCGGCGCAGGCGCACGAGCATGGCGGATTCGACCGGGTGCTGATCGCCTTCCACTCGACCGCACCGGACAGTTTCGCGCTGGCGCAGTACGTCGCCTCGGTGACCGAGCGGATCGGCCTGATGATCGCGCACCGCCCGGGCTTCCAGGCGCCGACCGTGGCGGCGCGCCAGCTCGCCACCCTCGACCAGATCACCGACGGACGCGCGGCCGTCCACATCATCACCGGCGGCAACGACGCCGAGCTGGCGCAGGACGGCGATGCCCTCACCAAGGACGAGCGCTACGACCGGACCCGGGAATATCTCGACATCGTCAAGGCGTCCTGGACCAGCCCCGAGCCGTTCGACTACGACGGGCGATACTACCGCGTCGCCAAGGCGTTCTCGGCGGTGAAGCCGGTGCGGCAGCCGCACCTGCCGGTCTATTTCGGCGGCTCGTCGGACGCGGCCATCGCGGTCGCCGGCCGGCACGCCGACACCTACGCCCTCTGGGGCGAGACGAAGGCGCAGGTGCGCGAGACGATCGCCCGGGTGCGCGCCGCCGCCCGGGCGCATGGGCGCGAGGAAAAAATCCGCTTCAGCCTGTCGTTCCGGCCGATCCTGGCGGCCACGGAAGCGGCCGCCTGGGCCCGGGCGGAGGACATCCTGAAGCACACCAGGGCCTTGCGCGCCGCCCGCGGCCTCGGGCCCGCGGCGGTCCCGCAGAACGAGGGCTCGCGCCGGCTGCTCGCCGCCGCGGCTCAAGGAGACCGGCCCGAAGGACGGCTCTACACGGCGATCGCCGCCGAGACCGGGGCGCAGGGCAATTCCACGGCGCTCGTCGGCACGCCCGAGCAGGTGGCGGAGGCCCTGCACGAATACCATGCTCTCGGGGTGACGACCTTCCTGATCCGCGGCTTCGATCCGCTGGAGGATGCGGTGCAGTACGGGCGCGAGCTGATCCCGGCCTTCCGGCATCTCGCCGGCGCGCCGTCCCGCCGCCCGGCCGCCGCGTGATGCCGATCATGCGCAAGATTCTGGCTCTTCTCGCCCTCGTCCTCACCGCCCTCCCCCTCCATGCCGAGACCGTCCTGCGGGTCGGCGACCAGAAGGGCGGCTCGCGCGCCCTGATGGAGGCGGCGGGCGTCCTCGACGGCCTGCCCTACCGGATCGACTGGCGCGAATTCGCCGCCGCCGCGCCGCTGCTCGAAGCGCTCAATGCCGGGGCGATCGACACCGGCATCGCCGGGGACGCTCCCTTCACCTTCGCGGCGGCCGCGGGGGCGCCGATCAAGGCGATCTTCGCCATCCGCCAGAACCAGGCCGGCCTCGCCGTGCTGGTGCGGCCGGATTCGGCGGTGACGCGCTTCGCCGACCTGAAGGACAAGCGTATCGCCACCGGGCGCGGCTCGATCGGCCACATGCTCGTCCTGGCACAAGCTGAGCGTGCCGGCTGGAGCAAGGGCGATCTCGCTTTGTCGTTTCTGCCGCCGGCCGATGCCCAGATGGCGCTCACCTCCGGCGCGGTCGAGGCCTGGGCGACCTGGGAGCCCTACACCTCGCAACTCGAGACCTCGGGCCGGGCCCGCATCGTCGCCGATGGAGCTGGGCTCACCCCGGGCCTGACCTTCCAGGTCGCCCGCGACGATGCCATCGCCTCGAAGCGCGCAGCGCTCGAGGACTTCGTGCGGCGGCTCGCCCGGGCACGGGTCTGGGGCACGGCGAACCCGGAGGCCTTCGCCAAACGCTGGTCGGCGCTGATCGGCCTGCCCGAGGCGGTGCCGCTCGCCTGGTTCCGCCGGGCCGACATCCGCCCGGTGCCGATCGACGCGAGCGTGATCGCCGACGAGCAGCGCGTCGCCGACCTCTATCACCGCGCCGGGCTGATCCCGCGGCCGCTCGCGGCGCCCGGCGTGTTCGACGCCTCGTTCAACGCGGCGACCCGGGCCGGCGCGGCGGCGGCGACGCAGTAAGGGTCACCCGTAGCGCCGCGCCGCCTCCACCGTCAGCCCGAGGCCGACCGAGCCGAAGGTGTCGCCCTCGACCACCCGTGCCTCGGGGGCCGCCGCCAGGATCGCCTCGCGGACCGGGGCGAGGCGGGTCGAGCCGCCGGTGAGGAACAGGGCGTCGATCTCCGAGGGCTTCACGGCGGCGTCGCGCAGGCAGCGCGCGATGCAGGCGCCGATGCGCCGGGCGAGGTCGGCGGAATGGCGGGCGAGGTCGGGGCGGTCGATCTCGGCCGTGAGGCCCGGCTCGACCCAAGCGAGCGGCAGGCCGACCCGCTCGACCTCCGACAGGGCGATCTTGGCCTCCTCGACCTCCATCGCCAGGGTGTGGCCGCGCTCGGCCTCGATCACCGCGGCGAGGCGGTCGATCAGTTCGGGACGCGCCACGTCGCGGCGGAGCGAGCGCAGCTCGCGCAGGGTCTTGCCGTCGTAGAGCCGGTTGATCTGCGACCAGGTGGCGAGGTCGTGGTAATAGGATGACGGTACGTCGAGACCAGGCCGCCGCATCGGGCTGCCGAGGCCGAGAAGCGGCATCACCTCGCCGACGCTGAGCGTGCGGTCGAAATCGGTGCCGCCGATCCGCACGCCGTCATTGGCCAGGATGTCGCCGGCCCGCTCCACCGCCCGGTGGCGCTCGGGGCTCAGACGCACCACCGAGAAATCCGAGGTGCCGCCGCCGATATCGGCGATCAGCGCCACCTCCTCGCGGTCGAGCCCGCGCTCGTAGTCGAGCGCCGCGGCGATCGGCTCGTACTGGAACGACACCTGAGTGAAGCCGACCTCCCGGGCGATGCCGGCGAGCGCCTCCTCGGCCCGGCGGTCGCCGTCGGGATCGCCGTCGACGAAGTGGACCGGGCGGCCGTGGACCACCTGGGTCAGCGCCTCGCCGGCTTGGCTCTCCGCCCGCGCCTTCACGGCGGCGAGGTAGCGGGCGATGACCGCCCGGAACGACAGCCGCCGCCGCCCGACCGGGGTGGTCTCGTCGAGGAGCGAGGAGCCGAGCACCGATTTGAGGCTGCGCATCAGCCGCCCGGGATCGCCCTCGACATAGGCCGCCATGGCGGCCCGGCCGATCGCCTCGTCGCCGGCCGGCGGGAAGAAGATCGCGCTCGGGATCGTGACCGCCTCGCCCTCCAGCGGCGCCAGCGCGAGCCCGCCGGCCCCGATCAGGCCGAGGGTTGTGTTCGAAGTGCCGAAATCGAGGCCGCAGGCCGCCATGCCGAATCTCTGCCGGAGCTCAAGGGAGGGCGCGCGACCTAGCGGGTTCCGCCGCCCCGGTCCAGCCCGCGGGCGGATTCGGCGTCTGTCGCTGCGGAACAAGGCGCCGCCTCGGCGGTTCTTCAGACCTGAGCAGTCGCTGAACTGCACGAGACGAGGAGCTTCCCATGAGCAGCACCACCGACAAGATCAAGGGTCTCGCCAACGAGGCCGTCGGCAACATCAAGCAGGGCATCGGCAGCGCCACCGGCAACGACAAGCTGCAGGCCGAGGGCAAGGCCCAGGAGCTGAAGGGCGAGGCCCAGAAGACCACCGGCGACGTCAAGGACGGCATCAAGAATGCCGCCGACACGGTGAAGAGCAAGCTCTGATCCAGGATTTGATCGTCGGGCGGGCGGGCTGGAGCCGGCCCGACCCTGCGAACGATCGGGCCGGTTTCTCGCGAGATGCGCGAGGGGCCGGCCCTTTGTTTTTTGGAGTGCTTGTCCTGTCTTTTCGGAAAAGGAGACCGCGATGAACAGGGACCAGATCGAGGGTGGATTGCGCCACCTGAAGGGCCGCGGCCAGACCGCGCTCGGCGCCGTCGCCGGCCGCGCCCGGCCGCAGGCGGAAGGCGCCCTGAACCAGGTGATCGGCGGCGCCCAATACGCCTATGGCCGCGGCCGGGAGGTCGCCGAGGACCTGTCGCATGACGGTGCGGCCCTCGCCCGCGAGATCGAGACGCGCGGCCGCGACGCCTACGAGCGCGGGCGCGAGATCTACGGCGAGGCGCGCCACCGCGGCCGTGCCGCCCTGCGCCGGGCCGAGTCGCACCCGACCGAGACGCTGGTTGCCGTAGCCGGCCTCGCCTTCGTCGCCGGCTGGCTGCTGAAGGGCCGCCGCTAGGGAGCGGCTCCGGAGTGCCGCCGCGGCCACGCGGCGGCCTCTTTGTTGCGCTGCATCGATGCCGGGTCGGGTTCGGCCTCGCCTCCGGGTTGCTTATGGTCTAGCTTGGGCACGATCCAGTGCGAGCCGAACGACCCGATGACCCAGAGCCAGCCCCCCGGCCTTCCGAAGACCGCCCCGGCCCTGCCCCACTCGGTGCAGGAGCACCTGGGCGAGCGGCTTCGCGCCCATTACGCGGCGGTCGAGGACGAGGCGGCGCCCGCCGCCTTCGCGGACCTGCTCTCGCGGCTGGACCTGGCGCTCGCGGCGCTCGGGGCACCGAAGGAAGACCGGTTCCGGGAGGACCTGCTCGCGGCG
The DNA here is from genome assembly GCF_019216885.1 of Methylobacterium sp. SyP6R. Classification (NCBI taxonomy): domain Bacteria; kingdom Pseudomonadati; phylum Pseudomonadota; class Alphaproteobacteria; order Hyphomicrobiales; family Methylobacteriaceae; genus Methylobacterium; species Methylobacterium synurae. The sequence goes on along the minus strand of NZ_JAAQRC020000001.1, from coordinate 724,884 downwards.
GCGCCGGCGCTCCGCCGCTTCGCCCTGACCCTGACCGCCAACCCGGCCCGGGCCGACGATCTGGTGCAGGACACGATGCTGAAGGCCTGGCAGAACCGCGACCGGTTCGAGTCCGGCACCAATCTCAGCGCCTGGCTGTTCACGATCATGCGCAACGCCTTCTACTCGGAGCACCGCAAGCGCTCCCGCGAGGTCGAGGATGGCGAGGGCGTGTACTCGGCTCGCCTGACCTCCGCCCCCAACCAGGGCGACCGCCTCGACGTGCAGGATCTCCAGGCCGCGCTCAACAAGCTGGTGGCCGAGCAGCGCGAGGCTCTGATGCTGGTCGCGGTCGGCGACCTGTCCTACGAGGACGCCGCCGAGTTGATGCAGTGCAAGGTCGGCACGGTGAAGAGCCGGGTCTGCCGCGCCCGCGACAAGCTGGCGGAACTCCTCGGCTATTCCGGCGGTGAGCTCGGGGCCGACCGGCTGACCCGCTCGGCGATGGGGCATGCCGGCGCGGTCGCGCTCGACGGTTGACGGGCTCGACCCGCGAGGACGTCCGGGCTCTCGATCGAGGCCGCGCGGCGGGCCGCGCTTGTCGCGAGAGTGCCCCTTGGGGAATGCGATCGCGATCGGGCGATCCCGCACGGGGCCGCCGGGCGAGCGGGCATCGTTCATCCGTTCGTCTCATACAATTCTCCGGTGATCGCGCGGCAATTGCCGCGCATTCACGGTCGCGACGCGGGAAATCGGCTTCGCTCAGGCGTGTGAAGCTGACCGCTTCACCACGCTGGTTGGTGATCCGGGGTCCGGACATCGGATCACGCGCCGTGCATGCAGCCCCGCATGACGCAATGAGCCGTCCCATGGGTGGTGCCCCGACGACGATCGCTCGCGACGATCTCAGGACAGCAGGCGCGACAGCCCCTGTCTCCGCCTGCGGGACGAACGGCGAACGTATCGAAGCCCTGCCGATCCGCGCAGACGATGCCCGTCACCTCGCCGCAGCCGAAAGCCCGCCCCCCCCTGCCGCAGCGTCGCATCGAAACCGGAATTTGCCGCGCAGGCCGATGAAATGCTTCGACAATTCCGCGGCCGCTCGCTTGCGCCCCCACGGGCGAAACAGATCGATCGCATTGCGCTCCATATATTTGCACACCATACCTTCCTGCATTGTCCCGATTGCTTGAATACAATGACTTTAGGTTGACTGGAAAAAATTAGTGACAAACTGTGAGTTGACTAAGAGATCATCCCTGCGCTAATAAAGAAAATGATTGCAAAAACTTGATACATGGGTTAAATCCAGGCTTGTCGCGGAAGCGTCGCGTCTCTCGAACACGTCTCCGATTATAGTGCGGGACAGTATATTTGGCGGTGCGAGATCACCGTTTGGCTGATCGGCATAAGCCGGAATCGCACCCGCAATGTCAGAAATACGACAGACACGGGGGTGACGCACCGTTAGACCAAAGGCAGGCTCGTCCCCGCCGCGAGTCTGCGCACTGCGCCGGCTCGCGCAGCTTTTGCCAATTTCGGGCATTGCCGCCCTCGGCCCGATTCCACAGCGGGCCGCCGAATTTTCCGGAGACGACGACGTTGAATGCGCCGGACGAGTCGCGGTCCCCCGAGACCGGTCTTTTCGAGGGCAACCTCCTGCTCGAAGCCCTCGATGCGGGCGACCGCGCCCTTCTGGCGCCTTATCTCGAGCGGGCGCAGCGGAGCCGCGGCACGGTGCTGTTTCGCGCCGGCGAGGACGTGTCGCACGTGACGTTCCCGCTGAACCAGACCACCGTGACACTGGTCTCGCGCATGCGCGACGGACGGATGGTCGAGACCGCGACGGTGGGGCACGAGGGCGCGGTCGGCGGCGTCGTCAGCCACGGCTACCTGCCGGCCTTCAGCGAGGCGGTGGTGCAGGTCGCCGGCGAGGTGCTGCGCCTCGACGCCGAGCGGCTGACCCGGGCCCGGGCTGCCTCCCCGTCCTTGCGCGACCTGTTCGTGCGCTACGCCGATTGCCTGCTCGCCCAGGTGCTGCAATCGGTGGCCTGCAACGCCGTCCACCCGATCGAGGAGCGGTGCCTGCGCTGGCTCCTGACCTTCCAGGACCGGCTCGGCACCCCGGTCTTGCCGGTGACGCAGGAGATGCTCGCCGAGATGCTCGGCGTGCGCCGCACCTACCTCACCGGCGTGATCGGATCGTTGCAGCGCCGGGGCCTGATCTCGGTGCGCCGCGGCCAGATCACGATCCTGGACCGGGCCCAGGCCGAGCACGCCGCCTGCGAGTGCTACGGCAAGGTCCGGAACCATTTCCGCTCCGTGCTCGGGGCGATCTACGCCGAGAACGGCGCCATCGTGGCGGTCGATCCGACCCGGGCGCACGACTGATACCAACGGCCCAAGACGCCGACGCATCGATTCGATCTCGGCCAAGCCCGAGATCGACGGGGCCGTCGACCCATCTCGAATTTTCGACACCAAGCCCGGAAGTCCGGGACCTCGGGCTTGGCGAAAATTCGAGAACGGAACCAACGATCGTTTTCAACGACCGTCGGTATGACCGCCGGGCTCGGGCGGAACGCTCGAGCCTGACATACCGATCACGATGGCACACCTCCCGCGCCAACCGATCGGGCGCGGCGGACTGCGTCTCATACGATTTCCGACTGATCGCTTCGCGATGCGGAAATCGGCTTCGCTCACGCGCCGCGCGGGCTGGTGATACGAAATCCGGAAGTGATCTTCCGGATTGCGTATCACTGCAACGCTGCCATGCAGCGGCCAAGGTTTGACAGGGCGGCTCACCTCCTCGACCATCCACATCACGGACAAAATGTCCACGATATGGATATCGGGAGGATGCCATGAGTGCTGCCCTACCGGCGGCCGATCCCGCCGCCGGGCTCGACGCCGCGGCCCTGCGGCGAATGCCCTACCAGAATCCGCAGCCGGCGGAGATCCGGCCCGACCTCGTGGTGGCGCCGGCCATTCCCGAGGACGACCGGATCTGGGTGCCGCAGGCCGAGAGCGTGTGGTTCCGGCCGCTCTGCCTGAACGTCTCGGCCGGCTACTGGATGAACCTGCTCAAGGTCCGCAAGGCCGGCATCCTCAGTCGCCACCGCCATCCCGGCCCGGTCCACGCCTTCGTGCTCAAGGGCAGCTGGCGCTACCTGGAGCACGACTGGGTCGCGAGCGAGGGCGCCTACGCCTTCGAGCCGCCGGGCGAGACCCACACCCTCGTGGTCGACGAGGGCGTCGAGGAGATGATCACCTATTTCCAGGTCAACGGCTGCATGTACTACGTCGATCCGTGGGGCCGGCATACCGGCTACGAGGACGTCTTCACCAAGATCGACCTGTGCCGGGCGCATTACGAGGCGGTGGGGCTGGGGGCGGATTACGTCGATCGGTTCATCCGCTGAAGCGGCTGTCCGCGTTCCGACCGGAGCTGGCCATCCCGCCCATGACCGCATCCTGCGGTGTCGGTCGATTGAAAATCGACTGGCCTCGAAGGAGGGCTCCCGACGTCTCGCGATCCCTGGAGGCCTCCTTCGAGGCTCCTTTCAGTCGCGATCTTCGATCGCCGGCACCTCAGGATGAGGTCGCGGGCTGAAGCCAGAGCGGTCGGCCAGAGCATTTTCCGACGAAGTGGACACCGGTTCGTCGAAGAAAATACGATCAAACAAAGACTTGGAGAGCTTCGCGATTGCAACGCGATCGTGAAGCGGTCCACACACTGAAATCAAGATTACCGGGAGGACCGGCACGCGATGTCGTCCGGCACTGCAACATACATCAAATCACCGCGCCTGCGCCGCATCCAGTGGATCGCCGTCGCGTTCCTGACCGCCGCTGGCATCATCAACTACGTCGACCGCTCGGCGCTTTCGATCGCCAACACGGCGATCCGCGACGAGATGGCCCTTTCCCCCGCCGAGATGGGCTGGCTGCTCTCGGCCTTCTCGCTGGCCTATGCCTTCTCGCAATTGCCGGTCGGCGCGCTGCTCGACCGGATCGGCTCGCGGATCATGCTGGGGGCCGGCATGTTCTTCTGGTCGCTGGCGCAGCTCGTCTCCGGCTTCGTCGCCAATTTCCAGCAATTCGTGCTGGCGCGCGCCGTGCTGGGCCTGGGCGAGGCACCGCAATTTCCCGCCGGCGCCAAGACGGTGAGCGAATGGTTCTCAGTTCGCGAGCGCGGCACGCCGACCGGCATCTTCGTCGCCTCGTCCTGCATCGGGCCCTGCATCGCCCCGCCGCTCCTGACCGCGATGATGCTGGGGCTCGGCTGGCGCTGGATGTTCGTCGTCACCGGTCTCGTCGGCATCGTGGTGGCGGTCGGCTGGTACCTCGTCTACCGCAACAGGGCCGAGGTGGCGCTGACGCCGCAGGAGAATGCCCATCTCGACGAAGGGGCGGCCCCCGAGCCGCCGGCCCGGCAGATGACCTTCTCGGAGTGGCGGGGGCTGTTTGCGCACGCCACCACCTGGGGCATGATCCTGGGCTTCATGGGCGTCATCTACATGGTCTGGCTCTACCTGACCTGGCTGCCCTCCTATCTCGAGCACGAGCGGGGCCTGAGCGTCGCCCGCACCGGCTGGGTGGTGGCGATTCCCTACGTGTTCGGCACGCTGGGCATGCTCTGTGCCGGCCAGGCCGCCGACCGGCTGCTCGCCCGCGGCGCCGGCATCGTCGCCAGCCGCAAATGGCCGGTCTGCGTCGGGTTGCTCGGCGGCGGCGCCTTCACGGTGCCGGCGGCCTATACCCCGAGCGTGACGATGGCCGTAGTCTATATCTGCCTGGCGATGTTCTTCATCAACATGGCGAGCGGGGCCGCCTGGATGATGGTGAGCGTCGCGGTGCCCAAGCGCCAGGTCGCCTCGCTCGGCAGCATCCAGAATTTCGGCGGCTACTTCGCCGGGTCGTTCGCGCCGGTGATCACCGGCTACATCGTCCAGGGCACCGGCTCCTACGTCAACGCGCTGCTCGCCGCCGCCGCGGTCGCGGTGCTGGCGGCTGTCGCCTACATCGTCCTGGTGCGGAAACCCCTCGAAGGCGGCGAGACCCTGATCCGCAGCGAGCGTACGGCATGACCTTCCTTCCCGACCTGCTTCAGGGCCGCACCGCCCTCGTCACCGGCGCCACCTCGGGCATCGGCGCCGGCATCGCCGAGGCGCTCGCACGCCTCGGCGCCCGGGTCCACGCCGCCGGGATCGGTGCCGCGGCCTACGCGATCCCCAAAGACCTCGCGCTCACGGCGCACGAGCTCGACGTCACCGACGGCGAGGCCGTCGCCGCCCTGGTCGGGGCGTGCTCCCGGCTCGACATCGTGGTCAATTGCGCCGGCATCATCCGGCGCGGCGACGAGCACCGGCCGGAGGTGTTCGAGGAAGTGCTGGCGGTGAACCTCACCGGCACGATGCGGGTCTGCACCGCCGCGCGCCCGAAGCTGGCGGAGACCGGCGGTGCAATCGTCAACACCGCCTCGATGCTGTCGTTCTTCGGCGGCGGGCTGGTGCCGGCCTACAGCGCCAGCAAGGGCGGCGTGGCGCAGCTGACGAAGTCCCTCGCCATCGCGTACGCGCCGGATCGCATCCGGGTGAACGCGGTGGCCCCGGGCTGGATCGCCACGCCCCTGACGCAGGCGCTCCAGGACGATCCGGCCCGGGCGGGGCCGATCCTGTCGCGCACGCCGCTCGGCCGCTGGGGCACGCCCGCCGATGTCGCGGCAGCGGTGACCTTCCTGGCGAGCCCGGCCGCCGCCTTCATGACCGGGGTGGTGCTGCCGGTCGATGGCGGCTACCTCGTCGCTTGAGGTCACGGGAGAGGATCCAGTCCCGCATGGGTTCCGACGACGACGCCCGGGCGCTCCTTCGCCCCGACGTGCCGGGCACTGCCGCCTTCGGCAAGTTCATGCGGGTGCTCCAGGCGGTGGCGGACGCTCCCGACGACGCGACGGTGGCCCGCCTGACCCGGGACACGGCTTTGCCACGGCCGACGGTGCACCGCATCGCCGCCGCCCTGGTGGCGGAAGGCCTGCTGACCGACGAGGACGGGGCGTTGCGCCTCGGCCCGCGCCTCGTCAGCCTGGCCTTCCGCGCCTTCGACGGCTCGCTCCTGCGCCAAGCGGCGCGGGAGCCGCTCGCCCGCCTGCGCGACGACCTCGACGAGACGGTGCATCTCGCGGTGCCGGATTTCGGCGAGATGGTCTATATCGACAAGCTCGAGAGCCACCGCACCGTGCGCATGGCCTCGCGCATCGGCACCCGGGTGTCGCTGCATACGAGTGCCGTCGGCAAGGCCTGGCTCGCCACCCTGCCCGAAGCCGAACTCGCCTCCGTGCTGGACCGGCTCGCCCTGCCGGCGCGCACGCCCCACAGCCTCACCGACCGCGAGCGTCTGCGCCGCGCCATCGCCGAGACGCGGGAGCGCGGCCATTCCCTCGACCTGCAGGAGAACGAGCTCGACATCTGCTGCTACGGCCGGGCCCTGCGGGGTGCCGGGGGCAGGGTGCTCGGCTGCATCAGCGTCAGCCTGCCGCGCTACCGGTTCGAGTCCCTGCCGGCCGAGACGGTTTTACGGGCGATGCGGACCTGCGCCGAGGGCGTGGCGAGGGTCGCCGGCGGCGGACATCCGAACGCAGAGCGCTGACAACCGGTCTGGCATCCGCGGCAAGCCATGCTAAGGCCCCGGCGGATCGCAGGGGATGACCGGAGATGACCGAGGCGGAGCCGGGCATGGCGTTCCCCCTGGTGGGCCTTGCCGCCGTGATCCTGGCGGCGACGCTCGACGAGCCGCGGGTGCTTACCGTGCCGGTGGCCGGCCAGCCCGAGGGCCGGGAAGAAGGCCTCCCCGCCGGCCCGCTGGAACCGGCCCACCCGACGCTGGAGCGGGGCCTGCGCGCCTGGGTCGAGCGCCAGACCGGCCAGACCCTCGGCTATGTCGAGCAGCTCTACACCTTCGGCGACCGCAACCGCCGGCCGGGGACGGGCGATGGCGGCCGGCACGCCCTCTCGGTCGCCTACCTGGCCCTGGTGCGCGAGGCGCGGCCCGCGGCCGATTCGGCCTGGCAATGCTGGTACCGCTACTTCCCCTACGAGGACTGGCGCGCCGGGCGTCCGCCCGCCCTCGACGCGCTCCAGACCCGGCTGGAAGCCTGGGCCGCCGCCACGCCCGACCCGGAGGAGCAGCGCCGCCGCCTCGACCGGATCGGCCTGACCTTCGGGAGCGCCGGGAGCGGCTGGAACGAGGAGCGGGTGCTGGAGCGCTACGAATTGCTGTTCGAGGCCGGCCTCGTGCCGGAGGCCGGCGCCGCCGATGCCCTCGCCGGCCGGGCCATGGCCCTCGATCACCGCCGCATGCTCGCCACGGCGCTCGGGCGCCTGCGCGGCAAGATCAAGTACCGGCCGGTGGTGTTCGAGGTGATGCCGCCCGCCTTCACCCTCGGCCAGCTCCAGCGCGTGGTCGAGGCCCTATCGGGCATCCTCCTGCACAAGCAGAACTTTCGTCGCCTCGTCGCCCAGCAGGGCCTCGTCGAGGAGACCGACGCGATCACCGCCGAGACCGGCGGGCGGCCCGCCCGGCTGATGCGGTTCCGCCGGGAGGTGCTGCTGGAACGCCCCGCCCCGGGCCTGCGCCTGTCGGCCGGTCGCCTCGCCTGAACGGAGCGCCTGGACCGCAAAGCGTGGCGGCATGCCGCACTTATGCTCACATGAAGCATATCTGGACAGGACCGAAGCGCCGAAATAGCCTAGCCGGGTAAATGCTCATTATGAGCATATCCTGGGAGGCCGGAATGAACGCGATGACCGGAGGGGCAGCCGCACTGCCGGAAGCGGAGCTCTATGCGCGGGTGCGCCACCACGTGCCGGCGATCGAGTGGCCGGCGCTCGCCGGCGACGTGGCGGCGATCCGGGCGCTCAAGCGCGAGCGCAACGCCGTGGTGCTGGCCCACAATTACCAGGCGCCGGAGATCTTCCACACCGTGGCGGACATCGTCGGCGACAGCCTGGCACTCGCCCGCGAGGCCGCGCGCACCGATGCCGACGTGATCGTGCTCGCCGGCGTGCACTTCATGGCCGAGACGGCCAAGATCCTGAACCCGGGCAAGACCGTGCTGATCCCGGATCCGGCGGCCGGCTGCTCCCTGGCGGAGTCGATCACGGCGGCGGATGTCCGCGCCTTGCGGCGGCGCTATCCCGGCGTGCCGGTGGTGACCTACGTCAACACCTCCGCCGCCGTGAAGGCGGAATCCGACCTCTGCTGCACCTCCGGCAATGCCCGAGCCGTGGTCGAATCCCTCGGCGTCGACCGGGTGCTGATGATCCCCGACGAGTACCTGGCGCAGAACGTCCAGGCCGAGTTGCCCCACATCGAGATCCTGACCTGGGCCGGCCATTGCGAGGTGCACGAGCGCTTCACCGCGCAGGATATCCGCGAGGCGCGCGAGGCTTATCCGGGCGTGACCGTGCTCGCCCACCCGGAATGCCCGCCCGCCGTGGTGGCGGAGGCCGATTTCTCCGGCTCGACCGCGGCGATGCAGGATTACGTCGAGACCCGCCGGCCGGCGCAGGTGGTGATGATCACCGAATGCGCGATGGCCGACAACCTGGCCGTCCGCAATCCGGACGTGGCCTTCGTCAAGCCGTGCAATCTCTGCCCGCATATGAAACGGATGAGCTTAGGCAAGATCCGGCGCAGCCTGGAGACGATGACCCACGAGGTCACGGTGCCGGACGACCTGATCGCGCCGGCCCGCCGGGCGGTCGAGCGCATGCTGGCAGTGCGGGCGTGAGCCGGGATCGCGTCGTCGTGGTGGGGGCCGGCGTCGCCGGCCTCGCCACGGCCCTGCGGCTCGCGCCCCTCCCCGTTACGCTGCTCAGCGCCGCGCCTTTGGGCGAGGAGACCGCGACGGCCTGGGCGCAGGGCGGGATCGCGGCGGCGATCGGCCGTGACGACGATCCAGCCCTGCACGCCGCCGACACCCTGGCGGCGGGGGCGGGCCTCAGCGATCCGGAGGTGGCGCGGGGCGTCGCCGAGGCCGGGCCCGGGCTGGTGGACTGGCTCACCGGTCTCGGCCTCGCCTTCGACCGCGGGGCCGATGGCGGGCTGGCGCTCGGTCTCGAGGCGGCGCATGGCCGGCGCCGGATCGTCAAGGCGGGGGGCGACGCCACCGGCGCGGCGGTCTTGGCGGTGCTCGCCCGGGCGGCACTGGCGTGTCCGTCGATCACCGTCGTGGTCGGGCGGGCCTCCGCCCTGATGCAGGACGCGGCGGGCCGGGTGACCGGCCTCGTCGCAAAGACCGCCACCGGCCCCCTCCCCCTGCCGGCCCGCGCCGTGGTGCTGGCGACGGGCGGGCTCGGCGGGCTGTATCGGACGACCACCAACCCGGCCGGCGCCGTCGGCTCCGGCCTCGCCCTGGCGGCCCGGGCGGGGGCGGTCCTGCGCGACGTCGAGTTCGTGCAGTTCCACCCGACGGCGATCGCGACCCGGAGCGAGGGCCCCCTGCCGCTCGCCACCGAGGCCCTGCGCGGCGAGGGCGCGGTCCTGATCGATGCCGCGGGGGGCCGCGTGATGGCGGGCATCGCCGGGGCCGAGCTGGCGCCGCGGGACGTGGTCGCCCGGGCGATCGCGACGCGCACCTCCCGCGGCGAGGCGGTCTTCCTCGACGCCCGCCGCCTCGACGTGGCGCGGCGTTTCCCGACGGTGGCGGCCTTGTGCCGGGCGGCCGGCCTCGACCCGGCCGTGCAGCCGATCCCGGTGCGGCCGGCGGCCCATTACCACATGGGCGGCGTCCGGGTGGACGGGCGGGGCCGGTCCTCGCTTCCGGGCCTCTGGGCCTGCGGCGAGGTCGCCGCGACGGGCCTGCACGGGGCGAACCGCCTCGCCAGCAACTCGCTCCTCGAGGCGATGGCCTTCGCGCCCGGAATCGCGGCGGACATCCAGGCCACGGCCCCCGCCGGCATCGGGCGGGTCTCCGGACCGCTCCCCTGCTCCAGGCCGGACGCCCTGCCGGAGATCCGCACCCTGATGGAGGCTGAGGTCGGGCTGGTGCGCCACGAGGCGGGGCTCGCCCGGGCGGTCCGGCGCCTCGCCGCCCTGGCCCAGGCCGGATCGGCCGAGGCGGTGGCCGGCCTTCTCGTCGCCGCCGCCGCCCTCGAGCGCCGGGAGAGCCGCGGCGCCCATTGGCGGGCCGACCATCCGGAACAGCGCGTCCCGCGGCACACCGAGATCACCCTGTCCCAGGCCCTGTCCGTCGCGGACGCGGCTCCCCGACCCGCCCTTCTCCAGGACGTCCCATGACCGACGCCACCCTTGTTCCGCCCCTGCCGCGCCTGATGGTCGAGCCGATCGTCCGGTCCGCCCTCCTGGAGGATCTCGGCCGGGCCGGCGACCTCACCACCGACAGCATCGTCCCGGCCGAGGCGCGGTTCTCCGGCGCCATCGTCGCCCGCCAGTCCGGCATCGTGGCGGGCACGCTGACCGCCCTGCTCGCCTTCGAGCTCCTCGACCCGGCAATCCGGGTCCGGGTGCTGCGGCCGGACGGCAGCCCGATCGCCCCGGGCGAGGCGGTGATCGCCCTCGACGGGCCGGCCCGGGCGATCCTCTCGGCCGAGCGCGTCGCCCTCAACCTGCTCTGCCGGCTCTCCGGGGTGGCGACCGCCACCGCCTCGCTGGTCGAGGCGGCCCGCCCGCACGGCAAGGCGCGCATCGTCTGCACCCGCAAGACCACGCCGGGCCTGCGCAGCCTGGAGAAGCACGCGGTGCGCGCCGGCGGCGGGGCGAACCACCGCTTCGGCCTCGACGACGCGGTGCTGATCAAGGACAACCACGTCGCGGTGGCGGGCGGCGTCGGACCGGCGATCCGGCGGGCGCGGGCGGGCGTCGGGCATCTCGTGAAGATCGAGGTCGAGGTCGATACCCTGGCGCAGCTCGACGAGGCCCTGGCGGTCGGCGCCGACGCCGTGCTCCTCGACAACATGACGCCCGACACCCTGCGCCGCGCGGTGGCGATGATCGACGGGCGGGCGGTCAGCGAGGCGTCCGGCCGGATCTCCCGCGAGACGGTCGGCGCCGTGGCGTCCTCCGGGGTCGACCTGATCTCGACCGGCTGGATCACCCACAGCGCCCCGATCGTCGATCTCGGCCTCGACGTGGCGTGAGACCTCGCGCGAGCAATATCTTCACTCATATATTTCGGCAGAATCGAGGTATCCCACCCTCTCACCTCATCCTGAGGTGTCGGCGATCGGAGATCGCACACCATCGAAGATCGACTGATCTCGAAGGAGGGCTCCAGTGTCTTGGCGATCTCTGGAGCCCTCCTTCGAGGCTCGTTTCGCTCACACCTCAGGATGAGGTCGTGGGTGGGAAGTGCCGACGATCCGGACTTGTCGGCACGCCTGCGAGCCGAGCGCCGCATCGGGGTGACGCCCTGCGACACCCCGCGCGCTTTGCCGCGGTGCAAAGAGAATCCATGCCCCGCCGGGCCCGGCTGTGCTAGGCCCCGCTCCGGGTGGTCGGGGACCGCCGGAGGTCGCGAGGGGACGACGGGAATTCAGTGACGGATCGCCGCGAAACCGACCGTATCGACGCCGAGATCGGTCGCTCGACCCCGAGCCACGACCCGTTCGCCGCCGCCGTGCGGGCGACGCGGATGCCGATGCTGATCACCGATCCGCACCGGCCCGACAATCCGATCGTCTTCGCCAACGCCGCCTTCACCAAACTGACCGGTTACACTCGCGCCGAGGTGCTGGGGCAGAATTGCCGCTTCCTGCAGGGGCCAGAGACCGACCGCGCCGACGTGGAAAAAATCCGCGACGCGATCGAGCGCCGCGTGGCGATCGAGATCGACCTCCTCAACCACAAGAAGAACGGCGAGCGGTTCTGGAACCGGCTGCTGATCTCGCCGGTCTTCGACGAGGACGGCACGCTCACTTACTTCTTCGCCTCGCAATTCGACGTGACGCTGGAGCGCGAGCGGCTGCGCGACCTCGGCGAGGCCCTGCGCCGGCGCGAGCAGATGCTGGACGCCCTGGTGCGCTCCTCGTCCGAGGTGCGCTACCGGATCAGCGCCGACTGGAGCCGGCTGTACCAGCTCTCCGGCGGCGACTTCCTGGCCGACACGACGTCGGCCAGCACCGACTGGATCGAGACCTACATCCCGCCGGAGGACCGCCCGGCCGTACGGGCCGAGGCCGAGCGCGCGATCCGCACCAAGACCTCCTACAGCCTCGAGCACCGGGTCTACCTCGCCGACGGCGCGGTCGGCTGGGCCTCCTCCCGGGCGGTGCCGGTGCTCGACGAGCACGGCCGGATCACCGAATGGTACGGCGCCGCCACCGACATCACCGAACGCAAGGAGGCCGAGGCCGCCTCGCGCGACCTCACCCTCTCGCTCGGCCGGCAGGTCGCCGACCGCACGGCGGAGCTGCGCCTCTACGGCGACATCGTCCAGTCGAGCGCCGACCCGATCTGCGCCTTCGACACCGCGTACCGGCTGATCGCCTTCAACCAGGCCCATAGCGAGGAATTCTACCGGATCTTCGGCCACCGGGTGCGGATCGGCGAGGTGTTTCCCGATCTCTTCCCGCCGGACCAGGCCCCGGTGATGCGCGGCTTCATGGCCCGGGCGCTCACCGGCGAAAGCTACACGGTGACCGAGGAATTCGGCGATCCGGACCTGGCGAAGCCCGCCTGGGAGGTGTCCTACTCGCCGTTGCGCGACGGCGAGGGCCGGGTGATCGGCGCGTTCCACTTCGCCAAGGACATCTCCGACCGGCTGCGGGCCGAGACCGAGCTGGCGGCGACGCAGGAGGCCCTGCGCCAGTCGCAGAAGATGGAGGCGGTGGGCCAGCTCACCGGGGGCCTCGCCCACGACTTCAACAACCTGCTCGCCGGCATCTCGGGCTCGCTGGAGCTGATGCAGACGCGGCTCGCGCAGGGGCGCTTCACCGACGTGGAGCGCTACATGGCGGCCGCGCAGGGCGCCGCCAAGCGCGCCGCGGCGCTGACGCACCGGCTCCTCGCCTTCTCGCGCCGCCAGACCCTCGACCCGCGTCCCACCGATGTCGGCCGGCTGGCGCGAGGGATGCAGGAGTTGATCCAACGGACGGTGGGGCCCGGCATCGCCCTCGAGGTGGCCGAGGCGCCCGACGCCTGGCCGGCCCTGGTCGATCCGTCCCAGCTCGAGAACGCGCTCCTCAACCTCTGCATCAACGCCCGCGACGCGATGCCCGACGGCGGGCGCATCACCGTCGAGACCGCCAACCGGACGATCGACGCCCCCACCGCCCGCCGGCACGACATGCCGCAAGGCGAATACGTGCGCCTGCGCGTGACCGATACCGGGACCGGCATGAGCCCGGAGGTGATCGCCCGGGTGTTCGAGCCGTTCTACACCACCAAGCCGATCGGCGAGGGCACGGGCTTGGGCCTGTCGATGATCTACGGCTTCGCGCAGCAATCCGGCGGGCAGGTGCGCATCGCCTCGCGGATCGGCGAGGGCACCGCCGTCAGCCTCTACCTGCCGCGACACGCCGGCGCGGTGCCGGGCGAGGACGAGACCGGGACGACCGCGCCGCTGCCGCGCTCCGCGGGCGGCGAGACCGTGCTGGTGGTCGACGACGAGCCGACCGTGCGGATGCTCGTCACCGACATCCTGGAAGACCTCGGCTACACGGCGATCGAGGCCGGCGACAGCGCGGCGGGCCTGCGCGTGCTGCGCTCCGACGTGCGGATCGATCTCCTCGTCACCGATATCGGCCTTCCCGGCGGGATGAACGGCCGCCAGATGGCCGAGGCGGCCCGGGAGACCCGGCCGAACCTCAAGGTGCTGCTCATCACCGGCTACGCCGAGACCGCCATCCTCGGCAGCGGGACCTTGAGCCCCGGCATGGCGGTGCTGACCAAACCCTTCTCCATCGAGACGATGGCCGCCCGGATCCGCTCGATCATCGAGGCCGGGCGGGAGCGGGAGCGGCTTCGCTAGACGAGTGCATCATCCCCTTTTCACGACCTCAACCTGATGTGCGACCTCCGATCGCCGACACCTCAGGATGAGGTGAGTGGGCAGGATATTTCGTGCTCACTCTCAGTTTTCAGCAGATGAATCTGGTCAAACAGGCCCTCAGAAATCGGCGTGCAGGCGGGTGCCGAAGAAGTTGGCCGGGCCGCGGTCGCGGTTATAGGCGGGGTTCACGACCAGCTGGTAGTTGAACGACACCGTGACCGCCTTGGTGAGGCTCATGGCATAGTAGGTCTCGAAGGCGCGCTCGGTGCCGTAGTTGAGCCGCCCGTCGCCGATGAGCAGGCCGAGGCCTCCATTGGCGAAGAAGGCCCGGTGCGACGGCGACAGGCCGTTGATCGCTCCGCCGATGCCGACCGTGTCGCTCGGCCGTTCCCAGGCGGTGCCCTTGAGCGAGAGCCCGCCAGAAATCGAGCGATCGACATCGGTGAAGGAGAGGCTCTCGTTGCGCCCGTCCGAGAGGCTCGCCCGGGCGAACAGGCCGAGATCCGGCGTCAGGGCCTGCTCCAGGTTGATGTAGGCGCCGGTCTTGCGCCGGGGCCGGCGGGTCGCGGCGGCTGCGTCGTTGATGTCGTCGTAGATCCCGCTCCGCGTCAGGTCGACCACCTGGCGGTAATTGGCGGTGTTGCCGACATTGCTGAACAGGCCGATGCGCAGCTTGCCCGGCTGGTCGAGGCCCGGCAGGACGTGGCGCTCCTCGAACTCGATGTTGGTGCCGGCGCGCTGGAAGACCCGCGGGTCGAGCACGTCGTTCGACGGCTCCTTCGGCACCTGGGTGTAGGCGGCCCGGATGGCGAAGTCCGGCCGGTTGTACTCGACCATCAGCCCTTGCGTGAAGCCGGGGAGGTTCGCCGGGAAGTCCCAGGCCGAGGAGCCCCAGATCGACCAGTTCATGAAGTCGACCCGCGGGTCGTGGGCGTAGACGTTGCCGTCGAAGAAGTCGCCGAGCGCGAACTTGCCGGCCACGACCGAGATCCGCTCGACGTCGCGGGTCATCGCCACCTGGTTGACGCCGTCCGGCACGTCCTCGGTGGCGCCGCCCAGCCCGAAGGTCTGGCGGATGAAGTAGCGGTTGGAGCGCAGCTTCGGGAACGGCGCGCCGGCCTTCTGGGCCTCGCCGTTGACGAAGCCGGCGACGCCGAGCGTGCGCGACAGGCCGAAGCCTTGGGAGAATTCCGGGTTGTAGTAGAGTTCGGTGCTGTCGGTCAGCTTCACGCCGAGGAACAGGGTCGCGGTGGTGGTGGACTGGACCTGGTTCGGCACCAGGCTGTTCTCGCCGCGATAGGGCGCGCGGAAGCCCGGCACGCCTTGGCTGACGAAGGTGGTCTGGCCGTGGAACGAGTAGCGGCCGGTGTCGCGGCTGGCCGGGGCGTCCTCGGCCACTTCCGCCGGCAGCTTGAGGCCGTAGGGATACCAGGACAGCCGCGCCATCATCTGGTGCGACGAGAACGCGGCCTGGGTCGAGACCGGCCCGAGGCCCGGCACGGTGCCGAGATCGAACCGGCCGGAGCGGCCGAGATCGATGTAGCGGTAGTCGAGGCCGAGCGCGAGGTTCGGGGTAATGGCGTATTGCACGCCGGCCCCGAGGGTGAAGCCGAGGAAGGACAGGTCCTTGCGCGCCGTCGCCATCGTCCCGGCGGCATCCGGGTAGGTCGCGAGCACCCGCGCATCGGCGCCCGCGAGCCCGAAGGTGGCGTAGACGAGGTAGCTCTCGAACGAATAGCCGAGGCGGGCGCGCACGGCCCCGTAGAGATCGGTCTTGCCCCGGATCACGCTGAAGGCCGGATCGACGTCCTCGTAGCCGAAGCCCAGCGCGGTCGAGGGGACCGGACGCTTGAGGTTGGCGCCGTAGAGGTCGGCCTCGATTCCGTAGAGGTAGGGGCCGGTCTGCCAGTTGTAGCCGCCGAACAGGCCGCCGACCGCCGTCGTGGCGGTGCGGCCGGTATCCGAGCGCCTCGTCGAATCGCCGCTCTGGAAGGCCGGGATCGTCCGGCCGCCGACGGTGCTCGGCCCGAAGCGGTAATTGCCGAACGAGGCTCCGGCACTGCCCTCGATCCCCAGATAGGGGCCGGACCAGTCGACGAAGGCCGGCCCGTCGGCGGGGGCAGGCGCAAGAGCGGGGGCGGGCGGTCGCAGGTCGGCCGCCGCCGCCATGCCGGCGCAGAGCCCCAACGCCACCCCGAATCCCGCTCCGCCCACGCACCGCATCGCCGCTTCCCCGTCCTGGTCCGGCAGCCAGGTATAGCCATTGCTATATTCCTGGCAACCGGCCACGCTTGCCCGGGACAGGGGTCTACGGTTTCCGTGACGGTAATGTCACGGCGTGAAGGCCTGCGACCGGATTCTCAGCCGTGCAGCAGCCCGCGGGCGGCGAGGTTGCGCATCAGCGCCGCCGCGCCGAGGGTCCAGGGCTCGCAATCCTGGCAATGGCGCATGCGGTTGACCAGCGCCCCCAGCGCCGGGCTGCGGATCACCACCCGGTCGCCGACCTTGTGGGTGAAGCCCTGGCCCGGTGCGCCCCGGTCCTCGACCGGCGCGAACATCGTGCCGAGGAACAGGACCGCGCCGTCCGGATACTGGTGGGTCCCGCCCATCATCGCGTCGACGAGGTCGGCCGGGTCGCGGCTGATCTCCGACAGGGCCGAGGTGCCCGCGAGCTTGAATCCGTCGTCGCCCGTCACCTCCAGGCTCACCACCGTGCGGCGGACATGGTCGAGGGAGAAGCCGTCGTCGAACAGGCGCAGGAACGGGCCCAGCGCGCAGGAGGCGGCGTTGTCCTTGGCCTTGCCCAAGAGCAGGGCCGAGCGGCCCTCGAAATCGCGCAGGTTGACGTCGTTGCCGAGCGTCGCCCCGACGATGCGCTGGTCGGAGGCCACCACCAGGGCGACCTCGGGCTCCGGGTTGTTCCATTGCGAGCCCGGATGCAGCCCCGCCTCCTGGCCGCAGCCGACGGAGGAGAGCGGCTGGGCCTTGGTGAAGATCTCGGCGTCGGGGCCGATGCCGACCTCGAGATACTGGCTCCAGGCGCCTTGCGCCACCAGCACGGCCTTCAGCGCCATCGCCTCGGGCGAGCCGGGCTTAAGCCGGCGCAGGTCGTCGCCGACGAGCCGCCCGACCTCCTGGCGGATCGCCGCCGCGGCGTCCGGGTTGCCCCGGGCCCGCTCCTCGATCACCCGCTCCAGCATCGAGACCGCGAAGGTCACGCCGGCGGCCTTGACCGCCTGGAGGTCGATGGGGGCAAGCAGCCAGGGCTTCGACGGGTCGCGGGTGTCGGGGGGCGTGTTGGCCAGAACCGCGTCGAGGGCCCCGACCGTCTCGCCCGCGGCTCCCCGCAGGGCGCCCGCCGGATCGGGCGTCTCGCACAGGTCGCGGATGGTCGGGAAGGCCCGGGTGATGTCGACGAGGTCCGGTGCGCCGCCGGCGCCCGGCCGCACCGCCACGACGCTCGGCCCGTTCAGCTCCGGCCGCCAGATCCGGCCGGCCAGCGCTCCGGCGCAGCCATCCTCCGGCAGGATGGCGCGGGCGTCGTAGGCGTCGAGAATCGGTTGCATCGGTGGGTCTCCTCCCGGCCGGCGCCCGTTCGGCGGGTGCGCGGTACGAGGAGAGACCTAAGCCCATCGGTTGCGGCGGGGAAGCGCGGACGCCGTCAGATCGTCTGGTTGTAGGTGCCGACCTGCGGGTTCTCGCGCAGCACGCCGTCCACCGCCCGGAACATCTCCTCCAGCCGCGCCCGCGAGACCGGACTCTCGACCACCACGACCAGCTCCGGCTTGTTCGAGGAGGCCCGTACCAGGCCCCAGGTGCCGTCCGCGGTGGAGACCCGCACCCCGTTCACCGTGACGAGACCGGTGATCGCCGCACCGCCGAGCGTCTCACCGCGCTCGTGCATCTCCCGGAAGCGCGCCGTCACCCGCTCGACCACGCCGTACTTCTCCTCGTCGGCGCAATGCGGCGACATCGTCGGCGAGCCGAAGGTGGTGGGGAGCGCAGCGTAGAGCTGCGACAGGCTCCTGTCCGGGTTGCGGTCGAGCATCTCGATCACGGCGATCGCCGTGAGGAGCCCGTCGTCGTAGCCGCGGCCCACCGGCGCGTTGAAGAAGAAGTGGCCCGATTTCTCGAACCCGGCCAGCGCGTTCAGCTCGTTGACCCGGCGCTTGATGTAGGAATGGCCCGTCTTCCAATAGTCGGTCTCGACGCCGCGCGCCTTCAGCTCCGGATCGGAAGCGAAGAGGCCCGTCGACTTCACGTCGACGACGAAGCGGGCATCGGGATATTGAAGCGAGAGGTCGCGGGCGAGCATCACCCCGACCTTGTCGGCGAAGATCTCGTGGCCCTTCTCGTCGACCACGCCGCAGCGGTCGCCGTCGCCGTCGAAGCCGAGACCCACATCGGCGCCGGTGGCCTTCACGGTGTCGGCGATGGCGTGCAGCATCGCCATGTCCTCGGGGTTCGGGTTGTAGCGCGGGAAGGTGGCGTCGGCTTCCACATCCAGCGGCACCACCTCGCAGCCGAGGCGCTCCAGCAGCCCGGGCGCGAAGGCGCCCGCCGTGCCGTTGCCGCAGGCGGCCACGACCTTGAGCTTGCGGGTCAGCGGGCGCGCCCGGGACATCAGGTCGTCGAGATAGGTCTTCGAAAAATCGGGCACGAAGCGATAGCCGCCACCGTCGCGGTACCGGAACTCGCCCGAGAGCACGATCTCCTTGAGGCGGCCCATCTCGGCCGGGCCGAAGGTCATCGGGCGCTCGGCGCCCATCTTCACGCCGGTCCAGCCGTTGTCGTTGTGCGAGGCGGTGACCATCGCCACGCAGGGGCAATCGAGGGCGAACTGGCCGAAATAGGCCATCGGCGAGAGGCAGAGGCCGATATCCTGCACCCGCAGGCCCGCGGCCTGCATGCCGGCGATGAGTGCCAGCTTGATCGATGCCGAGTAGGCGCGGAAATCGTGGCCGGTGACGATGTCGGGGCGCACGCCGAGCTCGTGGACGAGCGTGCCGAGGCCGAGGCCCAGCGCCTGGACCCCCATCAGGTTGAGGTCCTTCGGAAACAGCCAGCGGGCATCGTACTCGCGAAACCCCGTGGGCGCGACGAGCGGCAGGCTCTCGAACGCGAAGGTGTTCGGCGTGAGCGCGGCGTGGGGCTTCGGGAACATGAGCGGCCTGTCGTTTGGCGAGCGGACGAAGTCGGAGGCTCGGGAAGACTAGCCCGGCGGCCAGTCGCGCGCATGATCTCCGCGCGGAGGATATCCGAAAGGGTCAGGCCGCATCCGTGCGGTGGGCCAGGACCTGGCGGAGCGCCTGGTCGGCCGGGACCGGCCGGCCGAGATGGTAGCCCTGGAGGAACGGGCAGCCGAGGGCGCGCAGGGTGGCGAGGTCGTCCGCCGTCTCGACGCCCTCGGCCACCACTTCGAGGCCGAGCGTCCGGCCGAGGCCGAGCACCGTCTGGACCAGCCCGCGCTTGTCGTCGGAGGCCGACAGGCCGGTGACGAGGCTGCGGTCGATCTTGACCCGGCCCGCCCGCAGCTGGCGCAGGGAGGCGAGCGACGAATAGCCGACGCCGAAATCGTCGAGGGCCACCCGGATGCCGGCGCGGGACAGGGCGAGGAGCTTGTCCTGCACCGCCTCGATATCGAGGGCGGTCTCCTCGGTGATCTCGATCTCGAGGAGCAACGGTGCCAAGCCCAGCGCCCGCAGGCGGTCGAGCACGATCTCGTCGACCGGGATCTGCGCCATCTCCCGCGGCGAGACGTTCATCGCCACCCGGACGTCGCGGATGCCGGCGGCGCGCAAGGCCTGCATCGCGCCGCAGACCTGCTCCAGGATGAAGCGCAGGAGCGATTCGGTCAGGCCGGACCGGGCGGCGGCGGCGACGATCTCGCCGGGCGGGATCCAGCCATGGACCGGGTGGTTCCAGCGCACCAACGCTTCGAGCCCGGCGATGCGGGTACCGCCCTCGCCGAAGATCGGTTGGAACCAGACCGCGAGGCCGGTCTCGGCGAGGGCGTGCGAGAGGTCGCGCTCGCTGTCGCGCCGCATCTCCAGGCGACGGCGCAGGCCCTCGTCGAAGATCCGGAAGCGGTTCCGCCCGGCGGCCTTGGCGGCGTAGAGCGCGTCGTCGGCGCAGCTCAGCATCTGGGTCAGGCTGGGCCCGTGGGCGTGGCACAGGCCGATGCTGACGCCGAGGCGGCCGGCATCGAAGCTCTCGAACGGCTCGACCACCGCCCCGATCAGGGCCGCCGCCAGGTCGGCGGGCGGCCATCCGGCGCAGGGGTCGTACAGCACCGCGAACTCGTCGCCGCCGAAACGGGCCGCCAGCGCCTCCGGCGGCAGGGTCCGGCGCAGGCGCTGCGCCACCTCGGCCAGCACCCGGTCGCCGGTCGAGTGGCCGTAGACGTCGTTGACCGACTTGAAGCCGTCGAGGTCGAGCAGCATCAGGCAGGGCGCCGGTCCGGGCCGGCGGATCCGCGCTTCCGCCGCTTGCGCGAAGCCGGCCCGGTTCATCAGCCCGGTGAGGGCATCGTGGGTGGCGCGCCGGCGCATCTCGTCGGCGAGGCTGCTTGCCGCCGCATGCGCCTCGTGGCGGGCGCGGGCGAGCGCCGTGGCCTCGTTCTTCAGCCGGGAGGTCCGGCGAAAGCCCCGCTCGGTCTCGATGGCGCTGCGCAGGAGCGCCGCGAGGTAGAGCAGCACCGTGAGGGCGAGGCAGGTCCGGTCGAAGCCGCCGGTCCAGGCGAGGCAGCCGGCCACCGTCAGGAGCGGCGGCGTGATGAAGCTCGCGGGAATCGCCGCGTAGGCCATGCCGTGGGTGACGGCCCCGGCGGTGATGCCGCAGACGACGACGAGGTAGAACAGGGTCTGGGGCGCGGTGTAGCCGTCGCACAGGAGCGCCACCAGGGACCAGACGAGGCCCGACAGGAACGCCGCCAGGGTGGCGAGCTGCAGGTGCCGGTCGACCGCGCCGGCGGCGGCCCGGGCCTGGTCCGGCGGCGAGCCCTCGGGGGCGGCAAGGCCGAGGCAGGGCGCCCGGCACAGGCCGAACCGGGTGAGGTTGACGAGCGACGACACCGCGAACCAGGCGAGGCCCGCACGCCCGTGGCCGGCCTGGGCGGCGACCAGCGCCCCGGTGGCGCCGAGCAGCGCGTTGACCGGCATGGCCTGCTGCACGCTGCGGCGCACCGCCTCGAGCTGGTCGCGCCGGATCGAGGCGCGCAGGTCCGGACCGTCGCCACGGCGCGGCATGTCGGAGCCCGGTTCCTGGCTGCCTGGTTCTGACATGTCACCTCGGCGGGTCAGCCGTGCTGTCATAACGGCCGCCGGTAAAGAATCGTTGACCACCGTCTGGGTCAAGCCGGGAAAGGTCAAGCCTGCCACGCCTCTGCCGGCCGGGGCGGCACCCGCCGCCGCTCCCTTCCGGAACCTGCCGCCACGGAACGGTGGCCGAGCCTGGCCGTTGAATAGGTCGCGAGACTGCGAGGAGGCATCATGCGCAATGTGGCGAGGGCGGCTTTGGTGGCGGTCGTGACGCTGGTGGGCGTCGGCGCGGCGGAGGCGAAGGGCTGCATCAAGGGAGCGATCATCGGCGGCATCGCCGGGCATTACCTGGCCGAGCGCGGGGTCGTCGGCGCCGTGGCGGGCTGCCTTGCCGGCCGGGCGCTGGCCAAGCGAAACGCCCAGCGCGACGTCGATTACGGCGCCCGGGTGCGCCCGCGCGACGGCTACGGCTACGGCGCGGGCCGGAACTACTGATACGCGTTCGGCATCGCAAAGCGACCGATCGGAAAGCGACGAGAATCCTGTCCGGCGGGGTATTCCCGCCGGCTTCGCGAAAAGCCGACGCGGCGATCCGTCCCGTGCCGGCGGCGCCGGCCGCCCCATCTTGTCCGCATCCGTCACGCTGGCGCACCGGGTGGGCATGGCCGTCTTCTTCACCGCCGACACGCATTTCGGCGACAGCCACATCCTGCGCCAGCGCGGCCGCCTGTTCACCTCCATCGACCATCACGACGAAACCCTGGTGGCTCATTGGAACGCCGTCGTCGGGCCCGAGGACGAGGTCTGGCATGTCGGCGACTTCGCCGCCCATGCCGAGCGCGCGCATTGCGCGGCGATCTTCTCACGGTTGAACGGCATCAAGCGCCTGGTGCGCGGCAACCACGACAGCAACCGCGTCCTCGACCTGCCCTGGGCCGATCCGCCGGTGGAGAGCGCGCGGGTCACTCTGCGGGAGGAGGGCCGCGAGTGGCGGCTGTTCCTGGCGCATTACGCCCACCGGGCCTGGCCCGGCCTGTGGCGCGGCACCCGCCACCTCTACGGCCACACCCACGGCACGCTGCCGGACACCACCCGCTCCTGCGATGTCGGGGTCGATGCCTGGGAGTACCGGCCGGTGCGGCTGGCGGCCCTGGCGGCCCGCCAGGATGCGGCGACTCTGGTGCCGGAGGAGCTGGTGCGGGACCGGGCCCGGGAGGAGGCTGCGACGAGGGATCGCGACGGATCGACGGAAGCAGTGATTCCACCCGCGACCTCATCCTGAGGTGCTGCTGCTTGCAGCAGCCTCGAAGGAGGGCTCCAGATGTCGCTGGGATCCCCGGAGCCCTCCTTCGAGGTCGGTCCATCGATGATGGACCGACACCTCAGGATGAGGTTGAGGATGGGATGGAAGGGAGCCGAACGGCTCCCAGGCTTCCCTCAGCCGCCAATGTTGTAGGCCGCCAGCGCCGCCATGTTGACGATGTCGGAATCGGTCGCGCCGAGCGGGACGATCTGCACCGCCTTGTCGAGGCCGACGATCAGCGGCCCGAGCACCTGGGCGCCGCCGAGTTCCTGCAGCATCTTGGTGGAGATCGCCGCCGAGTGGAAGGCCGGCATTACCAGCACGTTGGCCGGCTGCTTGAGCCGGCTGAACGGGTATTGGGCGAGCAGGTCCTTGTTCAGCGCCACGTCGGCGGCCATCTCGCCGTCATACTCGAAATCGACCCGCATCCCGTCGAGGATGCGCACCGCCTCCTGCACCTTCTCGGCGCGCTCGGCCTTGGGGAAGCCGAAGGTCGAGAACGACAGGAGCGCCACCCGCGGCTCGTAGCCGAGGCGCCGCGCCACGCCCGCCGCCTCGATGGCGATGCCGGCGATCTCCTCGGCGCTCGGCATCTCGTGGATCGCGGTGTCGGCCACCAGCACCACCCGGCCGCGGGCGAGGCAGAGCGAGACGCCGATCACCCGGTGGCCGGGCTTGTGGTCGATGACCCGGCGCACGTCCTCGAGCGCGATCGAGTAGTTGCGGGTGGTTCCCGTCACCATCGCGTCGGCGTCGCCGAGCGCCACCATCGAGGCGGCGAAGTGGTTGCGGTCCTGGTTGATCAGGCGCTGGCAGTCGCGGAACAGGTAGCCCTTGCGCTGCATCCGCGCGTAGAGGAACTGCGCGTAGACGCCGTTGCGGTCGGACTTCGCGGCGTTGTGGATCTCGATGTTGTCGCGGCCCGAGAGATCGATGCCGGCGGCCTCGGCATTGGCCATCACCCGGTCCTCGCGGCCGACCAGGATCGCGGTGCCGAGGCCCTGGTTGACGAAGGAGATCGCGGCGCGGATCACCACCTCCTCCTCGCCCTCGGCGAAGACGACGCGCTTGGGATACTTGCGCACCCGCTCGAACACCCGGTTCAGCGTGCCGGCGACGGGATCGCGCCTTGCCGAGAGCTGGGCCCGGTAGCGGTCCATGTTGTCGATGGGCTTGCGGGCGACGCCGGTCTCCATGGCGGCCTTGGCCACGGCCGTCGGGATGGTGTGGATCAGGCGCGGATCGAACGGCACCGGGATGATGTATTCGCGCCCGAAGCGCGGCCGGGTGCCCTGGTAGGCCGCCGCCACCTCGTCCGGCACGTCCTCGCGGGCGAGCGCCGCGAGCGCCTGCGCCGCCGCGATCTTCATCTCCATGTTGATCGTGGTCGCGTGCACGTCCAGCGCCCCGCGGAAGATGTAGGGGAAGCCCAGCACGTTGTTGACCTGGTTCGGATAGTCCGAACGCCCGGTCGCCACGATCGCGTCGTCGCGGACCTGCGCCACCTCCTCGGGGGTGATCTCGGGGTTGGGGTTCGCCATCGCGAAGATGATCGGCTGCGGCGCCATCGAGGCGACCATCTCGGGCGTGAACGCGCCCTTGACCGAGAGGCCGAACGCGATGTCGGCGCCCTCCATCGCCTCTTCGAGGGTCCGCTTCGAGGTCGCGACCGCGTGGGCCGACTTCCACTGGTTCATGCCCTCGGTGCGGCCCTGGAACACCACGCCCTTGGTGTCGCAAAGGATCACGTTCTCGGAGCGGAAGCCCAGCGCCTTGACGAGCTCGATGCAGGCGATGCCCGCCGCGCCCGCGCCGTTGACGACGAGCCTGGCTTCCGAGATGTCGCGGCCGGTCAGGTGCAGGGCGTTGATGATGCCCGCCGCCGAGATGATCGCGGTGCCGTGCTGGTCGTCATGGAAGACCGGGATGTCCATCAATTCCCGCAGGCGCTCCTCGATGATGAAGCACTCGGGGGCTTTGATGTCCTCCAGGTTGATGCCGCCGAAGGTCGGCCCGAGATAGCGCACGCAGTTGATGAACGCGTCCGGGTCCTCGGTGCCGACTTCGAGGTCGAAGGAATCGATGTCGGCGAAGCGCTTGAACAGGACCGCCTTGCCCTCCATCACGGGCTTCGAGGCGAGCGCGCCACGGTTGCCGAGGCCGAGGATCGCCGTGCCGTTCGAGATCACCGCCACGAGGTTGCCCTTGGCGGTGTAGTCGTAGGCCAGCGCCGGGTCATCGGCGATGGCGAGCACCGGCACCGCGACGCCGGGCGAGTAGGCGAGCGACAGGTCGCGCTGCGTCGCCATCGGCTTCGTCGCCACCACCTCCAGCTTGCCGGGCCGGCCCTGCTGGTGGAATTGCAGCGCCTCCTGGTCGGTGAAGGTCGGGCGCTTGCCGCGGGTGACGGGGCGGGACTCGCTCATGCCAGGCTCTTCTCGTGCGACCAGGATCAGACGATCGGGGAAAGGTCCCTTAGGGCCATGATCCGGCCGGCTCAAGCGGCGCTGCGGCGCTAACACACCCGGGCGGGACATTTCAGCCGGGGACGATCATCCCCATCATCCCCGGAGTCCCGGTCTGGAGCGCGGGCCTGAGCTTCTGTTAGTCTGCCAGACCACGATGCCGCGGACCCGACAGCCCCCCGATCTCATGACGATGGACAGCGACACCGGCCGCCTGCTTCGCAACGAGGCGTACGAGCCCGCCGACGAGGCGCCGCCGCCGCCCGCCCGCGGCCGGCGTTCCGCCGCGCCCGACGACGAGGCCAAGGTCTCGCCGATGATGGCACAGTACATCGAGATCAAGGCGGCGAATCCCGATTCGCTGCTGTTCTACCGCATGGGGGATTTCTACGAACTGTTCTTCGAGGATGCCGAGACCGCCTCGCGGGCGCTCGGCATCGTGCTCACCCGCCGCGGCAAGCATGCGGGTGCCGACATCCCGATGTGCGGCGTACCGGTCGAGCGCTCGGACGATTACCTCCAGCGGCTGATCGGGCTCGGCCACCGGGTCGCGGTCTGCGAGCAGACCGAGGATCCGGCGGAGGCCAAGAAGCGCGGCTCGAAGTCGGTGGTGCGGCGCGAGGTGGTGCGCCTCGTCACCCCCGGCACCATCACCGAGGACCGCCTGCTCGATCCCGGCCGGGCCAACGTGCTGCTGGCGCTCGCCCGCCGCCGCGCCTCGGACTCGGCCTGGATGTACGGGCTGGCCGCCGTCGACATCTCGACCGGGCGCTTCTCGCTCGGCGAGGTCGAGGGGACCGGGCTCGCCGCCGAGATCGCCCGGCTCGACCCGCGCGAGATCGTGATGGGCGACGCGATCCACCAGGACCCCGAGGTCGCCCGGCTGTGGCGCGACACGCGGGCCGCCGTCACGCCGGTTGGCCGCGGCGACGTCGATCCGGCCTCGGCCGAGCGGGCGATCAAGGAGCAGTTCGGCGTCCAGACCCTCGACGGGTTCGGCGCCTTCAGCCGGGTCGAGATCGCGGCGGCCGGCGCCGTCCTGCACTACATCGCCCGCACCCAGCTCGGCGCCAAGGTGACCCTGAGCCCGCCGACCCGCCAGGCGGCGGGTGCGAGCCTGATGATCGACGCGGCGACGCGCCAGAATCTCGAACTCACCCGCACGCTCTCGGGCGAGCGCCCGGGCAGCCTGCTCGCCGCCATCGACCGGACGGTCGGCGGTGCCGGCGCGCGCCTGCTTGCCGAGCGGCTGGCCGGCCCCTCGACCGATCTCGCGCTGATCCGGCGCCGGCACGACGCGGTCGAGTTCCTGGTGGCCGAGGGGGCTCTGCGGGCGGAACTGCGGGCCGAGCTGGCGCGGGCCCCCGACATGGCTCGGGCGCTCACCCGGATCGGCCTCGGCCGGGCCGGGCCCCGCGACCTCGCCGCGCTCCGCGACGGGCTCCTCGCCGCCCGCGGCATCGCCACGGCGCTCGCCGGGGCCGGCGCGCTGCCGGGCGAGATCGGCAAGGCCGCCCGCATCCTCGCCGGGCTCGACGAGGCGCTCGCCGACGACCTCGCCGCCGCGCTCGCCGACGACCTGCCGTTGCAGCGCCGCGACGGCAACTTCGTGCGCGAGGGCTACCGGGCGGAGCTCGACGAGACCCGCACGCTCCAGCGCGATTCGCGCCAGGTCGTCGCTGGGCTCCAGGCCCGCTACGCCTCGGAGACCGGCTGCCGGACGCTGCGGATCAAGCACAACAACCTGCTCGGCTACTTCATCGAGGTGCCGCAGGCCTTCGGCGAGACCCTGCTGAAGGATCCCTGGCGCGCCACCTTCGTCCACCGCCAGACCATGGTGGACGCGATGCGCTTCACCAGCGTCGAACTGGGCGAACTGGAAACCAGGATCGCCAATGCCGCCGGCCGCGGGCTCGCCCTCGAACTCGAGATCTTCGAGGCCCTGTCGAAGGCCGTGATGGCCGAATCCGATTCGATCGTGGCGGCGGCGAGCGCGCTCGCGGCTTTGGACGTCGCGGCCTCGCACGCGGAACTCGCCGTCGAGCTGAACTGGACCCGGCCGGTCGTCGATGACGGCCTCGCCTTCCGGATCGAGGGCGGGCGCCATCCGGTCGTCGAGGCGGCGCTGACCAGGGCGGGCGAGGCCTTCATCGCCAATGCCTGCGACCTCTCGGGCACCGAAGCGGGCCAGATCCTCCTCGTCACCGGCCCGAACATGGGCGGCAAGTCGACCTTCCTGCGCCAGAACGCGCTCATCGCGGTGCTGGCCCAGATGGGCGCCTTCGTGCCGGCAGCCGCCGCCCATCTCGGCCTCGTCGACCGGCTGTTCTCCCGGGTGGGAGCCGCCGACGACCTGGCGCGCGGCCACTCGACCTTCATGGTCGAGATGGTCGAGACCGCGGCGATCCTCAACCAGGCGACGAAGCGCTCCCTCGTCGTGCTCGACGAGATCGGGCGGGGCACCGCGACCTTCGACGGTCTCTCGATCGCCTGGGCCTGCCTGGAGCACCTGCACGGCACCAATGGCTGCCGGGCGCTCTTCGCCACCCATTTCCACGAGCTGACCGGGCTCGCCCAGCGCCTGGACCGCCTGTCCAACGCCACCCTCAAGGTGACGGAGTGGAAGGGCGACGTGGTGTTCCTGCACGAGGTGGTGCCGGGTGCGGCCGACCGCTCCTACGGCCTCCAGGTCGCGCGGCTGGCCGGCCTGCCCGCCCCGGTGATCGCCCGCGCCAAGGCGCTGCTCGCCGAATTGGAGAAGGGAGAGGGCGGTTCTGGACGGCGGAAAGCGCCCGCCGAGCTGCCGCTCTTCGCCGCGATGCCGCCCTCCCCGCCCCCGCCGCCTGCGCCTTTGGAGAAGCCCGACCCGGTCGGCGTGCTCCTCGACGGGATCGACCCGGACGCTTTGAGCCCGCGCGAGGCGCTGGACGCGCTCTACAGGCTCAAGGCGGCACGGGCGGAGGGGTAGGACCGAACCTCGCCCGCTCTCCCGATGGGCCGCGCATGCACGGGAGCCGCATGACGGCGTGGCGCCGCCGATGCCCCGCTCACCGCGGCGCGTCGGCGGCGAGTGCCTGTGCGAGGACCCGGCCGGCGAACCGGGCGGTGGCGAGGAGGCGGTCCGGGCCGTGGCCCTCGCGGGCCATCGCGGAGAGGCCGACCATCATGGTCACGACGTAGTCGGACAGGCCTTCGGCCGATGCCGGGTGGCTGGCCGCGACGAAGCACCGGATGGTCTCGCCGCCTGCCCCGGTCAGGGCGCGGGCGGCGTCCCGTGCCGCAGGGTCGAGGCAGCGCGTCCCCTCGATCGCGAGGCACCCGGCGGCCTCGGGATCCGCCCCGTAGCGGCGCGCCGCCTCCTCCAGCAAGGCGGCGAGGGCCTCGGCCACGGGGCGGCCCGGGCGCAGGATCTCGGCCAGCGGAATTCCCTCGGTCTGCGAGTAATGGCCGAGGGTGCGGGCATACAGGCCGGCCTTGCTGCCGAACGCGGCGTAGAAGCTGGGCGGATTGATGCCGAGCGCCTCGGTAAGATCGGCGACGCTGACGGCGTCGTAGCCGCGGGCATGGAAGAGGCGCTGCGCCACCGTGACGGCCTGGTCGGGATCGAAGCGGCGGGGGCGGCCGCGGGGGCGCGATGATTTTGTAGGCATCGATACAAAAACGGCTTGACCGGAGGTTCGGGCAATTTATGTAGTGGATACTAACTTAAGCCTCAAGGAGCCTCCGATGGCCACGACCCGCGACACCTATTTTCAGGGCAAATCCGTTCTCGTGCTCGGCGGGAGCCGGGGAATCGGGGCGGCGATCGTCCGGCGCCTCGCCGCCGAGGGCGCCGCCGTGACCTTCACCTATGCGGGCTCGCGGGACGCGGCGGACAAGCTGGCGGCGGAGACCGGCGCGACCGCCGCGAAGACCGACAGCGCCGACCGGGACGCGGTGATCGCCCGGGTGCGCGAGAGCGGTCCCCTGGACGTCCTGGTGGTGAATGCGGGCGTGGGCGCGTTCGGCGATCCGCTGGACCAGGACCCGGACGAGATCGACCGGATGGTGCGGATCAACGTGACCGCCCCCTACCACGCCGCCGTGGAGGCCGCCCGGCGCATGCCGGAGGGCGGACGGATCATCGTGATCGGCTCCGTCAACGGCGACCGGATCCCGTTTCCCGGCCTGTCCGCCTATGCGATGAGCAAGTCGGCCCTGCAGGGCATGGCGCGGGGGCTGGCACGCGATTTCGGACCGCGCGGGATCACCGTCAACGTCGTGCAGCCCGGCCCGATCGACACCGACATGAACCCGGCGGACGGGCCGATGAAGGACGTCATGCACGCCGTCATGGCCCTTAAGCGCCACGGCCGGCCGGAGGACGTGGCCGGGATGGTGGCCTGGCTGGCCGGCCCGGAGGCGAGCTTCGTGACCGGAGCGATGCACACGATCGACGGCGGCTTCGGCGCCTGACGATGTTCCGCGCCGCCGCGAGACATGTCGGCGGCCCAGCAACGAACGGGCTCGCAGGGGCCCACCCACCCGCATCCGCTCGGCCTCTCCTGCGATTGCAGGTTACCGAGCGTGCCTTTTCCTGGCGTGCCGTCGCCCGGTGTGAAAGCGGCAGCCCGGGCATGGAGGGCTGAGACGCTGCGTCGTCGCGCCGGGGGCAAATCGCGACGACGCGGCGCGGAGGAGGGCCGATGGCTCGTCGCTGTACCGATCAGGCCGGCAGGTCCGGGCGAGGCGCGTCGTCCCCGCTTCCGTCCGGCGCCAGCATCACCTCATCCGGCGGCTCTGCCGGCGCCCCGCCGTGATACCGCCCGGCCACGTAGGCCAAGGCTGCCCGGATCACCCGCTCCGAATACGGCTTGGCGATGATCCCGACCGCTCCCGCAAAATCCGGGGGGACGCGCTTGGCGTTGGCGGTCGTGAACAGCACCGTGATCCCCGCCCGAGCGCTCAGCGCCTGCGCCACCGCGACGCCGGTCGGGCCGTCGGCGAGGTGGATGTCGACGAGGGCGATGTCGGGGGAGAGGTCGTGGGCGAGCGCGATCGCGTCGCCCGAGCGGATCGCGACGCCGACCGGGACGTATCCGGCCTCCTCGAGCAGGCATTCGAGTTCGAGGGCGATGAACGCCTCGTCCTCGACGATCAGGACCCGCAGGCCTCCCCCGCTCAAGGACCGGTTCCCGAGTGACCCGGTCCCAGCGGCAGCACGACATGGGCGCGGGTGCCGGGGTTCAGGTCCTCGAAGGTCAGGCTGCCGCGCAACTGGCGCACCAGCATGCCGACGAGGTCGCGGCCGAAGCCTTCGGGATTGTCGGATTGCGCGGAGAGGCCGATGCCGTCGTCGCGGATGTCGAGGATCAGGCGCCCGTCATCGGCCCGGGCGGTGATCGCGACGCGGCCGTGCCGCTCGTCCGGGAAGGCGTGCCGGACCGCGTTGACGGCGAGTTCGTGCACCAGGAGCGCCAGGGGTGCTGCCATCGAGGCCGGCACGGCCACGGCCTCGACATCGACCGAGAGGGCGATCCGGTCCGTGTCGATGCCGGCTTCGAGGTCGGCGGCGAAATCGGCGGCGAAGTCGCGCAGGTCGAACCGGGCGACGTCGCTCATCGCGTAGAGCAGGCGGTGGGCGGTGGCGAGCGCCCCGATCCGGTCGGCCATGCTGCGCAGCACGTCGCGGCAGGCGGCGTCCCGGGCGCGCCGGGCCTTGAGCAGCACCAGGGAGGAGATGACCTGGAGGTTGTTCTTCACCCGGTGGTCGACCTCGTGCAGCAGGGCGGTCTGCTGGTCGAGGGCGGCCTGGAGCGCCCGGTTGCGTGCCTCGAGGTCCTGGGCGAGGGCATCCTTCTCCCGCACCAGCGCCCGTTCGGCCTGGCGGGTCTGGGTCACGTCGGTGAGCACCGCGAAGTAGGAGCGTAACCTGCCGGCCTCGTCCCGCACCGGGGTGAGCGTCATGGCGTTCCAGAACGGTTGGCCGTCCTTGCGGTAGTTCAGGAGATCGACCCGCAGGGGCTCGCCCTGTGCCAGGGCCGTCCGCACCCGGGCGATGTCGGCGGGGTCGGTGTCGGGCCCTTGCAGGAAACGGCAGTTGCGGCCGAGCACCTCCTCGGGCGCGTAGCCGGTGAGCCGGCAGAACGCGTCGTTGACGAACACGACCGGGTTGTCGTCCCGGGCCGTGTCGGTCATCACCATCGGCGCCTCGCTCCCGCGGAAGGCGGCCAGGAACGGCGCATCGGAGAACGGCGCATCGGAGAACGGCGCGTCAAAGGGCGCAGCCGCGGACGGTGCCTCCGCCCTGCGCGCGCTCCTCGTTCCGGTCTGTCTCGCAGCGTCCAAACCGATCATCCGCAACCCGCCTGTCCGCGGCCGACCCCGCCCGGACGATCCCTGGCGGAGCGGGATCGCAGTCCCATCCACCACAGCGAACCCGCCGCCGCGGGCGGGGTTCCCGCCGGTCAGGTAAGCTGCGGTGGATACGATGTTAATTCTTCGTCCATCATGATCCCGCCCACATGCTGGGGTCGACTGCGCGGCGGTTGCCGGGCGCGGCATCTCGTGCCCGGACCGGACGACGCATCGGCAGGACGATGCGTCGTCCGCCCGGGTTCTTGCCGGGTTGCGGATTTGCGTTGCACCACCGGCCACCCCTTTCGCGAAACCTGCTCGGGAGACGGCGATCACGATGACGAAGACGGTCGGGAGAGAGGGCACGGGCTGGCTCGCCCGCACCCGCGCCACCCTGCGGGACGTGATGGCGGACCGGCAGATGGCGCTGATGCTGGTGCTCGGCTTCGGCGCCGGGCTGCCGATCCTGCTCGTCTTCGCCACCCTGTCGGCCTGGCTGCGCAGCGCCGGCATCGAGCGGTCGAGCATCGGGCTCCTCAGCTACGTCTCCCTCGCCTACACGCTGAAGTTCCTCTGGGCCCCGGTCATCGACCGGCTCGACCTGCCTGTCCTGTCGCGGCTCCTCGGCCGGCGCCGGGCCTGGATGCTCGCGGCGCAACTCGCCGTGGCGGCGGGCCTCGTCGCAATGAGCCAGGCCGATCCGGCGAGCGCGCTCGGCTACACCGTGGTCTGTGCGCTCGTCATCGCCTTCGCCTCGGCGACCCAGGACATCGTGGTCGACGGCTGGCGCATCGATTCCGCCCCGACCGAGCGCCAGGGCATGATGCTGGCCTCCTACCAGCTCGGCTACTCCCTCGCCCGCATCTGCGCCGGGGCCGGCGCGCTCTTCGTCGCCGATGCCTATGGCTGGGCCCCGGCCTATGCCAGCATGGCGCTCCTGATGGGGCTCGCCATCGCCGGCACCCTGGCGGCGCCGAAGGTCCAGGCGCGCGATCCGGGCCCCCGGCGCGGCTGGCGCCATGCCCTGCGCGAGGCGGTGGTCGATCCCTTCGCCGACCTCGTCGCCCGCAAGGGCACGGGGCTGGTGCTGATCCTGGCGCTGATCACCGTCTACCGCCTGCCCGACATCGTCTCGGGCATCATGGCGAACCCGCTCTACATCGACATGAAGTTCTCCCTCTCGGAGATCGCCACTGTATCGAAGGTCTACGGCGTCTGGGTCGGCATCGCCGGGGCCTTCGCGGGCGGCATCGCGGTGAGCCGGCTCGGCCTCTACCCGGCGCTCCTGATCGGCGGCATCGCGGCCTCGGCCTCGAACCTGATGTTCGCCTGGCTGGCGCTCGCCGGCCACGACCTGCCGCTCCTGGTGGCCAGCATCAGCATCGACAACTTCGCCGGCGCCTTCGCGGGGACGGCGCTCATCGCCTACATGTCGAGCCTGACCTCGCCGGCCTTCGCGGCGACGCAATACGCGCTGCTCTCCTCGCTCTACGCCCTGCCGGGCAAGTTCGTCGGCGGGTTGTCGGGCTTTGCCGTCGAGTCGATGGGCTATCCGGCCTTCTTCGTGATGACCTCCGCCGTCGGCATCCCGGTGACCCTGCTCTGCCTCGGCCTGCGCCTCCTGCCCGGCGAGACCGAGCCGGCCCCGGCGGAGGAACTGCCGGCGCGGGCCTGATGGGAGCTTGAGGGGCGGCGCACGCGAGAGGACAGACCCTTGCGGAACCCTGCCCCGGCGCACCAGCTTTAATCCCGACCCTGTTGTCCGCGAGGGAGCGCACGTGTCCGAGATCGTCGCCGTCGAGCCCGCCCCGTCCCCCGTCCCGGTCGGGGCGCCGGAGCCGTTGAGCGCCGAGGACCGCGCGGCGTTGCGCCGGGCGGTCGCTGCCCTGGAGCGCCCGAGCCTCGCCGGCCGGCTCTCCGCCATGGCCGGCGCCCCCCTCGACATGATCACCCGCGCCCTGCCGACCCCCGTGGTCGATGCGGTCGGCCACGCCACCGAGACGGCGATGCGGGGCGCCCTGCACGTCGCGCTCGCGACCCTGCCGAAGGGGGCGGACGTGTCGTCCGAGCCGAGGTCGGAGGCGAATGCGCTCGCGCCGCTCGGCCCCGATTTGTCGCCGTCCTGGCGCACCCGCGCGATGGAGCTGCTGGAGCGCTTCCCGCCCGGCGACCGCGGCCACAAGGCGCTGGCGGCGGTCTCGGGCGCCATCGGGGGCGCCTTCGGCCTCTCCACGCTCGCGGTCGAGCTGCCCGTCTCCACCACCCTGATGCTGCGCTCGATCGCCGAGATCGCCCAGCGCGAGGGCGAGGATCTCGCCGATCCGGAAGCGGCTTTGGCCTGCATGCAGGTCTTCGCGCTGGGCGGTCGCGGCTCCACGCAAGCCGACGGCGCCGCCGGGACCGCCGCCGAGAGCGGCTATTTCGCGGTCCGCGGCGCGCTCGCCAAGGCGATGTCGGAGGCGGCGCGCTACGCCGCCGGACGCGGCCTCGTCGACGAGAGCGCCCCGGCCCTGATGCGCTTTGCCGGCCAGGTCGGCGCCCGGTTCGGGGGCGTGGTGTCGCAGAAGCTCGCCGCCCAGGCGGTGCCGGTGCTCGGCGCCCTGGGGGGCGCGGCCGTCAACACCGCCTTCATGGACCATTTCCAGGCCGTCGCCCGCGGCCACTTCACCGTGCGGCGGCTGGAGCGCCGCTACGGCAAGTCTCTGGTGCGGGAGGCCTACGAGGCGGAACGCGCCGCGCTCGGCACCGCGTAGCGGCGCTTCAGGAGGGCGTAGACGAGGCGCGCGGTCTGCACCTCGCCGCCCTCCGGCCGGCCAGGCTTCGTGCCCGGATTCCAGCCGTAGAGATCGAGATGGACATGGGCCTTCGCCGCCGGCGCGAAGCGGCGCAGGAACAGGGCCGCCGTCACCGCCCCGGCGAAGGGGCCGCCCGAGACGTTGTTGAGGTCGGCGATCTTCGACTCGAGCAGCGAGGCATAGGGCCCCCAGAGCGGCATGCGCCAGACCGGATCGTGCACGGCGAGGCCCGTGGCGGCGAGGTCCGCCGCGAGCGCGTCGTCCTCGGTGAACAGGGCCGGCAGGTCGGGGCCGAGCGCCACCCGGGCGGCACCCGTGAGCGTCGCGAAGTCGAAGAGCAGCTCCGGCGCCTCCTCGTCGGCGAGCGCGAGCGCATCGGCCAGGATCAGCCGGCCTTCCGCGTCGGTGTTGCCGATCTCGACGGTGAGCCCTTTTCGGCTCGCCAGCACGTCGCCGGGACGGAAGGCATCGCCGGCAATCGCGTTCTCGACCGTCGGGACCAGCACCCGCAGGCGGATCGGGAGACCGGCTCCCATCACCATCTCGGCGGCGGCGAGGGCGACTGCGGCGCCGGCCATGTCCTTCTTCATCAGCAGCATCGCCGCCGAGGGCTTGATGTCGAGGCCGCCGGTATCGAACACCACCCCCTTGCCGACCAGGGTCACGCGCGGCGCGCCCGGATCGCCCCAGGTCATGTCGATCAGGCGCGGCGCCCGCGGCGAGGCCCGGCCGACCGCGGCGATGAGCGGGAAACCCTGTTCCAGCGCCTCGCCGGCGACGACCGTGACGGCAGCGCCGAAGCGCGCGGCGAGCGCCCGGGACGCCGCCTCGATCTCGGCCGGGCCGAGGTCGTTCGCCGGGGTGTTCACCAGGTCGCGGCCGGCCGCCACCGCATCGGCGATGCGGTCGATCTCGGCACCGTCGACCCCCTCGGGCGCGACCAGCCGCGCCTTGGGGGCCGGCTTCTCGCGGTAGCGGCCGAAGCGATAGCCGGAGAGCCGCCAGGCGAGCGCCGCCAGGGCCGCATCACCCGGAAGGTTCTCCAGGCGGTACGTCCCCTCGGGCAGGGCATCGGGCAGGCGCCCGACCGCGAACGGATCGGCCCGGCTCCCGGCCTCGACCCCGAACAGGACATTCGCCAGCGCCCCGTCCGGTCCCGGCAGCAGGGCGATCTTTCCGGGCTTGGCCTCGAACCCCGAGGCCCGCGCGAAGGCAGCGGCGAGCGGCGGCAGCTCAGCGGCCACGGCCGGCCAGCCGGCGGCGTCGACGCAGCGGATCGGGATGGCGTCCTCGGTCGCGGGCAGGAGCGTGGTCACGCGGGGCATCCCTTCCTTCAACGCAACGGGAAAGGCCGGAGGGGGAGCCAAGACGGGACGGTTGTCAATGCCGGGCCGGCCCGCCCCCGGGAGCCCGTGCCGCCCCGAAGGCGACCCGCCGCAGCGTTAACGAGCGGTTAGGGTTAATGATTTAGCACCAGGGTCACGAGGGCCGCGGGAGCGGGGTTGCCACATCTCCCGGGCCCGCCCCTGGAGTGGCCGATGCCCGCGACCGTCGAGACCCGTCCCTGCCGCTCGAACACCTTGCGGCGGCTCGCCCTCGTCGGCGTGGTGGCCGTGATGGCGTCGGGCTGCTGGTCGCGCCAGCCCCTCACCACCGGCTCGATCGATGTCAGCGCCCCGGCGGACACCGCCCGGCGCGACATCGGGCGCCTCGCCGCGCGCTACGACAAGGACCCGGCCGATATCGGCACCGCCATGGCCTATGCCCAGGCCCTGCGGGCGACCGACCAGGGCTCCCAGGCCACGGCGGTCCTGCAGCAGACGGCCCTGCGCAACCCGAAGAACCCGGCGGTGCTCGCCGCCTACGGCAAGAGCCTGGCCGAGATCGGCCGCTACGGCGAGGCGGCGGAGGTCCTGCGCAACGCCCATTCGCCGGCCAATCCGGATTGGCGCGTGCTCTCGGCGCAAGGCGCCGTGGCCGACCAGATGGGCGACCACGCCCAGGCCCAGCGCTACTACGAGGCGGCGCTCAAGATCGTGCCCGGCGAGCCGGCGGTGATGTCGAATCTCGGCCTGTCCTACGCGCTGGCCAAGCGCCTGCCCGAGGCGGAATCCACGCTCCGCCAGGCGAGCAACGATCCCCGCGCCGACGGGCGGGTGCGCCAGAACCTCGCCCTGGTGCTGGGCCTGCAGGGCCGCTTCGGCGAGGCCGAGCAGGTGCTGACCCGCGATCTCGGCCCGGCGCAAGCCGCGCAGAACGTGGCGGCGCTCCGCGCCTTCGTATCCCAGCCCAATGCCTGGAAGGCGATCAAGTCGGCCGAGAAGAAGGCGCCGCACGTCGCCGCCTCGGCGATGTGATACGGAATCCTGTACCTGATGTGTGGCCGTAGGCTGCTACGGCGAGGGCATCCGGCGGTCTCACGGTTTCCCGGTCTGCGTCCCCTGTCGCTCAACGGCGATGGCCGCACGATCGCCTTCCGGCCTGATCCCGGATGTCCTGATGGCTGCTCCGGACAGTCGATCGGGCCCTGCCTCGTGCAGGCGCCCGCGTACAGGACAGGATCACCCATGTCACACAGCGCCACCATCC
Organism: Methylobacterium sp. SyP6R; assembly: GCF_019216885.1. Lineage (NCBI taxonomy): Bacteria > Pseudomonadati > Pseudomonadota > Alphaproteobacteria > Hyphomicrobiales > Methylobacteriaceae > Methylobacterium > Methylobacterium synurae. Next base: position 688,144 of record NZ_JAAQRC020000001.1, on the reverse strand, counting down.
CCACCGTGGCCGGCATCGATGTCGGCAAGCACTTCCTCGATCTCGGCTTCTTCCCGGCGGCCAAGCCGGTGCGTCAGGACAATACGGAGACCGGCATCGCCAAGCTGATCTCGACGCTCAAGCAGCGCGGGATCCGCACGGTCGCCCTGGAGGCGATCGGCCCCTACGCCTATCCCCTCATCGCCGCCCTGCGTAAAGCTGAGCTCGATGTCGCCCTGGCCGACCCGCGCCAGGTCAAGGCGTTCCGCTCCGCCGAAGGGCTGATCGCCAAGACAGACCGGCTGGACGCCGCCCTCATCGCCCGCTTTGCTCAGCGCATGAGCGAGCACCTGCGCCCCGCCCCGACCCCCGACCAGATCACCCTCAAGGCTCTCTCGACCCGGCGCCGCCAGCTCACCGAGCTGATCGCCATGGAGAAGACCCGCCTGGCCCAGGCCCTCGACCCGGCCATCGCCGACAGCCACAGGGCGGTGATCAAGGCCCTGACGGCTGCCTGCACCGAGGTCGAGGCCGCTCTCGAGGCACGCATCGCCGCCGAGCCTGGCCTGGCGCGCAAGCGCGCGATCCTGACCTCGATCCCCGGGATCGGTTCGCGCATCGCCAGCGTGGTGATCACCGACATGCCCGAACTCGGCACGCTCGACCGCAAGGCGGCGGCCAGTCTGGCCGGGATGGCGCCTCATCCGACCCAGAGCGGGGCTCACCCGGGCCGCCACGCGATTGCCGGTGGGCGTCCCTGCCTGCGCACGGCCTTCTACATGGCCGGGATGGTGGCGGCGCGCAGCTGTCCGGCCTTCCGCGAGCCGTACCGGGCGATGCGAACGGCGGGTAAGCCGGCCAAGGTGGCGATCGTGGCGTCGGGCCGACGCCTGGTGGTGCTGGCCAACGCCCTGGTGCGCGACGACACGACGTTCGAGGCGAGCAAGTTGCAGCAGGGAGAGGCCGGTCGGGGGGAGGAGAACGCCGCGTCCCCTGCGGGATCCGATCCGTGACGAGCGAGAGGAGCGATGTCTTCATCGCTCCTCTCGCCGAGCTTGGCGTTCGCCGGTGGGAGCGGGTCAAGGCCTTGTCGCGCGAAGCGCGAGGGCGCGCAGCGCCCGCCTTGACGCGCTCGCGCCGGTGAACGATCTGACCCCCATACGGCTAAAACCAAGCGCGGCACTGCCGATTGGCCCTTGACCGGCAATACAGTCGCCGGACGATCACTTCCGGATCTCGTCTCGCCAGCCCGCGCGGCGCCTGAGCCAAACCGCTTTCCGCATCGCGAAGCGATCAATCGGAAAGCGTGTGACGGGCCACGCGGATCGCCGGGTCGGCGCCGCGTCCGTTCCGGTATCCGGCCCCGGCCTCGCGGGGGATGCGCCCCGTCTTCGCCGGCGGCCTCATCGCCACGCTGGCGATGGCGGGCCTCGGCTGGGCCGGCGTCACGAGCGGCGGCCTGCCCGGACGCTTCCCCGACTTCCGCCTGCGGCCGGTCTCCGGCAGCGAGACCTGGAACCACCGCACCGGCTTCCTGTTCGCCGACCAGAGCCGGCAGGCCCGGGATCCGGAGCGCTGCATCCGCACCCGGACCAAGGACGGGCTCGTCCTGCTCCGGGGCGACAGCGTCGCGGCGCATGACGTGCCCGGCCTGATCCGGCATGCCGACGGGCTGCCCGGCCGCCTCGTCCAGGACACGGCGGCGGGCTGCCGGCCGGTGCCGGGCAAAGCCTCGCCCGTCCTGGCGCATGGCGGGGCCTTCAACGACGACGCCCCGGCGCCGATCCGCCGGCTCGGGATCCGCGACGTGTGCTGGCGGCCCGCTGGGGGCGCAGCGCGGACGCCCTGCGGGCGGCCTTGCCGGCGGGCGCGCCCTTCTTCGATCCCGCCGCCGCCCTGTGCGCGGGCGAGACCTGCCCCTTCACCCGCGGCGAGACCTTCCTCGACGCCGATGCCGGCCGCTTCTCCTCGGCCGGCAGGGCGCTGGCGGTGGAGCGCGTCCTCGAAGCCGGCCTGTTCGCCCCGAAGCGGATTTCGCAAAAGCGGTCGCCGGTTTCGCGACAGGAGTCTGCGATGGACCAAGACCCCGATCCGCCGCGGCGATCCCCTGACCACCATGGTCAGGCGCGGGCGACGGCGACCTCGCCATCGTCGAGCAGGACGAAGCGGATGCCGGCCTGGCGCAGGGCCGCGATCGCCTTGTGGCGGGAGCGGGCGCCCTGCCCCTCGGCATTCTCCTCGAGGCGCCGCACCGTCGAGAGCGACAATCCGCTGGCCTCCGCCAGATTGGTCATCGACCAGTCGAGCAATGCCCGGGCGGCGCGCAGGTGGTGCCCCTCCACCGCCTGCTCCAGGCCCGCCCGCAAGCCGGCCACCGCCACGGGGACGGCGAGCGCGGCCGGATAGACGAGGCCGTTGCGCTCGACCAGGCACCCGCGCTCGTCACGGACCGGAACCGACAGTACCCGGTAACGCTCGGGGTCCCGGTTCCGGTGATGGATCAGCGGAGCCGCCTGGAACACACCGCCGACATCACGCCGCGCGATGCTGTCGCGGAACGCCGCACGTTCCCACGGCACCACGTCGGCGAAGGGATCGGCATTGATCTCCTCGATCGGGCGTCCGGCGAAGCGCGCCGTCTCGGGCGGAAAGCGGAAGCGTCCGTCCAGGCCGACGGGAACGAACAGCATGCGGGCCGCCGCGAACCAGGCGCTCTGCCGGCGCAGGTCGGCCCGGCGCAGCCGCAGCAGGGCGGCCGAATCGGTCACGTCGAGGACGAGGCCGGCCGCGGCGAGCGGCCGGCCCTCCGGGGACATGTGCAGTTCGGTACGCATCGTGAGCAGGCGCAAGGTCCCGTCCGGCCGCACCACCCGGACCTCGCGCTCGGGCAGGGCGTAGCCCTGCATCAGGTCGGCGGCGCTGGCCAGATGGAGCCGGTCGTCGGGATGGACGAGGTCGACGAGCAGGGCGTAGCTCGGCGGCACCTGGAGCGGATCGAGCCCGAGCAGGCGATGCAGGCCGGGTGACCATGTCTGCCGGTCGGAGGCGAAGACCCAGGCCCAGTTGCCCGTCAGCCCGGCAGTCTCGGTCAGCCGGAGGAAATCGGCGGGAGCGAAGGACAGGTCGGCCGCACGCATGGCGCCTCGGTTCTCAAGCCCGCGATCCGCTGTGGACGATCCGGGGTGGCAAATTCGCGACGACACGAGACGGTCGCGGAACATACAAGCCATGCGCAACGCGAAGGCAAGGCCGACGGTGCGAACCTGTGGTGGCAGGAAGGCCCGGACGGCATGACACCCATGACGATCGCCGGCATGACGCCCCCCCCGCATGACGATCCCGTGCCCTGGCCTCGGAGGGCGCGAACGCTGTAGCGTGCCGGAAACGAACCGAGCCGCGGTGCCCGCATCGCCGCCGTCAGAGGAGACGCCCGAATGACCGAGACCGACGCCCTGCGGCACCCGGAGATCCGCGAGGAGGTCGCCAAGCTCTGCGCCCGCTTCCCCGACGAGTACTGGCGCCGCCTCGATACCGACCGCGCCTATCCGACCGACTTCGTGAACGCGCTCACCGAATCCGGCTACCTCTCGGTGCTGATCCCGGAAGAGTACGGCGGCTCGGGCCTGCCGCTCTCGGCGGCCGCGGCGATCCTGGAAGAAGTGCAGCGCTCGGGCTGCAACGGCGCGGCCTGCCACGCCCAGATGTACACGATGGGCACGGTGCTGCGGCACGGCACGCAGGCCCAGAAGGAGCGCTACCTGCCGGAGATCGCCGCAGGCCGCCTGCGGCTCCAGGCCTTCGGCGTCACCGAGCCGACGAGCGGTACCGACACCACGGCTTTGCGCACCACCGCGCGCCGCGAGGGCGACAAGTTCATCGTCAACGGCCAGAAGATCTGGACCAGCCGGGCCGAGCATTCCGACCTGATGCTGCTCCTCGCCCGCACCACGCCCCGCGACCAGGTGGCGAAGAAGACCGACGGGCTCTCCACCTTCATCGTCGACATGCGCAGCGTACTCGGCCGCGGCCTGACCATCCGGCCGATCCGCACGATGATGAACCACAATTCCTGCGAGGTCTTCTTCGACAACATGGAGGTGCCGGCCGAGAACCTGGTCGGCGAGGAGGGCAAGGGCTTTCGCTACATCCTGTCGGGCATGAATGCCGAGCGGCTCCTGATCGCCGCCGAATGCGTCGGCGACGCCAAGTGGTTCATCGCCAAGGCTTCCGCTTACGCCCGCGAGCGCCAGGTCTTCGGCCGGCCGATCGGCCAGAACCAGGGCATCCAGTTCCCGATCGCCAAGGCCTACGCCAACATGCGCGCCGCCGAGCTGATGGTGCAGGAGGGCTTGCGCCTCTACGAGGCCGGGGCCAATCCGGGCGCCGAGGCCAACATGGCCAAGATGCTCGCCGCCGACGCCTCGTTCGAGGCGGCCAATGCCTGCATCCAGACCTTCGGCGGCTTCGGCTTTGCCGAGGAATACGACGTCGAGCGCAAGTTCCGCGAGACGCGGCTCTACCAGGTGGCGCCGATCTCCACCAACCTGATCCTGTCCTACATCGCCGAGCACGTGCTCGGCATGCCGCGCTCCTACTGACGGATCGAGGCCGCCCCTGGTGCCGGTGAGCCGATCCGGCCATAGGGGCGGTCATGACCGCCGATCTCGTCCCGCTCCTGTTCCTGCCCGGGCTCCTCAACGATGCCGTCCTGTGGCGCGCTCCGATCGACGCGCTCGCCGACCGGGCCGCCGCCTCGGTGGCGGACCTGACCCTCGACGACAATGTGCAGGCGATGGCGCGGCGGGCGCTCGCGGTGGCGCCGCCACGCTTCGGCCTCGTCGCCCTGTCGATGGGCGGCTACGTCGCCTTCGAGATCCTGCGCCAGGCGCCCGAGCGGGTGACGCGGCTCGCCTTGTTCGACACCGCCGCGGCCCCGGAGACCGACGCGCGCGCCGCCGCGCGGCGCCAGGGCATGGACCAGCTCAAGGTCGGGCGCTTCGCCGGGGTCACGACGCGGCTGCTGCCGAAGCTCGTCCACGCCGCGCACGTGCACGGGCCGGTGGGCGAGGCCGTGAAGGCGATGGCCGAGCGGGTCGGCGGCGCGGCCTTCCTGCGCCAGCAGCGGGCGATCCTCGACCGGCCCGACAGCCGCCCGCTTCTGGCGACGATCCGGGTGCCGACCCTGGTGGCGGTGGGCGAGGACGACACGCTGACCCCGCCGGCCTCAGCCCGGGAGATCCATGACGGCATCGCCGGCTCGCGCCTGCACGTCCTGCCCGCCTGCGGACACCTGCCGCCGCTGGAACGGCCGGACGAGACGAGCGCGCTGCTACGGGAGTGGCTGGACGCGTGAGGCGTCAGGTCGGCATGGCCTTGACGAACTCGTCGCGTCGAGGCGAGACGCTCAGCGGTTCCCCGCTGCCGGCCCACCCGCGGTGCCGCCGCTCCCGGGCGGGCCCGCGGTCGGGCTGCCGCCGATCCATACGCCCGGATTGGTACCGGGCACGGACGTGCTGCTCGGATTGCCCGGCAGGTTGGTGGTCGGGTGGGATGCGGGCGGCTTCATGCCGGTGCCGGGTCCCGGCGCGCCGACGGCGTCGCTCGGCGGGGGGACCCGGGCGGTCTGGGCCTCGGCGGCGCCCGCGACGGCCAGCGTGAGGGCGAGGGCAAGGGGAAGTCTGGTCATCGGACTGTCCTGGCGGAATCTGTCGGCCGTCAACATCCGAAGCCCGCCCGGGTTCGGCCGACCGCAACCGACTGGAGGCACTATCTCTTCGCCCGGGCGCGCGGCACCACGTGGAGTCCGGGGCCGACCGACGACGAATCCGAGCAGGAGGCGCGTTCGAGCGTCGGGGTACCGGGCGGGCGGACGCGCGAGCCGTCGCGTCACCGCCCCCCATCGCCGATCGGCCTCGCCCCCCGTAAGAAAACATTCCCTTTCGTTAGATCTTGTATTTCATTCAGATCATATCCATCTTAACTAGTAATTCATCAAGGATTGGCACATTCGAGCCCATCTGGTGGGGCCGACACATGAAGATCAATTTATCTCACGTGCTGGGCGGACTGATCGCCCTGCTCGCAGTCGGCCTTCTCATGCAAGGAACCCTGAGCGTGACGCAGCTGCGCAGCGTCAACGCCAATGCGCTCGATATCTCCGACAACTGGTTGCCGAGCGTGCGTGAACTCGGCGAGTTCAAGTACAAGGTGACGCGCCTGCGCCTCGTCGATGCCCGATACGTCATGGCGACGGAGCCCGTGACCGAGCTCGACACCCTCTCGGACCGCCGCCTCAAGGATACGGAGACGGTGGCGCGGCGCTACGAGACGGTGATCACGAGCCCTGAGGAGCAGGCGCTCTGGACCGCGTTCCAGGGGCATTGGGCGGAGTACCTGGCCCTGCACGGCAAGATCATGATCGCGGCGCAGGAGAAGAATGCCGCCGCCGTCAACGACCTGTTCCAGGCCTCCCGCCGTCCATTCGATGCGGCGATGGAAGTGCTCGACCGCGACACGGCGTTGAACGTTGCTGGCAGCGATCAGGCGCGATCGACGGCGATCGGCACCTATTCCAACGCGCTCTGGCTGACCGGACTGCTCTGCGCCGTCGCGTTGGCCGTCGGCTTGGCCGGCATCGTCTACGTCGTGGCCGCCGTAGCGCGGCCGATCGAGCGCCTGGTCCGGCGGATGCACGGCCTGGCCTCCGGCGACGTCGTCGCCCCGGTGCCCTATCTCGGCCGCACCGACGAGATCGGCGCGATCGCGGCCGCGGTCGATGCCTCCCGGGAGAACGTGATCCGGACCCGTCAGCTCGAGGAGGAGACCGCTCTCGCGCGGGCCTCCGCCGAGGAGCAGCGCAAGGCCGGCATGCGCCAGATGGCCGAGGGGTTCGAATCGGCGGTCGGCGGCATCGTCACCCTGGTGTCGTCGGCGGCGACGGAACTGCAGGCCACGGCCGAGCAGATGACCGCGACCGCGGCCGACACCGCCGCGCGCTCGGGCACGGTCGCCGCGGCGGCGGAGGAGGCGGCGGCGAACGTGAACACGGTGGCGGCGGCGACCGAGGAACTCGGCGCATCGGTCGGCGAGATCGGCCGGCAGGTCCAGGACTCGGCCGGGCTCGCCCGGCACGCCGTCGCCGAGGCCGACCAGACCGCGCATCTCGTCCAGGTGATGAAGACCGCGTCGGGGCGGATCGGCGAGATGGTCGGCATGATCTCGACCATTGCCAGCCAGACCAACCTTCTGGCGCTCAACGCCACCATCGAGGCGGCGCGGGCCGGCGAGGCGGGCCGCGGCTTCGCGGTCGTCGCCGCCGAGGTCAAGGAACTCGCCAACCAGACCAGCCGGGCCACCGAGGAGATCTCCGGACAGATCGGCGAGATCCAGGGCGTGACCGATCAGGCCGTCGCGGCGATCGGCGCGATCACCGCGCGCATCCGGGAAATCGACGCGGTGACGGCGGGCATCGCGAGCGCGGTCGAGCAGCAGGGCGGAGCGACGCGGGAGATCGTGCGCAACGTCGCCGAGGCCGCGACCGGCGCGAGCGCGGTGACCCACACCATCGCGGGCGTGGCCCAGGCCTCCGAGGAGACGGGCGCGGCCGCGAGCCAGGTCCTCGCCTCGTCGTCCGAGCTGTCGCGGCAATCCGAGCACCTGTCATCCGAGGTGCGCCGCTTCCTCGCCACGGTACGGGCCGCCTGACCGCGGCGATCCGATGACGGCGGTGGAGCGCTCCTGCCGCAGGGTCAGATCGCGCCCTCCGCCACGTCCCGCATCAAGCCCGGCACCTCGCCGGGCAACTCGCGGGCGAGGAAACCGATCGGCCCGCAGGTCCGCGCCAGCCGCCGCCCCGCCTCGCCGTGGAGAAAGACGCCCCAGGCCGCGGCCTCGGCGGGCCTCGTGCCGCGGGCGAGCAGCCCGACGATGATCCCGGCGAGCACGTCGCCCGAGCCCGAGGTGGCGAGGCCGGCGCCGCCGCCGGAATAGTGCCAGGTGTCGCCGGCCGGATCGACGATCCAGGTCTCTGCTCCCTTCATCACCACGACGGCGCCGAGCCTCTCGGCCGCCTTCCGCGCCGCCCCGAGGGGATCGGCCTCGACCGCGTCGCGCTCGCAGCCGAGGCAGCGCGCCATCTCGCCGGCATGCGGGGTCAGCACCACTCGGCCTCCGCGGGCCCGCACCGCCGCGGCCTGGTCGCACAGCCCGTCGATGCTCGCCGCATCGAGGACGAACGGGCCTTCGGCCGGGCCGGTCAGGAGGGCGGCGGTCAGCGCCTTGGTCGGCTCGCCCGAGGCCATGCCGGCGCCGATCAGGATCGCGGCGGCCCGCTCGGAGCGCGGCAGCAGCACCTCGGCGGCCTGATGGTGATCGACATGGCCGCCCTCGCCCTCGGGCAGCCGGACCACCAGGGCTTCCGGCACCGCCAAAGCCGCGTGCGGGGCGGTGCCGGCGGCGATCGACATCTGCAATTTGCCGGCGCCGGCCCGGAGCGCCGCGGTGCCGGCCAGGATCGCGGCGCCCGGCACCTCGACCGAGCCTGCAATGACGAGGGCGCTGCCGCGCGCCTCCTTGCTGCCGCTGCCTGAATCCGGCAGGGGCAGGCCGCGCAGGGTCGCGGCGGTGATCTCGGTTGTCATCGGGCGGCTCCCGTGGCGTCGGGCTCGGCGGTCACCGGGGCGCCGGCCCGGGTCAGCGGGGCCACGAAGTTGTAGCGCTGCAGGACGAGCTTGCCGCTGCTGCCCTTGTCCGGGTCGAAGGCGTATTCGGTCACCGCGCAATTGGCGACGTCGCCGTCCCGGTCGATCCCCAAGATCTCGTCCTCGGTCATGCCCTCGATCAGGTAGCGCAGGCACAGGACCACGACCTGATGCCCGACCACCAGCACGCGCCGGCCGCCGTAATGCAGCGAGACGGTGTCGAGGGCGCTGCGCAGCCGCAGGATCACGTCGCACCAGCTCTCGCCGCCCGGCGGCCGGTGGTAGAATTTGCCGAGCAGCCGCCGCAGCTCGGCCTGGTCGGGATGGAGCTGGGTGATGCCCTCGCGGGTGAGCCGGTCGAGGATGCCGAACTCCTTCTCGCGCAGGCGCTCGTCGGCGACGTAGTCCAGCAGCGGATCGGCGATGCCGCCGGCCTCGCAGATCAGCCGGGCGGTGGCCTCGGCCCGGCGATAGGGCGAGGTCAGCACCACGTCGGGCCGCTCGGAAGCGGGCTTCTCGGAAAACCAGCGCCCGACCGCCGCGGCCTGGCGCTCGCCGAGCGGGCTCAGCGGCACGTCGACGTCGCGCTCGGCGATGTCGATATGGGTGTGCCCGGCCGCCTGGGCGGCGTCGCGGGCGACGTTGCCGGCGCTTTCGCCGTGCCGCACGATCCAGATCCGGTCCGGCCAGCGCTGCTGCATGAATGAGCCCCCCTACTCCCGGGGAGCTAGCGGAGACGGGCCGCGCCGCAAGCGTCCGGGGCCTATAGAATCGGCCACGATCCCTGAGGGCGCCGCAGCATCGATCCCGGGGCGTGCCCGGGATCGACTAGAGCATTTTCCGACGAAGTGGATGCCGGTTCGTCGTAGAAAATGCGGCATAATCAAAAACCTAGAGAGCTTCGCGATTGCAGCGCGATCGTGAAGCGCTCTAGGTTCGGGGGATCAGGAGGCGAGGTCGGCCATCCCCTCCCCGGCCGCCAGGCTGGTCTCGTCGCACAGGCAGACCCCGTCGTGCGACGGCGCGAGGCCGGCATCCCCGACCTCGGACGGGTTGCCGGACCACATCACGGCCCAATCCCGGAACAGGCTCGCGGTGTCGACCACGCCCGGCGGCGCCTGGACGACGGCCGGAGCGGTCGCCCCGTCCTGCCCCGCGGCGACCGGGATCGCCGCCTCGCCGGCCTCCCCATCCGGCGGGCCGAGGATCAGGGCCTGGTCGGCCTCCGGACCGGTGCAGGGCACGGCCTCGCCGTCGTCGGGGTCCATCGGCTGCGGCGTCACGCCCCTGCCCATCTCCGAGGCGGAGGCGTCGGGGTCGCGCATGGTCGGGTTGAATGGGCTCGGCGGCGCGGTCTCGGAGACGGCGATGGTCCCGGTGCCGCCTTCCGTGACCGAGAGCGCGACGCCGTCCTCGGCGACGGTGCCGGCCTCGTCGGCCGCAGGCTCGCCCTCGGGCGTACTGCTTTGGGTGGTATCGCTGGACACTCCATCCTCCAAAAACATGATGTTTGATTGCTTTTTGTGAAATATTACATTGATTTAACTGTAAATCATTAACAAAATTAAGACATGAAATAACAATATAAAACGCTCCGATCCAAGCTTGGCCATTATTTATGTCAGCTTGCGAACTATCAACAGTTCAAGCTCACCAGACACGGGGCACCATTCCGTCGAAAATCGCATCCGCCGAGATGAGCGGGAGACGGTGATGTTGCGCTGTCGCAGCCAGCATTCGATCGAACGGATCGCGGTGGGTCCATTCCATCGAGCCGGCCGCGATGCAGATCTCCGGATCGAGCGAGACAGGTCGCCCGCCTTGCCTGGTGAGGAGCGCAGCCAATTGCGCAACATGAGGCTCCATCTCGGGCCATTTTCCGATGCGGACCTTCTGGGCGATCTCGAAGAAGCTGATCGGGCTGACGAAGACCTGCTTTGCGGCCATGATCGCGACGGTCGCCTGGCTCGATAGGCGCCGATCCTCGATCAGGCTCCAGACCCATGCGTGCGTATCAAGCAGGACCGACGTCATTGCCTCCCTCCCACAGGTCGAGTTCGTCATCCGGCATCGGCTCGAAGAAATCCGGTACTTGCCCCAACTGGTCTTTCAACAGGCCGATCTTGAACGGTTGCTGGGTGATCGGAACCAGACGAACGACCGGCTTGTGCCCTTTGGCGATCACGACCTCCTCGCCGCCGAGCGCGGCCTCGATGAGCTTCGAGAGGTTTGTCTTGGCCGAATGGATGGTGACCTGCTTCATGACGACGTTCCCGATCCGACCCCAACGTCTCACCGGACAGCCTCCTTAGTCAAGTTAGCTAACGTCGCGCCGACCGCTCGTGTCGGCATAGGGTCGGCGGGAGGCGCGATCGCTCCCACTCTCTCGGCACTCCCGCCCAGCCAGACACAACCTGGCCAAGCTCCATCTCCAAGCTCCATCTCCAAGCTCCATCTGGCCAAGCTCTTGCAAGCCGCACCGATCGCGGGCGGGGTTCCGGTCCCCGCCGAAATCTGTGAGAACTACCGGCAGCCGGCGGAACAGCCGGGCCGGGGCGGGACAGGACCACATGCAGGACGATCGGCGGCCGATCGCCAACGACCCTCGGCTGGCGGCGATCCGCCACGTGCTCACGGTCAACGGCCGGAGCGTGGCGGTGGAGGCCGCCCCCGCCACCCGCCTCCTCTACGTGCTGCGCAACGACCTGGCGCTGAACGGCCCAAAATACGGCTGCGGCCTCGGCCAGTGCGGCAGCTGCACGGTGCTGGTCGACGGCCGGGCCCTGCGCTCCTGCGCGATTCCGTTGCGGGCCGCTGTCGGGCGCCGGATCACCACCCTGGAGGGGCTGGCGCAAGACGGGCGGCTGCACCCGGTGCAGGAGGCCTTCATCGCCGAGAACGCGGCGCAGTGCGGCTACTGCCTCAACGGCATGATCATGACCGCGGTGGCGCTGCTCTCCGCCAACCCGGACCCGGACGAGGCCGAGATCCGCGCGGGCCTCCAGGGCAACCTGTGCCGCTGCGGCACCCATATCGAGATCCTGCGCGCCGTGCGGGCCGCCGCCGAGCGGATGCGCGCCGGCACCCGGGGAGACGCGGCATGACCCGGGATCCTGCGAACGCGAGCCGGCACTGGCGGGAGGCGGGCGACCTGCTGCTCGTCTACCGCGAGACGACGGGCCGCCCGCCCCGCCTCGGCGACGCAGCCGGCGCCGCCGAGGCGGCGGGGCCGCAGCGCGCGCTCTACCTCGCGGTCGACGGCGAGGGTCGGATCACCGCCTTCAACGGCCATGTCGATCTCGGCACCGGCATCCGCACGGCGCTGGCCCAGATCGTCGCCGAGGAACTCGACGTCCCGTTGTCCCGGGTGGCGATGGAGCTCGGCCACACCGCGACCGCGCCGGACCAGGGCGGCACCATCGCGAGCGAGACGATCCAGATCGCGGCCGTGCCCCTGCGCCAGGCCGCCGCCACCGCCCGCCGGCACCTCGTCGAGGCGGCCTCGCGCCGGCTCAACCGCGGCACCGCCGAGCTGGTCGCCGAAGCCGGCCATGTCCGGGTCGCGGCGGAGCCGGAGTTGGCCATACCCTATGGCGACCTGGTGCGGGGCGCACGCACCGAGCTGACCCTCGATCCCGAGGCGCCCGTGAAGCCGGTCGAGGCCTACACATTGGTCGGCCGGCCGGTGCCGCGGGTCGACATCCCCGCCAAGGCGGTCGGCGCCTGGACATACATCCACGACGTGCGGGTGCCCGGCATGGTGCATGGCCGGGTGGTCCGGCCGCCGACACCGGGCGTCGATTCCACCCTCGGCCATCTGCTGGTGGCGGTGGACGAGGCCTCGGTCGCCCATATCCCGGGCCTCGTCGCGGTTGTGGTCGTCGGCGACTTCGTCGGAGTCGTCGCCGAGCGCGAGGAGAACGCCGCAGAGGCGGCGCGCTGCCTTGCCGTGACCTGGCGCCCCTGGTCGGGACTTCCCGACCTCAACCGGCCCGAGGCGGCCTTGCGCGACAACCCCGCGACGGCGCGCACGCTGCTCGACCGCGGCGACGTCGAGCGGGCGCTGGCTCATGCGGAGGCGCGGCTCGATCGCACCTACGTCTGGCCCTTTCAGATGCACGGCTCGATCGGGCCGTCCTGCGCCGTGGCGGAGTTTCAAGGCGACGACCTCGTGGTGTGGTCGGGCACCCAGAACCCGCACGTCCTGCGAAGCGACCTCGCGCTCCTCCTCGACATGCCGGAGGACAGGATCGCGATCGAGCGCCACGAGGCGGCGGGCTGCTACGGCCGCAACTGCGCCGACGACGTGGCCGCCGATGCCGCGCTTCTCGCCCGGGCGGTCGGCCGGCCGGTGCGGGTACAGCTCACCCGCGAGCAGGAGCACGCCTGGGAGCCGAAGGGCGCCGCGCAGGTGATGGACGTGCGCGGCGGCCTCGATGCCGAGGGCGGTCCGGCGGCCTACGATTTCGCGACCCGCTACCCCTCGAACGGCGCCCCGACGCTGGCGCTGATCCTCACCGGCAAGGTCGCGGCGACGCCGGCGGTCTACCCGATGGGCGACCGCACGGCAGTCCCGCCTTATGCCTTCGGCAATGCCCGGGTGACGGTCCACGACATGCCGCCGATCGCCCGCGCCTCCTGGCTGCGCGGCGTCTCGGCCCTGCCCAACACCTTCGCGCACGAATCCTACATCGACGAACTCGCCGCCGCGGCCGGGATCGACCCGATCGCGTACCGCCTGCGCTACCTCGACGATCCCCGCGCCGCCGACCTCGTGCGCGCGGTCGCCGAGCGGGCGTCTTGGGCGCCGCACGCCAAGCCCGGCACGCATGGGAGCTCCGGCGACATCCTGTACGGGCGGGGCTTCGCCTACGCGGTCTATGTACACGGGCCGTTTCCGGGAAAGGCCGCCGCCTGGGCCGCCTGGGTCGCCGACGTGGCGGTCAACCGGGTGACCGGCGAGGTGGCGGTCACCCGGGTGGTGGTCGGCCAGGATTCCGGCCTGATGATCAATCCGGACGGGGTGCGCCACCAGATCCACGGCAACGTCATCCAGTCGACGAGCCGGGTGCTGAAGGAATCCGTCGGCTTCGACGCCACCGGGGTGACGAGCCGGGAATGGGGCAGCTACCCGATCCTCGCATTCCCGCAGGTGCCCGCAATCGACGTGCTGATGGTGAAGCGGCCGGACGATCCGCCGCTCGGCGCCGGCGAATCGGCCTCGGTGCCGAGCGCGGCGGCGATCACCAACGCGCTGTTCGACGCCACCGGCATCCGCTTCCGCGAACTGCCCCTGACCGCCGAGGCGGTCCGCGCCGCCCTCAACCCGCCGCGGATCGCAGGCCCCGACGAGGCGCCGCGCCGCCGCCGCGGCTTCCTCGCCGGGCTGTTCGGGGCCGGGGCCGGGGCGCTGGCCCTCGCCACCACTCTCCTGCCCTGGCGCCCGGCCTATCCGTCGATCGAGCGGCCGGACGCTGCGGCCTATTCCGCCGCCACGATCGCGCAGGGGCGCCTCGTCGCGGCGGCCGGCGCCTGCCTCGTCTGCCATGTCGGGCCGGACGGCCGGTCCTTCGCCGGAGGGCGCGGGCTCGAGACTCCGTTCGGCATCGTCCACGCCTCGAACATCACGCCCGATGCCGGGGTCGGGATCGGCGCCTGGTCCTACCCCGCCTTCGCCCGGGCGATGCGCGAGGGGGTATCGCGTGACGGGCATCACCTCTACCCGGCCCATCCCTATACGAGCTTCGCCAGCATCTCGGAGCGCGACCTGCAGGCGCTCTACGCCTTCCTGATGGCGCAAGCGCCGGTGGCGAACCCGGTCCCCGAGACCAGCCTGCGTCCTCCCTTCAATCACCGGCCGCTGATGGCGGGCTGGAACGCCCTGTTTCACCGCCCGACCATCTTCGCCGATCCGGCTCGCGGCCCGGACTGGAACCGCGGCGCCTATCTGGTGGAAGCCCTCGGCCATTGCGGCGCCTGCCACACTCCAAGGAATGCGCTGGGGGCCGAGCGCCGCGGCGCGGCCCGCCTCGCCGGCGGCTTCGCCGACGGCTGGGAGGCGCCGGCCCTGACCGGCCTGTCGCGCGCGCGCCTGCCCTGGACCGAGGACGATCTCTTCGCCTACCTGCGCACCGGCCGCTCGCCCCGCCACGGCAGCGCCGCCGGCCCGATGGCCGACGTGGTCGCCTCGCTCGGCCCCCTGCCGGATGGCGACATCCGCGCCATGGCGATCTACCTCGCGAGCCTCGCCGGCGAGGCGCCGGCAGCCCGGCCCCACCGCGCCGCGGAGGCCGCGGGCCCTCCCCTCTCCTCCGCCCTGTTCCAGGGCGCCTGCGCCTCCTGCCACGAGGGCGGGGCCGGGGGAGAGCTCGTGCCGCTCGGCCTCGTCACAGCCGTGCACAGCGCGTACCCGGACAACCTGATCCAGGCGGTCCTCAACGGCGTCGCGGCATCGGCCGAGCGCTTCCCGAATCCCGATCCCTCGGCACCACCCGCCGCGATGCCGGCCTTTCGCGACACCCTCACCGACCGCCAGGTGGCGGAGGTCGTGGCCTATACCCGCGCCCGCTACGCACCCGGCGCGCCGGAATGGACGGGGCTGGAGGCGGCGGTGGCGCGGGTCCGCGGGCTGAGGCCGCATGCGGCGTGGTGATGGATCTCCCGGATCGTCCGCGCGGCGAATTCGCCGTCGGAGAATGGTCGAGGCGGGCTGCATCTATTCCGCTCTGTTTCTGGATCCCCCGTTTTACGTCAGGGATCGACCGACCCTGGAGCAGGATACGACAGTCGTTACTCGCCCGGATCTAGATTAGAATCATACAAAACAAAGATTCGACGTTTGAAAGCCGGGACCGCCTCGCCTAAGAGGGCGGCCGACGGGGCGCGACGGTCCCCATTTTCGGACACTACGAGCGAGGAGCACCCCATGGCCGACGGATCCACCTTCGTGCAGGCCTTCACCATCCTGTTCCGGGAGGGGCTGGAGGCGCTGCTGGTGGTGGCCGCGCTCGCCGCGTTCCTGCGCCGGGCCGGCGGCGCCGACCGCATCCGCCCGGTCTATGCCGGGGCCGGCCTCGCGGTGCTGGCGAGCTTCGGCATGGCCTGGGTGTTCGAGGCCTTCTTCGACGGCAACCACAACGACCTGATCGAGGCTGGCGTCATCGTGGTCGCGGCCGGCCTGATGTTCACGATGAGCGGCTGGCTGTTCCTGCGCCAGGACCCGGCGGCCTGGAAGGCCGAGATCAACCGCATGGCCGAACGGGCGATGAGCGCCGGCACGGTCCTGTCGCTCGCCGGCATCGCCTTCCTGGCGGTGTTCCGCGAGGGCGCCGAGACGGTTTTGTTCCTGCACGCCCTGGCGCGCACCGCCGGCGGGTTCGACGGCTCGCTCTTCGGCGGCCTCGCAGTCGCGGCGGCCGCCCTCGCGGTGGTGTTCGTGGCGATGCAGTGGCTGGCGCTGCGGCTGCCCCTGCGCCCGGTCTTCCTGCTCACCTCGGCCTTCCTGTTCGTGATGGGCCTGCGCATGGTCGGCGCGGCGATCCAGGAATTCCAGGAGCAGGTGCTCGTTCCGGTGCACAACGACGGCGTGCCGGACTTCGTCACCGATCTCGGCTTCAACGGCAGCTGGGAGGCCTTGAGCGTGCAGGGCGCGATCGTGCTCTGCGCCCTCGTCTGGCTGGTGATGCAGCGCACCCGTCCAGTGGCCGGCGTGGCGGCACGCCCGCAAGTGTCCGCCTGAGCGCCTGCTCCGTCGGCACCTCACTCCGATCCGCAACCTCATCCTGAGGTGCGAGCGAAGCGAGCCTCGAAGGAGGGCTCCAGAGGTCTCAGGGCTTTCTGGAGGCCTCCTTCGAGGCTCACGTCGTTCGCACCTCGGGATGAGGTCGTGGATGGGATGACATCGCGGCATCGGGGCCGTTCCCGGCCAGTGGAACACCCCGCCCGGAGGCAGTACCGCTAAGGACCTGTTCGCGCTAAGGACCCGGGGCTTCGCCGGGAGGTCCCGTTGTCCGACATCACCACGCTCTACTATTCGCCGGGCGCCTGCTCGCTCGCGCCCCACATCGCCCTCGAAGAGACCGGCGCAGCCTTCGAGGCGGTGAAGGTCGACTTCGCCAAAGCCGAGCAGCGCGGCGGCCGCTACCTCGCCATCAACCAGAAGGGCCGGGTGCCGGCGCTCGCCGAGGGCGAGTGGGTCCTGACCGAGAACCCGGCGATCCTGCGCTACATCGCCCGCACGCACCCGCAGGCCGGCCTGTGGCCGGAGGACCCGCGGGAGGAGGCGCGGTGCGCCGAGTGGCTCGCCTGGCTCTCCTCCACCATCCACCCGGCCTACGCCCATATCCGCCGGGCCGAGCGCTACGCCACCGACGCCGCGGCGATCGAGGACGTGAAGGCCAAGGGCTTCGAGACCTGCGCCGATCTGTGGACGATGATCGAGGTCGGGCTCTCCCGCGGCGGCTGGGCCGCCGGCGCGCATTACAGCGTCGCCGATCCCTACCTGCTGGTGTTCTGGCACTGGGGCCGCGGCCAGGTGCTCGGCTACGACATGGCCCGCCAGTTCCCGCACTGGACGGATCACGCCCGCCGCATGGCCGCGCGCCCGGCGGTGCAGCGCGCCTTCGCCCGCGAGGGGCTGCCCCTGCCGGCGTGAGGATCCACCGGCGGCGGACCGGGCTGCGATCCCGGTTCCGCCCCGGTCCGGGCTGGTCGAGCCGGCAACCCGAATGGTCGAATCCGCGTCCGGAACGGACCAGTCATGTGCGCGTTCGCGCGCATCCCCTCTTCCTTGACGCGAATCACGCCGCTACAAGCCGGCCGTCGCACGGCCGCTCCAGCGCCGGAGCGTTCGAGTTTCTCGCCATCTGCACAAGGGGGAGCCGCCATGCGGGTCTATTACGATCGTGATGCCGACATCAATCTGATCAAGGGCAAGAAGGTCGTCATCGTCGGCTACGGCAGCCAGGGCCATGCCCACGCGCTGAACCTGCGCGATTCCGGCGTCAAGGACGTGGTGATCGCGCTGCGCAAGGGCTCGGCCAGCGCCAAGAAGGCCGAGGCCGAGGGCTTCACGGTCATGGAAGTCGCCGACGCCGCCAAGCAGGCCGACGTCGTCATGATGCTGACCCCCGACGAGCTGCAGGGCGAGATCTACCGCGACTCGCTCCAGGCCAACATGAAGCAGGGCGCCGCCCTGCTGTTCGCCCACGGCCTCAACGTCCACTTCAACCTGATCGAGCCGCGCGCCGACCTCGACGTGCTGATGGTCGCCCCGAAGGGCCCCGGCCACACCGTGCGCTCCGAGTACCTGCGCGGCGGCGGCGTGCCGACCCTGATCGCCATCGCCCAGGACGCCTCGGGCAACGCCCACGACCTCGGCCTGTCCTACGCCTCGGCCAATGGCGGCGGCCGCGCCGGCATCATCGAGACCACCTTCAAGGAAGAGTGCGAGACCGACCTGTTCGGTGAGCAGGTCGTGCTCTGCGGCGGCCTCGTCGAGCTGATCAAGGCCGGCTTCGAGACCCTGGTCGAGGGCGGCTACGCCCCCGAGATGGCCTATTTCGAGTGCCTCCACGAGGTGAAGCTGATCGTCGACCTCATCTACGAGGGCGGCATCGCCAACATGAACTACTCGATCTCGAACACCGCCGAGTACGGCGAGTACGTGACCGGCCCGCGCATCATCACGCCCGAGACCAAGGCCGAGATGAAGCGGGTGCTCACCGACATCCAGAACGGCACCTTCACCCGCAACTGGATGCTCGAGAACAAGGTCAACCAGACCTCGTTCAAGGCGACCCGCGCCCGCAACGCCGCCCACCCGATCGAGGAGGTCGGCGAGCGCCTCCGCGGCATGATGCCGTGGATCAAGGAGAAGGCCCTGGTCGACAAGGCCAAGAACTAAGCCTGACGTGCCGCGGCCGCTTCGGGCGGGCTGCGGCGCATCCCTCGGGAAACGCCGCGCGGACAGCCCGTCTGCGCGGCGTTTCGCGTTGTCGGGAGAGGCCGGAATTCGAGTGTATCTAGCCGGCCGTGCAGATACAGCGACGCTTCCCGCCGCTACGGCGAGATATGGGGTCTACATGTGCGGCTCTTCTCGCCTCCTGCCAGGATGAGGCGGCGACGGCTATTGGCTCATTGTAATAATTTAACATAGATCAAATTTGCAGTGCGGGCCGCGGAAGCCCGCGTCGCACCTCGATGTGCGAGACGAAGAAATCATATATTATCTCTGATCGGGCATAGCGCTCGACTGTCGAGGGAGTCCTTCGCCGCGCCCACCGCCGCATCAAGACCGATCGAGAGGTGATCCGCCGGCCTCTCCGGTCCGTCGATGACTCGACAGATCATCCCGGGGTGCTGCAAGGCGCCGCGGGCAGGCCGCCGTTGACGCAGCGCAGCACCGCGCGATCTCGCCGGCATGATCGACCACCCCGTCCTCTTCTGCCTGCACTTCCTCGGAGGCAGCGCCCGCACCTGGCGCCCCCTCGCCGAGCGTCTCGGGCCCCACCTGCGCTGCGTCGCCATCGACCTGCCGGGCTTCGGCGACGACGCCGACCATCCGGGTTGCGGCGTCGCCGCCATGGCCGACCACGTCGCCGCCCGCATCACCGCCGAGGGCCCGCCCGGGCCCTGGCTCATCGCCGGCAACAGCATGGGGGCGAAGGTCGCCCTGGCGCTCGCTCGCCGCAGCGAGGACGGCGATCCGGCGCTCGCCGGCCTCGCCGGGCTGGTGCTGCTGGCGGGCTCGCCGCCCGCGCCCGAGCCGATGGAAGAGGAGCGCCGGCAGGCGATGATCGCCTGGATCGACGCCGATCCCGAGACTCGGCGACGGGAGGCCGAGGCCTTCGTGGCGGCGAATGTCGGCGCCCCCCTTGATCCGGAGGATCATGCCCGGACCGTCGAGGACGTGCTGCGCGCCAATCCGCAAGCCTGGAAGGCCTGGCTCGCGAGCGGCGCCAACGAGGATTGGCGCGACCGCATCGGCACCCTGTCGACCCCCACCCTGGTGGTGAGCGGGGCGGAGGATGGCGATCTCGGGCCGGAGGCACAGGCCGCGCTGACCCTGCCCCACCTCGCCCGCCACCGCCACGAGGTCGCTCCCGGAGCCGGCCATCTGCTCCCCCTGGAGCGGCCGGAGATGCTGGCGGCCCTGATCCGCGACCTCGTCGCGACCCCGCCGCAGACCGTCGAGTCCCCTGCCCTGCCGCCGGCCTTCGCGGCGCTGATCGGTTCCGACCGGGTCAATACCCGCCTGCGCACGACCCTGCGCGAGCGGATGCGCGAGCCCGACGGCCCGTTCTGCTTGGAGCCCGACGAGCGCGCGGCCCTCGCCGCCTGCCTCGATCGGGTGCTGCCGCAGGCGGGCCCGGGGAAGATCGATCTCGCCCGCCGCATCGACGCGCGGCTCGCCTCCGGCACCGGCGACGGCTGGCGCTTCGCCGCCCTGCCGCCGGACGCGGAGGCCTACAGCCGCGCGCTCCGGACCCTCGACGGGGCCGCGCGGGAGGCCCATGGGCGTCCCTTCACGGCCCTCGGCGGGCCTGAGCAGGATGCCCTTCTCACCCGCGCCGCCTCCGGCGACCTGCCGGAGATCCAAGGCGGCCTCGCGCCCGACCTCATGAACTGCTGGTTCGAGGAATTGCGGGGCGAGGCGGTGCGCACCTACCTCGCCCATCCGGCCGGCCTCGCGGTGATCGGCTTCACCGGGATCGGCGCGGGGGGCGACGACGCCGACAGCCTGCCCGGCTATCGCCTGACCGGCCTGAACGAGCGCGAATCCTGGGAAGCCCCGATCCTCGACATCGTGGGAGACGCCCGATGAACCTCTCGGGGCAGAACCGTTACAGCACCGACGAGGTCGTCGACGTGGTGGTGGTCGGCACCGGGGCCGGCGGCGCGCCACTCCTCGCGGAACTCGCCGCCGCCGGCCTCAAGGTCGTGGCGCTGGAGGCCGGGCCGAACTTCGATCCCGCCGGATACGGCTTCGACGAGACGCTCGCCGACGAGATCTACTGGACCGAGGAGCGCCTGAGCGGCGGCTCGACGCCGGAGGCCTTCGGGGGCAACAACAGCGGCACCGGCGTCGGCGGCTCGACCCTGCATTGGGGCGCCTTCGTGCCCCGGGCCGATCCGCGCGACTTCCGGCTGAACGCCGAGAGCGGCGAGGGTTGCGACTGGCCGATCGACCACGCCGAGCTGGTGCCGTTCTACGACCGCGTCGAGCGGTTCATCGGCACGTCGGGCCCGACGCCCTATCCGTGGGACGAGGCCCGCCGCTTCCCGCTGCCGCCGGTCCTGCGCAACGGCCCGGCCCAGATCATGGCCTCGGCCTGCCAGACACTCGGGATCACCGCGACCGACGCACCCGCGGCGGTGGTCTCGCGCGACTTCACCGCCGATCCTGCCGTGCCGGAGCGCAAGGCCTGCATCAATTGCGGCTTCTGCCACCAGGGCTGCCGCACACGCGCCAAGGCCAGCATGGACGTGACCTACCTGCCGCTGGCCGTGGCCCGCGGCGCCGAGATCCGTGCCGAGGCCAGGGTGCACGGGGTCGAGCGCGACAAGGCCGGGCGGATCACGGCCGTCATCTATCGCAGCGGCGGCCGCGACCATCGCCAGCGTTGCGCCAACCTGATCCTGTGCGCCGGCGCCGTCGAGACGCCGCGCCTCCTGCTCCATCTCGATCTCGCCACCGGCAGCGGCCAGGTCGGGAGGAACTATATCGGCCACGTCGCGACGCAGGTCTGGGGCACCTTCGCCGACGAGGTCGGGATGAACCGGGGCTACCCGTCCTCGCTCATCACGGAAGACTATACCCGGCCGAAGGGCGCCGATTTCGCCGGCGGCTACCTGGTGCAGAGCCTCGGCGTCGAGCCGCTGACCTGGGCCAATGCCGTCGCCCGCGGCCGCGGCCTGTGGGGCACGGCGCTGACCGATTACCTCCGCCACTACAACCGCGTCGCCGGCATCGGCATCAACGGCGAGACGCTGCCCTGCGACGCCAACGTCCTGACCCTGTCGGACGAGACCGACGCGCTCGGGATGCGGAAAGCCAAGGTCGATTTCGGCTACGGGTCGAACGAGGACAAGCTCAACGCCCACGCCACCAAGCTGATGCGCGAGATCTGGGAGGCGGCGGGCGCCTCCGACATCTGGGTACTGGAGCGGGTCGCCCACACCCTCGGCACCTGCCGGATGGGACGGAACCCGGACGCCTCCGTCGTCGATGCCTATGGGCGCAGCCACGAGGTCGAGAATCTCTGGATCTGCGACGGCTCGGTCTTCCCGAGTTCGCTCGCGGCGAATCCGGCGCTCACCATCATGGCGTTGTCCTTACGCACTGCCGGCGCGTTCCTGAAAGGCCCCCGATGAGCGACGATCCCCGCACGGGCCATCCCCGGCCGCCCTTCCCCGGCGCGCAGCAGCAGCCGCGCCCCGGCCTCACCGGGCCGATGGACCCGGCCCCGGACCACGGCGAGGAGTCTTACGTCGGCAAGGGCCTGCTCACCGACCGGATCGCGCTGATCACCGGGGGCGATTCCGGCATCGGCCGGGCGGTCGCCATCGCCTATGCCCGCGAGGGCGCCGACGTGGCGATCTCCTACCTCGACTCGGAGGAGGAGGACGCGCAAGGCACGAAGGCCTGGGTCGAGAAGGCCGGCCGGCGCTGCCTGCTGCTGCCGGGCGACCTGCGCGACGAGGCGCATTGCCGGGCGATCGTCGCAAAGACCGCCGCCGCGTTTGGCCGGATCGACATCCTGGTCAACAACGCCGCCGCCCAGGTGGTGAACGAGGGCCTCGACGACGTCACCGCCCACGACGTCGAGGGTTCGTTCCGCGCCAACGTCTTCGCGATGATCTACCTGGCGCAGGAGGCCGTGAAGCACATGCGGCCGGGCTCGGCGATCGTGAACTCGACGAGCCAGCAGGCCAAGGTCGCCGATGCGAGCATGCTGGTCTACGCCGCCACCAAGGGGGCGATCAGCACCCTGACGGTCGGGCTGTCGAACCTGCTCGCCCCGAAGGGCATCCGGGTCAATTGCGTCGCTCCCGGCCCGGTCTGGACGCCGATCCAGCCGATCGTGAAGAAGCCGGAGCAGATCGAGCAGCTCGGCGCCGACACGCCTCTGGGTCGGGCCGGCCAGCCGGCGGAACTGGCCCCGGCCTATGTGCTGCTGGCCTCGCGGGAGGGCAGCTACATGACCGGCGCGCTCGTGCCGGTCACCGGCGGCCAGCCGATGCTCTGACGGAGGGTCAGGGTTTCGCCCGGCGGGGTGTCTGCCTCAGTACCCAGCCCTAGTTCCTTCATCATCGGACGGCCCCGGTCCGGGATCGTCCAACCGCCCCGGCGAAAAGCGCGGGACGGCTCACGAAACCCCACCGCAGCATCGGAACGGCCGCCCCTCGGCCTCGTTGTTGCGGGAAATCGACGGAGTAATCGACATGGCGGATTCCAAGGGCAAGGCCGGCGAGCCGCGCCAGCACCGCACCCGCAACGACACCGACTCGAACGCCAAGCGCGTCTCGATCGAGGCCCTGAACGCGCGCCTCGCCGACGGCATCGACCTGGCGCTGAACATCAAGCAGGCGCACTGGAACCTGAAGGGCCCGCAATTCATCGGCATCCACGAGATGCTCGACGGGTTCCGCACCGAGATCGACGACCTCAACGACAAGGTCGCGGAGCGGGCCGTGCAGCTCGGCGCCACGGCGCTCGGCACCGCCACGGTGGTCGCCGCCTCCTCGAAGCTCTCTCCCTACCCGACCGATGTCTACGCCATCGCCGACCACCTCTCGGCCCTGATCGACCGCTACGCGGCCTACGCCAACGCCGTGCGCGAGAACATCGACCAGACCGACGAAGCGGGTGACGCCGGCACCGCCGACCTGTTCACCGAGGTCTCCCGCGCGGTCGACAAGCAGCTCTGGTTCCTGGAGGCCCACGTCCAGGAGCCGACCGGCGCGATGCGCGACGGGGACGGCAAGGGCGCGCGCTGAGGCGAGGAGCGTTCTCGGGGCCGGCGCTTGAGCCAGCCCCGGCTTCGAACTCCCTCGCCCGTCCGCTCATACTGAAGAATGAAAGCACGGTTCGCCTCCCCGTCCATCGGGGAGGCATTTTTGTATGTCGAGATGGATATCGACCGCGGAAGATGGATCGGTTACGTTGGGTCATGAAGCAGTGAGGCAGCCCGCGTGACCAAGGCAGCGCCCAATGGGGGAGAAATTGCCGCACGTCGCAAGCACGTGGCGAAGCGCCTGAACGAGCACCTGAAGCTGTCTGCTGCCTACGTGAACGCCATGGCCATCGCCGTCGCCGGCGCGGCCATCATCGTACCGATGGTCAGCAGCCCGAATGTTGCCTTGGGTCGATCGCACCTCTCTTGGATCGCGACCTCCCTCGCCTTACATTGCGTCGGTCACGTCGTGATCCGATTTCTGCGCCGGGAGGAGTGACGATGCCCTGGGACGCCACCCTCTTGATGCTGGGCTTCGCCCTGTTCATCTCGGTGACGAGCATCGCGGGCGCCTGGTATGCCGTCTACCGCTTCGAGCGGAAGTACGGCCAGGCGGGGCGCACCGGCACCCCGCCCGCCGAGTAGCCGAGCGCTACATCGCCTCCGCACCGCGCCCCATCGCGGCGACGCCGGTGCGCGACACCTCGACCAAGCCCACCGACGCCATCAGCTTGACGAACCGGTCGATCTCGTCGGTCGTGCCGGTCAGCTCGAACACGAACGAGGCGAGCGTCGCGTCGAGAGTGCGGGCACCGAAGGCGGCGGCGAGCCGCATCGCCTCGACCCGGTGCTCGCCCTTGCCGGCCACCTTCACGAGAGCCAGCTCGCGCTCGAGCGACTCGCCCTGAAGCGTGAGATCGACCACCCGGTGCACCGGCACCAGCCGGTCGAGCTGCGCCTTGATCTGCTCGATCACCGCGTTGGTGCCCGCGGTCACGATGGTGATGCGGGAGATGTGCCGGGCCTCTTCGGTCTCCGACACCGTCAGGCTCTCGATGTTGTAGCCGCGGCCGGAGAACAGGCCGGCGATGCGGGCGAGCACGCCGGGCTCGTTGTCGACGATGACCGCCAGCGTGTGGCGGTTCACCGGCTCGACGCGGACCGGATCGGGATAATGGGTGTTCATGGCGTTCATCGTCCTAACCCTTGCCCGCTCAGACCAGCATCTTGCCTTCGTCGGAGATCACGTCGCCCAGGTCCGCCCCGGTCTCGCCGAGGTAGTCCGAGAGCAGCATCTCGTTATGTGCCTTGCCCGACGGGATCATCGGGAAGCAGTTCTCGGTCTTGTCGACGATGCAGTCGAAGATGACCGGGCCGTCATAGTCGAGCATCTCGGCGATCGCCGCATCGAGGCTGCCGGGATCGGAGCAGCGGATGCCCTTGGCGCCGTAGGCCTCGGCGAGCTTGACGAAGTCGGGCAGGCTCTCCGAATAGCTCTCGGAATAGCGCGAGCCGTGCAGCAGCTGCTGCCACTGGCGCACCATGCCCATGTACTCGTTGTTCAGGATGAAGATCTTGACCGGCAGGCGATACTGCACGGCGGTCGACATCTCCTGGATGTTCATCTGGATCGAGGCTTCGCCGGCGATGTCGATGACGAGCGCGCCGCGATGCGCCAACTGGGCGCCGATCGCCGCCGGCAGGCCGTAGCCCATGGTGCCCAAGCCCCCCGAGGTCATCCAGCGGTTCGGCTCGTCGAACTTGTAGTACTGGGCCGCCCACATCTGGTGCTGGCCGACCTCCGTGGTGACGTAGGTCTCGCGATCCTTGGTCGCCTCGTAGAGGCGCTGGACGGCGTATTGCGGCTTGATGGTGGTGCCCGACGGCCAGTAGCCGAGGCATTCGCGCGCCTTCCAGCCGCGGATCTTCGACAGCCACTCGGTCAGGCGGCCCTTGTCGGGCTCCGGCGTCAGGGTACGCCACTCGCGCAGCATGTCGGCGAGCACCGAGCCGCAATCGCCGACGATGCCGATATCGGCCTTGACCGTCTTGTTGATCGAGGAGGCGTCGATGTCGACGTGGATCTTCTTGGAGAAGGGCGAGAACGCGTCGAGCCGGCCGGTGATGCGGTCGTCGAAGCGCGCGCCGATGCAGACCATGACGTCGCATTCGTGCATCGCCAGGTTGGCCTCGTAGGTCCCGTGCATGCCGAGCATGCCGAGGAACTGCGGGTCCGAGCCGGGGAAGGCGCCTAAGCCCATCAGCGTCGAGGTGACCGGGAAGCCGGTGGCGCGGGCGAGCTCGCGCAGCAGCGCCGAGGCCTCCGGCCCGGCATTGATGACGCCGCCGCCGGTATAGAAGACCGGGCGACGCGCGCCCGCCATCAGCGCCACCGCGGCGCGGATCTTCTCCGGGTCGCCCTGCGTCTGCGGGTTGTAGGTCTTGTGGCTGTTGTCGACCGGACGGCGGTAGACGCCGCTGGCGAACTGGATGTCCTTCGGCAGGTCGATCACCACCGGGCCGGGCCGGCCGTGCGAGGCGACGTAGAACGCCTCGTGCAGGATCCGCGGCAGGTCCTCGATCGATTTGACCAGGTAATTGTGCTTGGTGCAGCTGCGGGTGATGCCGACCGTGTCGCATTCCTGGAACGCGTCGGAGCCGATCAGGTGCGTCGGCACCTGGCCGGTGATGCAGACGAGCGGGATCGAATCGAGCAGCGCGTCGGTGAGGCCGGTCACGATGTTGGTGGCACCCGGCCCCGAAGTGACGAGGACGCAGCCGACCTTGCCCGACGAGCGGGCATAGCCCTCCGCCGCGTGCACCGCGCCCTGCTCGTGCCGGACCAGGATGTGCTTCACCGACTCCTGGTGGAAGAGCGCGTCGTAGATCGGCAGCACCGCGCCGCCCGGATAGCCGAACAGGGTGTCGACTCCCTGATCCTGAAACGCCCGGATCACCATCTCGGCGCCCGTCATGACCTCGCCCGCACTCATCGCCGCGCTCCGTTCCTTGGGTCTCGTCCGCGCTCTCGGGTCCGTTTTACGCAACAAAAAAGGGCCCCGAAGGACCCTGCATGCGCCACCCATGGGATGCCGGGCTTCTCAAGCCCGCCCCTTCGGTGGCGCCTCCGCTACAATAAGGACCGTACGCATGCTGTGGAAAGCCTGCCCTTTAGAGAGTGGCGCGGACCCTACGCCCCTCGCCCCATAGGGTCAACCGGTTTCGACCTGCCTCTTCGGGCACATCAAAGGAGCACCGCACTCGCCGAAGACGGCTCGCACCCGATGCTCGACCGGATCCAGATCGCCGCGCACGCCACGGCATCGCCGCTTGACAGGCACTGCGGCGCATCCTTAGCTGTGCTTATTGCGGCCGCTATGCGGTGTGCGGCACCCGCACTGATTGCCCCAAGCTGGATACTCAAGGGGCAGTTGCATTCTTCGTAGCGGCTTTTCTCGCAAGTGATTCTTTTCGTGCGGCCGTGCCGCACCTTCAAGGATATAGGATGCCCAATCCCCCACGCAGCGCCCTGTTCATCGACGGCGCCAACATCTACGCTACCACCAAGGCCCTCGGCTTCGACATCGATTACCGCAAGCTCCTGGCCGATTTCCGGGCACGCGAGAATCTGGTCCGCGCCTTCTACTACACCGCCTTGATCGAGGATCAGGAATATTCCTCGATCCGGCCGCTGATCGACTGGCTCGATTACAACGGCTACCGCGTCGTCACCAAGCCGGTGAAGGAATTCACCGATTCGACCGGCCGGCGCAAGATCAAGGGCAACATGGACATCGAGCTGACGATCGATGCCATGGAACTCAGCCCCTATATCGACCACATGGTGCTGTTCTCCGGCGACGGCGATTTCAAGCCGCTGGTGGCGGCCTTGCAGCGCCGCGGCGTGCGGGTGACCGTGGTCTCGACGGTGCAGACCCAGCCGCCGATGGTCGCCGACGAGCTGCGCCGCCAGGCCGACGACTTCGTCGACATCGTGCAGCTGATCCCGCGCATCGGCCGCGACCAGGGCGACCGCCCCGTCCGTGCGCCGCGCTCCCTCGGGCCGGACGGGCCGCGCGAGATGGGCCCGCGTGATCTGGGTCCCGGCGAGCGGGCGCCGCGCACCACCGTCAACCTCGAGAACCGCTACGGCATCCGCCAGCCCGACGAGGACGACGCGGAGGATTGATCCCGGCTCCGGCGCGGACCGCGCCGAGGCTCTCGCATGGCGGCTACATCGGCCGCCATGCCGCATCCGGCCCTTTGTCGGCCGCTCAGCCGCCGGCCCGAGCCAGGGAAGCGAGGCCGCTGCGGGTCTCGACCGGCGCCGTCCAGCCCAGGGCCTCCAGGCCGGCCGCGCGGGCGACCAGGGAACCGGCCAGGCGCTCGCGCAGCGCGCTGCGCCCCGTCAGCGCCAGGGCGGCGTCGAGGAGCGCCTGCGGCACCGGCACGAGGCCCGGCCGGCGGTCGAGGCCGGCGCGCAAGGACGCGATCATCTCCGGCACGCGCAACGGCTCGGCCTCGGCGACGATCAGCGGCCGGCGCAAGGGGCCGGGGGCGCGCAACACCGCATCGACGGCGTCGCTCAAGGTTTCGACCGAAACCAGGGAGCGCCGTCCGGACAGGCCCCCGAGGGGAAGCGGGTACGGCGCCCGGGCGAGCCGCATCAGCGCCGCCATGTTGCCCTTCTGGCCCGGCCCGTAGACCAGCACCGGCCGCAGCGAGACGTGGTCGATATCGATTTCGGCCAGCGCCTCCTCGGCGGCGAGCTTGGAGCGGCCGTAAGGATCGGTCGGCGCCGGGGCATCGGCCTCGGTGAGGAGACGTGAGGCGGAGGGCCCCGACTGGGCCCGGATCGAGGACAGGAACACGAAGCGGCGCACCCGGGCGCGGGACGCCGCCTGGGCGAGGCCCCGCGTCGCCTCGGTGTTGAAGGTCCGGTAATCGTCCTCGGGCGCCCCCGACATCGCGTGGGCGAGACCGGCCGAATGCACCACCGCATCGGCGCCGGTAAGCGCCGCCGCCATGTTCTGCGGCCGGGCGAGATCGCCGACCACCGCGCCGCTGATGCCCGGCGGCAGTTCCACCGGCCGGCGCAGCAGCACCCGCACCCGGTAGCCCCGGGCGCTCAAGGCCGCCAGGAGATGGCGGCCGATGAAGCCGGTCGAGCCGGTGAGGGCGACGAGGGGTGCGGTCATGCGGCGGCGTTCCTCACGGCGGGCAGGGAGAAGAGCCGGAGCAGCCCCGCGACGAGCCCGGCGCCGAGCGCAAGCGCCGCGAGGGACGTCGTCCAGCCCGGCGCGGCGAGCGTCGCGGCGGCGAGGCCGGCCAGGGCGAGGTTGAGCCCGAAGACCGCCCCGACCACGAAGGGCACGGAGCGGCCGTTGGTCGTGGCGCGCTGATAGAAATGGCTGCGATGCGCCTGCCAGACCGGCTCCCCGGCGAGCGCCCGGCGCCCGAGGGTCAGGGTAGCATCGGCGAGGTAGTAGAGCGGCAGCAGGATCGCGGCGGCGAAGCCTCCCTCCCCGGCGAGCCGATAGAGCAGCCAGGCGACGACGAGGCCGATCGGCAGCGAGCCGACATCGCCGAGGAAGAGTTTCGCGACCGGCCGGTTGAACGGCGCGAAGCCGAGGATGCCGCCGAGCAGGGCCGCCGCCACCAGGGCCGCGTCCCCGGGCAGCCGGTCCGCGAGGCCGAAGGTCAGGAGGGCGGCGAGCAGCGGCACCATCTCGGCCACCGTCATCCAGTCGAGCCCGTCCATGAAGTTCGTGAGGTTGACGAACCACAGGCCGGCCAGGACCGCGAGGGCACGCTCGCACCAGAGCGGAATTCCGGGCACCAGCTGCCCGCCGGCGGCGGTGAGCACCAGCACCACGCAAGCCCCCTGGAGCGGCAGGCGGACCCTCACCGGAAGCGGCCGGATGTCGTCGACGGCCCCGACCAGCGCCAGGACGACCGTGCCGATGGCGAGAGCCGCGACGTCGGCGCCCGGTATCCCGGCCAGCCCCAACGTCACGACGAGCGCGGCCGCCACCACCGCGATGCCGCCGCCCTGCGGGGTCGGGACGCGGTGGCTCGACCGGGCGTTCGGCCGCGCGAGGGCGTAGCGCTGGAGCAGCGGCCGCAAGGCGACGATCAGCCCGGCCGACAGGGCGGCGGCGAGGGGGATGGCCAAAGAGGTGGCAACGAGGGGGCTGAGCGGCATGCGGCGAGCGATGTGCGGGAGGAGCGCCGTACCCCTACCCTACCCGCCGGGCGGCAGCCAGTCGCCGCCTTGCGCCGGAGACGCCAGCGGCTCGCCCTTCGCGGCTATGGAGGTGCTGACGAGGCGCACCGGCTGCGCCCCGCTCTTGGCGCCTCGCCATGGGGCGCGGCCGCCGGCACCCGGAACCCGTCGCCGGCCTTGAGCGCACGGGTCGGCACGAAGCGAAGTGTCGCGACGATTGCCGACACACGGGGTCATCCCAGGCTCCGCTTTCGCGGCCCCGGGATGACGCGGAGGGTGTGGATTCGGTCGAGGATACCGAAGCCGGCCCTCTCTCAGAACACCTCTTCCCGCCGCGGCTCCGCATCCTCCGCCTCGCGCTTCGCGATCGACCGCTCGACCACCTTGGCGAGGCCGACCATGATCGTGTCGAGGGCGTAGTCCTTGGGGGTGTAGATTGCGGCGACCCCCATGTTCTTCAGCACCAGCTCGTCCTCGGCCGAGATGATGCCGCCGACGACGACCGGGATGTGGTCGAGGCCTTCCTTGCGCAGCAGCGCCCGCACCTCGCGCACCAGCGGGACGTGCGAGCCCGACAGGATCGACAGGCCGATGATGTGGGCGTTGCGCTCGCGCGCCTTGGCGACGATCTCCGTCGGGGTCTGGCGGATGCCGTCATAGGTCACGTCGAAGCCGACGTCGCGGGCGCGGAGCGCGATCTGCTCGGCACCGTTCGAGTGGCCGTCGAGGCCGGGCTTGCCGACGACGAGCTTCGGCGCCTCGCCCAGGCGTTCGCCGAGATCGGCGATGAGGAGCCGCGCCTCCTCGGCCGCCCCAGAGGTGACGGTCTCGGGCGTGACGCCGGTGGGCGCCCGGTACTCGCCGAACACCTGGCGCAGGCGCTCGCCCCACTCGCCGGTGGTGACGCCGGCCTTGGCGCAGGCGATCGAGGCCGGCATCACGTTGCGGCCCTCGCGGGCCGAGGCCTCGAGCTCGTCGAGCGCCGCCGCGACCGCCGCCGCGTCGCGCTGAGCGCGCCAGGCCTTGATGCGCCCTTGCGCCTCCATCTCGACGGTCTCGGAGACGGTGAAGATCGCCCCGTCGCCGGCGGTGAGCGGCGAGGGCTCGCCGTTCTGGAACTTGTTGACGCCGACCACGACCTGCTCGCCGCGCTCGATCGCGGCGATGCGCTTCGCGTTCGATTCGACGAGCGCCCGCTTCATCAGGCCGGTCTCGATCGCCGTCACCGCGCCGCCGAGCGCGCCGATCCGGGCGAGTTCCGCCCGGGTCTCGGTCTTCAGGGCCTCGACCTTGGCGTCGATGGCGGTCGAGCCGTCGAAGATGTCGTCGTATTCGAGGAGATCGGTCTCGAAGGCGAGGATCTGCTGCATCCGCATCGACCATTGCTGGTCCCAGGGCCGCGGCAGGCCGAGCGCCTCGTTCCAGGCCGGCAGCTGGACCGCGCGGGCGCGGGCGCGCTTCGACAGCGTCACCGCCAGCATCTCGATCAGGATGCGGTGGACGTTGTTCTCGGGCTGCTGCTCGGTGAGGCCGAGGGAATTCACCTGCACGCCGTAGCGGAAGATGCGCTTCCTCTCGTCGGTGATGCCGTAGCGGTCCCGGGTGATCTCGTCCCAGAGATCGCTGAACGCCCGCATCTTGCAGATCTCGGTGACGAAGCGCATGCCGGCATTCACGAAGAACGAGATGCGCCCGACCACGTCGGCGAAGCTCGCCTCGTCGAAGGCGGGGTCGTCCCGCACTGTATCGAGCACCGCGATGGCCACGGCCAGCGCGTAGGACAGTTCCTGGACCGGCGTCGCCCCGGCCTCCTGCAGGTGGTAGGAGCAGACGTTCATCGGGTTCCATTTCGGAACCTGGCTCGTCGTGAACAGGATCACGTCCTTGGTGAGCCGCAAGGACGGCCCCGGCGGGAAGACGTAGGTGCCCCGCGACAGGTATTCCTTGATGATGTCGTTCTGGGTCGTGCCCTGGAGGGCCGAGAACGGCGCCCCCTGCTCCTCGGCCACCGCGAGATAGAGCGCCAGCAGCCAGGGGGCCGTGGCGTTGATGGTCATCGAGGTGTTCATCTGGGAGAGCGGGATGTCCTGGAACAGGGTCCGCATGTCGCCGAGATGCGCGATCGAGACGCCGACCTTACCGACCTCGCCGCGGGCGAGCTCGTGGTCGGGGTCGTAGCCGGTCTGGGTCGGCAGGTCGAAGGCGACCGACAGGCCGGTCTGCCCCTTGGCGAGGTTGCCGCGGTAGAGCGCGTTCGATTCCGCCGCCGTGGAATGGCCCGCATAGGTGCGGATGATCCACGGCTTGTCCCGCTTGACGTCCGGCTCGCCCATCTGCGCCCTCGTCCCTCGTTATCCGCTATGCGCGCGGGCCCGGATGCCCGCCGTGAAGCAGCAATGGTAACCCTACCCGGCTTGACCGTCACCCATGACGTAAGGCCGACAAGTAGGCCACGCCGCCAAATGGGCTATTGAGGCCCCTTGGAACGGCGCTAGAATTCACGGTGCAGTGCATCATACCAAGGGAGGGTCCGCAATGGCAGCGAGCGCCGCGCTGGAACCGGTGGCAAAGGGTGGGCCCCAGATGAAGGATCTCTACGAGATCGGCGAGATTCCGCCGCTCGGCCACGTCCCGGCGAAGATGTATGCCTGGGCCATCCGGCGCGAGCGCCACGGCCCGCCGGAAACCTCGATGCAGATCGAGGTCCTGCCGACCTGGTCGATCGGCGACGACGAGGTGCTCGTCCTCGTGATGGCCGCCGGCGTGAACTACAACGGCGTCTGGGCGGGCCTCGGCGAGCCGATCTCGCCGTTCGACGTCCACAAGGCCGATTTCCACGTCGCGGGCTCGGATGCCTCGGGCATCGTCTGGGCGGTCGGCGCCAAGGTGAAGCGCTGGAAGGTCGGCGACGAGGTCATCGTTCACTGCAACCAGGACGACGGCGACGACGAGGAGTGTAACGGCGGCGACCCGATGTTCTCGCCGTCGCAGCGCATCTGGGGCTACGAGACCCCGGACGGCTCCTTCGGCCAGTTCTGCCGGGTGCAGTCGCGCCAGCTGATGCACCGGCCCAAGCACCTGACCTGGGAGGAGAGCGCCTGCTACACGCTCACGCTGGCCACCGCCTACCGGATGCTGTTCGGCCACGCGCCGCACACGATCAAGCCGGGCCAGAACGTGCTGATCTGGGGCGCCTCGGGCGGCCTCGGCGTGTTCGGCGTCCAGCTCTGCGCGGCGGCCGGCGCCAACGCGATCGCGGTGATCTCCGACGAGTCGAAGCGCGACTACGTCATGAGCCTGGGCGCCAAGGGCGTCATCAACCGCAAGGACTTCAACTGCTGGGGCCAGCTGCCCAAGGTGAACTCGCCCGAGTTCAACGAATGGACCAAGGAAGCCCGCAAGTTCGGCAAGGCGATCTGGGACATCACCGGCAAGGGCAACGACGTCGACATCGTGTTCGAGCACCCGGGCGAGGCGACCTTCCCGGTCTCGGCGCTGGTGGTGAAGCGCGGCGGCATGGTGGTGTTCTGCGCCGGCACGACCGGCTTCAACATCACCTTCGA
Organism: Methylobacterium sp. SyP6R; assembly: GCF_019216885.1. Classification (NCBI taxonomy): domain Bacteria; kingdom Pseudomonadati; phylum Pseudomonadota; class Alphaproteobacteria; order Hyphomicrobiales; family Methylobacteriaceae; genus Methylobacterium; species Methylobacterium synurae. The sequence continues at coordinate 654,720 of NZ_JAAQRC020000001.1, read as the reverse complement.
CGCCCGCTACGTCTGGATGCGGCAGAAGCGCATCCAGGGCTCGCACTTCGCGCACCTGAAGCAGGCGGCCGCCGCCAACCAGTTCGTCATCGACCGCCGGGTCGATCCCTGCATGAGCGAGCTCTTCCCCTGGGACAAGATCCCGGAGGCCCACACCAAGATGTGGAAGAACCAGCACGCGCCGGGCAACATGGCGGTGCTGGTGAACTCGCCGCGTCCGGGCCTGCGGACCTTCGACGACGTGCTGGAGCTGTCGGGCTCGCGGTGACGCGACCCGCGCTTCCCGCCGCACCGGTGACTTGCTAGAACACCTCCGAACTGACGCCGCGCGGAGACCACATCCCGCGCGGCGCGCATCTCGGACGAAGCGACCCATGGAAAAATTCACCGTGCTGGAGGGCGTTGCGGCCCCGCTGCCGATCGTCAACGTCGACACCGACCGCATCATCCCCAAGCAGTACCTCAAGACGATCAAGCGTACCGGCCTCGGCAAGGGCCTCTTTTCCGAGATGCGCTACCGCGACGACGGCTCGGAGAATCCCGACTTCGTCCTCAACCAGCCGGCCTACCGCAACGCCAAGATTTTGGTCGCGGGCGACAACTTCGGCTGCGGCTCCTCGCGCGAGCACGCCCCCTGGGCGCTGGCCGATTTCGGCATCCGCTGCATCATCTCGACGAGCTTCGCCGACATCTTCTTCAACAACAGCGCCAAGAACGGCATCCTGCTGATCACGGTGTCGCCGGAGGACCTGGAAAAGCTCCTCGACGACGCCAATCGCGGCGCCAACGCGACGCTGACGATCGACCTCGAGAACCAGATCATCAAGGGACCCGACGGCGGCACCCTGCATTTCGACATCGATCCGGGCCGCAAGCACAACCTGCTGAACGGCCTCGACGATATCGGGCTGACTCTCGAGAAGGCGCCGGCGATCGACGCCTACGAGCAGAAGCTCGCGGAACGGCCCTGGGCTTGAGGACGGCCTTCCGCAAAAAATAATCCCGCCGGGCCGGCGGGCGGTTCGCCGCGGCGGATCTCCCATCGGTCGCCGATCCCGTCAGGTTTTCCTTAACCCTGATGACGCCCTATTCCGGTGCTTGGATCGGCGAAACGGGAGAGATTTCTGCATGACGCGGCGCGCGACCCTCACGGCCGCCACCCTGCTCTGCCTCGCCGGATTCGGCCTGCCGCAGGCGGCTTTGGCGGATTTCCGCTCCTGCCTCGCCGGGATCGGCCAGGATGCGGCGGCTTCCGGCGTCTCGCCGGCGGCGTTCCAGGCGGCGACGGCGGGCATCGCCTTCGACGACAAGGTGATCGAGCTGTCCCAGGCCCAGCCCGAGTTCAAGACCCCGATCTGGGACTACATGGCCGCCCTCGTCGACGACGAGCGGGTCGATGACGGCCGCGCCGCCATGCGCCAGCACGCCAACGCCCTCGCCCAGGCCGAGGCGCGCTACGGCGTCGACCGCTACACCATCGCGGCGGTGTGGGGCGTCGAATCGAATTTCGGCAAGAACCTCGGCAAGATGCCGCTGGTGCAGTCGCTGGCGACGCTCGCCTGCGGCGGCACCCGCCGGCGCGAGTTCTTCCGCAGCGAACTGATCGCCACCCTCAAGATCATCGACCGCGGCGACATCGCGCCCGAGCGCCTGACGGGATCCTGGGCCGGCGCCTTCGGCCAGACCCAGTTCATGCCGACCACCTACCAGCGCCTCGCGGTCGATCTCGACGGCGACGGGCGGCGCGACGTGGTCGATTCGGTGCCGGACGCGGTCGGCTCCACCGCCAACTTCCTACGCGTCGCCAAGTGGCACAACGGCCAGCCCTGGGGCTACGAGGTGCGGCTGCCCCGCGGCTTCAACGTCGCGGCCGCCGGGCGCAAGAACAAGAAGCCGGTGGCGCATTGGGCCTCCCTCGGCGTCACCCGGATCGACGGGCGGCCGCTCTCGGGCGAGGGACCGGTCGGCATCCTGGCGCCGGCCGGCGCCGACGGCCCGGCCTTCGTGGTGACGAAGAACTTCGACGCGATCTATTCCTACAACGCCGCCGAATCCTATGGCCTTGCCATCGCAGTCCTGTCGGACCGCCTGCGCGGCAAGCCCGGCGTGCAGACGGCGTGGCCGACCGACGACCCGCCCCTGTCCCGGGCCGAGCGCCGCAGCCTTCAGAGCGCGCTGACCGCCCGCGGCTACGACGTCGGCGAGCCGGACGGCAAGGTCGGCGCGAAGACCCGCGAGGCGATCAAGGACATCGAGCGCCGGCTCGGCATGCCGCAGACCGGCCGCCCGGGCGGCAAGGTGCTCGAGGCGCTTTCGCGCGGCAATTGATGGCCCCGCCCTCCCCTCGCGTGGCGACGCGCGGGGGAGAGGCAAGGTCCGGTGTCCGGCCGCATCATCAATGACGGCCCGTGAAGTCCGCCGAGATCGGCCTTCCCACCAGCGGCCTCATCCTGAGGTGCGAACGAAGTGAGCCTCGAAGGAGGGATCCAGGAATCGCAGAGATTTCTGGAGGCCTACTTCGAGGTCAGTCGATCTTCGATCGACTAACACCTCAGGATGAGGTGGTGGATGGGAGCGGCGATTGTACCGCTGGATTGTGCCGCAGCGCCTTATGGCACAGCCATTTCTTCCCGATCTCCGGATCACCCCTCCAGCCCCGGCCAGATCACCCAGTGCAGGTCCGGCGTCGCGGGAAACAGCCGGCGGTGCTGGCTCACCGCGTAATTGTCGGTCATGCCGGCGATGTAGTCGGCGACGCGGCGCGGGGTGCGGGGGTCGTCCGGGCCGGAGAGGCCGGCGCACCACTCCTCGGGCATCCGGCTCGGGTCGCGCCGGAAGGTGGCGAACAGGTCGTCGACGATCGAGGCGGCGCGGCGGCGCACCGCCATCACGCCGGGGTGGCGGTACATCCGGGCGAACAGGAAGGTCTTGATGTCCCGGTCGGCCGCGGCCATCGCCGCCGAGAATGCGACCACCGGGGCCGCAGCATGGCGGATCGCGGCGGCGTCCGCGGGCTGCAACGCGGACAGGCGCCGCTCGGCCTCCGCGATCACGTCCTCGACGAAGCGGGTGATGACCCGGCGGGCGAGTTCGTGCACCACCCGCGAGCGCTCGAGGCCCGGATAGGTGCTGCGGATCTCGCCGAGGAGACCGTCCAGGAACGGCACCTCCCCCAGGTCGTCGAGGCCGAAGAGGTCGGCCCGCAACCCGTCGTCGAGGTCGTGGGCGTCGTAGGCGATGTCGTCGGCGAGCGCCGCCACCTGGGCCTCGGGCCCGGCGAAGGTGGCCAGCTCCAGGTCGTTGACGGCGTTGTACTCGGTGATCGCCACCGGGATGCCGCTCGACTCGTAATGCGGCGTCGGCCGCCCGTCGCGGGCCAGGAGCGGGCCGTTATGCTTGACCAGCCCTTCCAGCGTCTCCCAGGTGAGGTTCAGCCCGTCGAAGGTGGCGTAGCGGCGCTCCAGCCGGGTCACCAGCCGCAGGGCCTGGGCGTTGTGGTCGAAGCCGCCATGATCGCGCATGCAGGCATGCAGCGCATCCTCGCCGGTATGGCCGAAGGGGGTGTGGCCGAGGTCGTGGGCCAGCGCCAGGGCCTCGGCCAGGTCCTCGTCGAGGCCGAGCGCCCGGGCGAGCGCGCGGGCGATCTGGCTCACCTCCAAGGTGTGGGTCAGGCGGGTGCGGTAATGGTCGCCCTCGTGATGGACGAACACCTGCGTCTTGTGCTTGAGCCGCCGGAAGGCCGCCGAATGCACGATCCGGTCGCGGTCGCGCTGGAAATCGGTGCGGGTCGGCGAGGCCGCCTCCGGGATCAGCCGCCCGCGCGACGCGAACGGGTCGCTGCCGTAGGGGGCCCGCCAGCGCTCGCCTGTCCGTCTCACGTTGCCGCCCTCATCAGTCATCCATCCACCGCTGTTGCGGCGCACGGTCATCATTCTTATGTTGCCTTCGCACGCCGGACCCCCACCCGAGAAGCCGTCGATGACCCCGATCACCCTGACGTCCCGCGCCGCCCGCCGCATCAACGAGATCATGGGCGCCGAGCCCCCCGGCTCGATGCTGCGCATCAGCGTGAATGGCGGCGGCTGCTCCGGGTTCCAGTACGCCTTCGACATCGCGAAGGACCGCGCCGACGACGACCTGGCGGTGGAGCGCGACGGCGCCACGGTGCTGGTCGACCCGACCTCGCTGCCGTACATGGAGGGCGCGACGATCGATTTCGTCAACGACCTGATCGGCCAGTCGTTCAAGATCGAGAACCCGCAGGCTACCGCCTCCTGCGGCTGCGGCACCTCGTTCTCGCTGTAATTTCGTCTTCAAGCTTCCGGGACGTTCCGCCATGACCCGCTCTCTTTCAACGGGCGTGGCCCGGGCCGCGCTCGGCGCCGTCGCCTGCGCCACGCTGGCCGCCGCCCTGCCGGCGACGCTGCCGTGGCTCGCGGGCCCCGCCCAGGCACAAGGCGCTCCGGCGCTCGCACAGGACGCCTCGGTCGCCCTCGAAGAGGTGGTTCTGCCGCTCGGCCCCGTCACCCTGAAGGCACCGAAGCTCGAATTGCGCGGTACCGCCCTGTCGCGGGACGAGACGCGGGCCATCCTCGACCCGGCCGGCCCGGCGCCGTGGCGCACGCGGCTGGAAAAGCTCTCCGCCCGCGAGATCGTGATCCCGGTCCTGCGGGTCGAGCAGCCGGTCGGCGGGCGGGTACAGGTTGCGGTCTATCACGACGTGGTCGCCAAGGACGTCGCGGCCGGCCGGATCGGCACGCTGGAGGCCGGCGGCGCCACCCTGACGGTCGAGGGGCCGGGCCCCGACGCCGCCGGCGCCTATGGCCGGTTGAGCGCCCGCGAGGTCGACCTGCCGGGCCTTGCGCGTCTGTTCACCGAGCCCGGCGGCCCCGGTGCCGCGCCGATCCGGGTCTATGGCGGCGTCACCGCCGAGGACATCGCGATGACCGGCCCCGACGGGGCCGCCTTCCGCATCGCCCGCATCGACGCCCGCGACCTCATCGGCCGTCCGACCACGATTCCCTGGGCCGAATCGGTCCGGGCGCTGGCGGAGGGGGCGGGCCAAGGGGCGGGCAAGGCCGAGGGGCCGGAGCGGTCCCGCCTGTCGGGCCTCGCCGCCGACCTGCTCGACGGGATCGACATCGGCGGGCTCGAGCTCAGCGGCATCAGCTTCGCGGCGCCGGGCGGCGGCCCGAAGCCGAACCCGGTCCAGGCGAGCCTTGCCCGCCTCACCTACGGCACCGAGGACGGCGCCGGCCGGATGAAGGCCGAGGGTCTGAAGGTGGACGCCGCGTCCGGCCGCGTCGCCCTGAAGGAGCTGACCTTCTCCGGCCTGTCGCTCAAGCCGGTGCTGGAGGGCCTGCGCCGCGCCGCCGCCGGCCCGCTCGACCAGGCCGAATTGCGCCGCTACGCCCCTTCCGTCGGCCGCGTCGCCCTCGACGGACTCGACGTCGATCTGCCGGCGGACGCTGCGCCGACGGACCCGCTCGCCGCTTCGGGCCCGCTGCGCTTCGCCGTCCGCAACGCCGCCCTCGCGATGAGCGATCCGCATGACGGCGTGCCGACCGCCTCGCACTTCACCTTCGACGGCTTCACCTGCGCGGTTCCGCCCGGCACCACGGCACCGGTGTTGGCCGACCTCTCCGGCCTCGGCTATACCGCGCTGGACCTCTCCGGCAGCCTCGACGCCCGCTGGGACGAGGCCGCCCGCGAGGTGAGCTTTCGCGATGTGACGCTCACGGGCAAGGACATGGGCACCGCCCGGATCACCGGCACGATCGGCGGGATCGGCAAGGAGGTGTTCGACCCCGAGCCGATGGTCTCCTCCCTGGCCCTGCTCGGCGCCAGCGCCAAGACCTTGGCCCTCACCCTGGAGAATGGCGGCCTGTTCCAGCGCTTCGTCGACCAGCAGGCCAAGGCCCAGAGCCTCAAGCCCGAGGAGCTGCAGCGCGAATACGGCACCGCGGCGATGCTGGGGATCCCGGCGGTGCTCGGCGGCTCGCCCTCCGCCAAGGCTTTGGGCCAGGCGGTATCGCGCTTCGTGGTCAAGCCCGGCCGCCTCTCGGTCAGCGCCGCCGCCAAGGATCCGGGCGGGCTCGGCCTGATGGATTTCAGCACCGCCCCGAGCCCGGGCAAGATCTTCGATCGCCTGAACGTGAACGCGACCGCGGAGTGATCGATACACGGTCTTGTTTGGCTGATCTCTACAAAAATATCAAATTCTCCGCGTCATTCCGGGCTCCGCTCGCGCGGCCCCGGAATGACGCGGAGGGTGTCAAAGACCCTCGATCGAAAAACAGGTTCGAGGCGAAGTCCTGTGGGGGGTTAGAGAATGCGCCCCCGTCCCCCCACCCACCTCAATACGCGTTCTCGGTCTTGAACAGGGCCAGCGGGGTCATCGCCAGGATCTGCAGGTCGAAGAACACCGACCAGTTCTCGATGTAATACAGGTCGTGCTCGACGCGGCGCTGGATCTTCTCGCTGGTGTCGGTCTCGCCGCGCCAGCCGTTGATCTGGGCCCAGCCGGTGATGCCGGGCTTGACCTTGTGGCGGGCGAAGTAGCCGTCGACGACCTGGTCGTAGAGGGTGTTGGCGGCCTTGGCCTGCAGGGCGTGCGGGCGCGGCCCGACCAGCGACAGGTCGCCCTTCACCACGTTGAGGAGCTGCGGCAGCTCGTCGAGCGAGCTCTTGCGGATGAAACGGCCGACCGGGGTCACCCGCGGGTCGCCCTTGGTGACGACCTTGGCGGCGGTATAGTCGCACTGGTCGGTGTACATCGATCGGAACTTGTAGACGTCGATGACCTCGTTGTTGAAGCCGTGGCGCTTCTGCCGGAAAAAGACCGGGCCCGGCGAGGTGAGCTTGACCGCGAGCCCCACCGCCAGCATCACCGGCGAGAGCAGCAGCAGCAGCACGGCGCCGACCACGCGGTCGAACACGCCCTTCACCACCACGTCCCAGTCGGCGATCGGCCGGTCGAACACGTCGAGCACCGGCACCGAGCCGAGATAGGAGTAGCTGCGCGGCCGCAACCGCAGCTTCGAGGCGTGGGCCGACAGGCGGATATCGACCGGCAGCACCCAGAGCTTGGCGAGCATCTGCAGGATGCGCGCCTCGGCCGAGATCGGCAGGGTGAAGACGATCAGGTCGACCTTGGTGCGGCGGGCGAAGGTGACGAGGTCGCTGACGGTGCCGAGCTTCGGGTAGCCGGCCACCACGTCGGCCGAGCGGCCGTCGTTGCGGTCGTCGAACAGGCCGACCACCTTGAGGCCGGAATCGCCCTGCGCCTCGATCGCCCGGATCAGCGCCTCGGCCGGCTCGCCCCCGCCCACGATGGCCACGCGCCGGTCGAAGCGGCCGCGGCGCATCTGCGCGCTCACCGCCAGGGCGAGAGCGAGGCGCTCGACGAGCAGCAGCGCCAGGCCGCCGCCATAGACGCTCACCAGCCACAGCCGCGAGTAGTTGTCGCCGAGCTTGGCGAGGAACAGGGCGGTCGCGGCGAGCAGCATCACCAGCGACCAGCCGAGCACGACCCGGGCGCCGACGCTGAAGAAGGCCCGGAACGCCCGGATGCCGTAGGCGCCGAGCGCCTGCAGCACCAGCACGTTGAGGGCGGCAAGCCCGAGGATCGCCGCCCCATAGCCGAGGTTGAGCGGCACCACGCCGGCGAGCAGCCCGCGCTGGGCGCAGAGGCCGGCCAAAGCCACCAGGACGAATTCGAGGGCCCGTACGCAGCCGGTGAAGACCACCGGCGAGAGGACGGGGTTCGGCCGCACCGGCGCCACCGTCTCGGCGGGGGGCACGGCCTCGCGCACGGCCTCGCGCACGGCCTCGCGCACGGCCTCGCGCTCTTGGCCCAGGCGGCCCAGGGGCCCGGCCTGGTCGGCCGCCACGGTCTTGAGGATGTCGCGGACGTCGAACGCACTCATGGCACGGTTCCGGTCTCGGTCGAGGCGGAGAAAGTCCCGCATCGACCGGGGGTTAGGATCGGTATCCTGCCGCCAAGCCCTGAGCGAAGGCTTAAAAGGACCATGACGGGTTTGTGGAAAATCGGCGGGACCGGGACGGCGGGTCAGCCCCGCGCGGCGGCGTAGCCGGCGAGCCCGTCCTCCGCCATCCGGCTCATCGAGAAGCGGCAGCGGACGAAGGCGCTGAGCGCCGCCGCCTCGCCGGCGCGCTGCTCCGGATCCTGGTCGACCTTGCGCAGGATCGCCGTGCTGAGGGCGGCGGCATCGCCCGGCGGCACCAGAGCGGGCGCGGCGGGCCCGAAGATCTCCGGGATACCGCCGACATCGGTCGAGACGAGGGGCTGGGCGGCGGCCGCCGCCTCCAGGATCACGTAGGGCAGCGACTCGGCCAGCGAGGGCACCACCATCACGGTGGCGCGGCTCAACGCGGCCCGGATCGGCTGCGGCGGCTCGAACAGCACGTCCTCGGCGAGGCCCAGCGCGGCGACGCGGTTGCGCAAAGCGACCTCGTCGGGCCCCGAGCCGACCACCAGCAGGGTCAGGCGCCGCCCCAGCTCCCGGCGCAGGCGCGCCAGCGCCTCGAACAGCACCGGCACGCCCTTCGCCTCGCGCAATTCGCCGATATAGACGAGGTCGAGCGGGGCCGGACCCAAGACGATCGGGGCGAACTCGGCCGGCGAGATGCCGTTGTGCACCACCCGCACCAGCCGGTCGGTCGGGCCGACATAGGCCCGGTAGCGCCCGGCGATGTAGTCGCTCTCGAACAGGAACACGTCGGTGCGCCGGGTGAGCATACCTTCCGCCAGCATGTAGAGGCGGTGGAGCGGCGAGCCCGGGCGGTAGTTGAAGCTGCCGCCATGCGGCGTGTAGGCCCGCACCGGACGCGCGCTGCCGCCGGCCGGCGCCAGGCGGGCGAACAGGCCGCCCTTGGAGCCGTGACCGTGCAGGACGGTGGGCGCGAGCCGGGTCACTAGGCGGGAGAGCGCCGCCAGGGCGGCGAGGTCGCTCGGATGCGGGTTGCGGCGCATCGGCAGCCGGGTGATGCCCAGCGCGAGATGCGGCGCCAGCTCGGCGAGGACCGCCTCCGCCCGGGCGCCTCCGGTGCTCGCATCGCAGAACAGGCCGACGGCGTGGCCGGCCTCGGCTTGCAGCCGTGCGACGTCGAGGACGTGACGGAACAGGCCGCCGACCGGGGCGCGGAAGACGTGCAGGATCCGCTCGCGCGGGGCGGACACGGGCTCCGGCGGCGGGGGATCGGCGGCGAGGCGGAGGGGGGTGGCGGCCACGGGCTTGAATCCTCTGAGCGGATGACGGCGCCGCGGCGGGCGGCTGCCGGTATCTCGCCCCAAGGCCGTGGCCGGGCGGTTAAGCGGCGGGAGGGAAGTCCAGTCCGGAGAGCGATGGATGAGGGCGTGGTTAATCGACGGTCAGCGCAAGTCGAAGGGTTTGCGCAATGCGGTCAGAACCACCGCTCCTTGACCACGATCGTGTCGCCGGGGCGGACCGGATAGGTCATCGGGACGATGCCGGAGACGAGGCCGGTCGGTCCCTCGCGGGTGAGCACGGCGTAGTCGCGGGCGGCGCGGGGGCCGAAGCCCGCCGCGATCGCCACCGCGGTCTCGACCGTCATGCCGCTCACGAAGGGATACTGGCCCGAGGTGGTGACCTCGCCCAGGATGAAGAACGGCCGGTAGACCTCGACCTCGACCGTGACGTGGGGCTCGCGCACGAAGCCGTCGCGCAGGCGCGCCTCGATGGCGCGGGCGGCCTGGGCGGTCGAGCCGCCGGCGACCTTGATCGGGCCGATCAGCGGCATGGCGATGCGCCCGGCCCCGTCCACCGCGTAGATGTTCGAGAGGTTGTCCTGGCCGAACACGATCACCCGCAGCCGGTCGCCGGAGGCGAGCGAGTACGACGCGCCGATCCCGCCGGTGCCGGTCTCGTCGAGGAGCGCGGTGCGGTACTCGGGCCGCAGGCAGCCGCCGAGCGCGAGCGTGGTCGCCAAGCCTGTGAGAAGGGCGCGTCGGTTCATCGCTTCCGGCCAGTCCAAGTCGTGTCGGAGATGTTGTCCCCAGGCCTAGGGTGTCGTGGTTAATGAAGTCTCACCCGGACCGCGATCGGGACGGCGCAAGAGGAATCCGGTCTTAACCGCGCGGCAACCTTAATCGCGTCTGCTGACGGCAAGGCCCGGTCCGGGCCAATCCCCGCCTCCTCATCGACGGTCCGCAATGCCCCGCGTCTTCCCCTTCGCCGAGCGGTCGCAGGCCCGGCTGCCCGACCGCCTCGCCGGCCGGGCCCGCAAGGGTCCCAAAGACTCCGGCTCCGAGGAGCCGAGAAGCGCGAGGACGGTCGCCAGCCCCGACCGGGAACGCGACCCCGAGGACGGCCTGACCCTCAGCGATGTCGGCCGCCTGCTGCGGCGGCGCTGGCTCGTCATCCTGCTGCCGACCGTCGCGGCCTTCGGCCTCTCGGTCGCCTTCGTCCAGGTGGTGACGCCGCGCTACACCGCGGAGGCCAAGCTCCTGCTCGAGAGCCGCGACAGCGCGCTGACGCGGCTGCAGCAGGACCGGGGCGAGATGCCCCTGCCGATCGACGAGCAGGCGGTGGCGAGCCAGGTCCAGGTGGTGATGTCGCGCGACATCGCCCGCGAGGCGATCAAGAGCCTCGGCCTCGTCGGCAATCCCGAATTCGACCCGATGGTCAAGGGCGTCGGCGGCCTGCAGCAGATGCTGGTGATGCTCGGCCTCGCCCAGAATCCCCTCGACCGCGAGCCGGTCGACCGGGTGCTGGAAAAATACTTCGAGCGGTTGCTGGTCTACCCCGCCGGCAAGTCGCGCATCCTGACGATCGAGTTCCGCTCAAAGGATCCGGAACTGGCCGCGAAGGCCGCCAACACCATCTCGGACCTGTACCTGTCCTCGCTCGCCGCCGTGAAGGTCGACACCGCCCGCTACGCCTCGACCTGGCTCGGCACGAATATCGAGAACCTGCGCAGCCGCGTCGCGGAGGCCGAGGGCAAGGTCGAGGCGTTCCGGGCCCGCAACGGGCTGATCGGCAGCGGCGGCACCGCCAACCAGCCGCTCGCCGCCCAGCAGCTCGCCGAACTCTCGACCCAGCTGACCCAGGCCCGCGCCGCCCAGGCCGATTCCGGCGCCAAGGCCAAGCTGATCCGCGAGATGCTGAAGGACGGTCGCGGCTTCGAGATCCCCGACGTCGCCAACAACGAGCTGATCCGTCGCCTGGTCGAGCAGCGCATCGGCCTCAAGGCGCAGCTGGCGCTGGAGGCCCGGACCCTGCTGCCCCAGCATCCGCGGATGAAGGAGCTGCGCGCCCAGCTCGAGGGCCTGGAGACCCAGATCCGCGCCGCCGCCGACCGGGCGGTGCGCACCCTCGAGAACGATGCCCGCATCGCCGGCAGCCGGGTCGAGAGCCTGCAGGCGGCGGTGGATGCCCAGCGCGGCATCGTCGCCAAGGCGAATGGCGACGAGGTCGAATTGCGCGCGCTCGAGCGCGAGGCGAAGGCCCAGCGCGAACAGCTCGAATCCTATCTCGGCCGCTTCCGCGAGGCGGCGGCCCGCGACGCGGCGAGCGCCGCGCCGGCCGATGCCCGCGTGGTCTCCCGCGCGGTGGTGCCCGACCTGCCGTCCTTCCCCAAGAAACTGCCGATCGTCCTGTTCGCCACGGTGATCGCCTTCCTGTTCGCCATCGGCGCCATCGTCGCCAAGGCGCTGCTCTCCGGCGATCCGCCGGGCCGCGGCCGCGGCCGTCCACCCGTGCGCCGGCCGGAGACCGAACCGGTGCCGGAGGCCCCCGTCGCGGCGGCGCCTTTCCCTGCCCCTGTCATGCCCGCTCCGGTCATGCCCGCGGCGGCCTCCGCCGCCCGCATGGCGGAGCCGGACGTGTCCGCGACGCCCGCAACCGGCCTCGAAGCCGATCTGCGCCCGAGCGTCGATCCGGTCGCGGCTGCCGTGCCGGCGGCGTCCCCGGCTTTCACGCCGCCCGTCGAGCCGGCGCCCCTCGCGACGGCGCACGCCGCCCCCATCGCCGCGACACCGGCCGCGCCGCTCCCGGCCGCAGAGCCGGCCCTCGCCGCGACGGTTCTGCCTGCCGATCCGGCTCCGATTGCCGCAACGGTCCCGGTCGTCGCACCGGCTCCGGCGCCGCTCCCGGCCGCTCCCGTTCCGCCCGCCCTGCTGCCCTTCGAGGCCCGCTACGACCTCGACATCCTGGTGGCGCGGCTCGACGCGATCGAGACGGCGGGGGGCGGCCGGCGGGTGCTCCTCATCGGCGCCGGCGACGAGACCGACCTCGACGGGCTCGCCCGCAGCCTCGGCCGCGCCGCCGCCCTGCACGGCCGCGCCCTCCTGGTGCGCCTCGACAGCCCGCGGGAGGACCGCCCGGGCCTCGCCGACCTCGTCGCCGGCCGCGCCGACTTCACCACCGTGATCCAGCCCGACGAGGGCCCGCGCCTGAACCTGATCGAGCGCGGCCGCGGCGGGGCCGAGGCTCTTGTCGCCGGACGCGACGCCCTCGGGCTCACCTTCGACGCCCTCGGCGAGGCCTATGATTGGGTGATCGCCTGCCTCGGCGACGGCTTCTCCGCCGAGACCCGGCCGCTGGTGAGCGCGGTCTCGGCCTGGATGGACGCGGTGGTGATCGCCTCGAACGCCGAAGCCGACGACCCGCGCCTCGTCGGCCTGTTCGACACCGCCGAGGCCGCCGGCGTGCCGGAGGTGATCGTGGCCCAGGACCGGGTTCCGGCCGAGGTGCCGATACCGACCTATTCGCTGCGCCGGTCGGCGTGAGCCGGGGGCCGGGGCTGCCCGATGATGGACGACGACGAGGTGGAGGGATTTCCCCCTCCCCGTGTGAGATCAGGTTGCTCGATCTCTCGCAATCTCAAATCCACCGGGTCATTCCGGGGCCGCGAAAGCGGAGCCCGGAATCCAGAACCTCGGATGGGTCAGGATCGAGCGGAGATCGTTCCGCTTTCTTCTGGATCACCTGAGTGTCTGGATTCCGGGCTCCGCTACGCGGCCCCGGAATGACGAGGAGGGTGACAACAGTGTCGAGGAAGGCAAGCGAACTTTCTGAGAGTTCGTTTGAAAATTTTTCCAACATATACTTGGGAAACATATACTTGGGAATCGTGCGGTTATCTCATCCACTTACCTCATCCTGATGTGCGACAGAAGGGGGCCTCGAAGCAGGGCTCCGGGGATCGCCGCGGCAGCTGGAGTCCTCCTTCGAGGTCAGTCGATCTTCGATCGACTAACACCTCAGGATAAGGTGGGTGGTTGGGAGAGTCCGCAGTCCTTCTCGCTTTTTCGGAAGATAAATCCACCCGAACCGGCACTGAGAGATTGCCGCACTCTTATCCGATCGCTCTCAACCTGATCCCAGGGTTCGTCGAAGACGAGGACCCGGGATCCATAGCCGCCGAAGATTCGGAAGAAGCGGATAGCGTTCCCGTCTTGTCCGGCATCGTCAGCGGTTACGGATCCCGGGTTCCGCTTTCGCGGCCCCGGGATGACGTTGAGGATGTCAGTTGGGTCGGATCACTTGGGCAGGCTCCGAGAGGTGGGTCTCGTCGATGGGAAGACTATCCACCTGCGATGCGACAGCCCTCCCCCCAGCTTGCCGCAAGGCCGGGCAGCCCCGGCCTCGATTGGCGCCGGTCAGGCGGCGACGCGGTACGTCTCCGCCGGCAGCGCGCTCTGCTCCATCCGCCCGGTCGCCCGAACCATGCCGGTCGCGCCGTCGAGCGCCCCCGGCGCGAGGTCGAGGGCGAGGAACCGCTCCGGCGCGTAGGGCCCCGGCAGGCTCAAGGTCCCGACCCGCTCGTGGGTGAAGCCGAAGCGGGCGTAGTAGGGCGCGTCCCCGACCAGGATCACCGCCCGGTGGCCGAGCGAGGCCGCGCGGGCCAGCGCCTCGCGCATCAGCCTGTTGCCGAGGCCGAGCCCGTGCAGGGCCGGATCGACGGCGATCGGGCCGAGCATCAGGGCGGGGATACCGCCGGCATCGACGTGCCACAGCCGCACGGTGGCGACCAGACGGCCGTCCATCTCGACGACGAGGGCAAGGCCGTCGGCCGGAAGGCGGCCTTCGCGCAGGCGCTCGCAGGTCTTGGTGAAGCGGGCCTCGCCGAAGCAGGCATCGAGCAGGTGCTCGCGGGCGGCGACATCGGTGGCGCGCTCGTCGCGGATCTGGATCACGGCCGTACCCTCCCGATACTCACAGAAAGCGGGCAAAGGACAGCCCTCGCACCTGCCGCACGCGGCGGGCCGTCCGGGACTTGTTCGGTGGCTGGAAAAGGCGCGAAAGCGCCGGGGCCCGTGAGAACGGCCGACCCGGCGCTTCGTTCCGAAGGACCGGCGCCTCGCGGCGCCGAACCCTCAGATCACGTAGGACTGGAGCGGCGGGAAGCCGTTGAACGCCACCGCCGCATAGGTGGTGGTGTAGGCGCCCGCGCCCTCGATCAGCACCTTGTCGCCGATCGCCAGCGAGATCGGCAGCGGGTACGGGGTCTTCTCGTAGAGCACGTCGGCCGAGTCGCAGGTCGGGCCGGCGAGCACGCAGGGGATCGTGCGGTCCTCGTCGTGCTCGGTGACGATGCGGTAGCGGATCGACTCGTCCATCGTCTCGGCGAGGCCGCCGAACTTGCCGATGTCGAGATAGACCCAGCGCACCTCGTCGGCCGCGTCGGACTTCTGCGAGACCAGCACCACCTCGGCCTCGATCACGCCGGCATTGCCGACCATGCCGCGGCCCGGCTCGATGATCGTCTCCGGCAGCTGGTTGCCGAAATGCTTGGTCAGCGCCCGGAAGATCGCGTCGCCGTAGGATTCCACGCCCGGCACCGCCTTGAGGTACTTGGTCGGGAAGCCGCCGCCGAGGTTGACCATCGAGAGATGGATGCTGCGATGGGCGCATTCGCGGAAGATCGCCGCGGCCGAGGCGAGCGCCCCGTCCCAGGCTTCCGTGTTGCCCTGCTGCGAGCCGACATGGAACGACACGCCGTAGGCGTTGAGGCCCGCCCGGGTGCCGTGCTCGAGCACGTCCACCGCCATCTCCGGCACGCAGCCGAACTTGCGCGAGAGCGGCCACTCGGCCCCGGCGCCGTCGCACAGGATGCGGCAGAACACCTGCACGTCCTCGCGGGCGACCTTGACCGCGTCGGCGGCGCGGGCGATCTTGTCGATCTCGGCCTGGCAGTCGACGGCGAAGAGCCGCACGCCGAGCTGAAGCGCCCGGGCGATGCAGCGCTCCTTCTTGATGGTGTTGCCGAACGACACGCGGTCGGCGGTGGCACCGGCGGAAAGCGCCATCTGGATCTCGACCACCGAGGCGGTGTCGAAGCAGGAGCCCATCTCGGCGAGCGCCCGCAGCACCTCGGGGGCCGGGTTCGCCTTGACGGCGTAGAAGACGCGCGTGTCCGGCAGGGCGCGGGCGAAGGCGGTGTAGTTGTCGCGCACGACGTCGAGGTCGAGCACCATCACGGGACCCTCGTCCCGGCCGAGCTCGCGGCGCACGCGCAGGAAATCGCGGATGCGATCGGTCATGATCAGCCCCACCAAAGGTTCGAGAGGGCTCCCGCGGGAACCCGAAGTCGAGATCAAGACGGCGCGCGTCGGCCGTCCGGCGTCAGGGGGCGATGCGGCGCGGCGCGGACGTGCTGTGGAGACACGCCGTGCGACGCGGGCGCAGAGCACCCGGAAGCTGCCTTTGCTTGGAACGGGGAAACCCGATCCGCACTCGGGGCAAGGAGAAACAAGCCTCTTCGGTGTCGGCCTTTGGAGGGCCGACGAGACCAAAAAAGCCCGTTCGTCGTTGCTTTAAGCTGCGTCCCCCGTGGAGAGCGGGGTTCGCCGGTTTTGCCTCCGGCTGCCGGTTGTTGTCGGGGTCCGGTGTTTCCACCTGGATGCCGGCCGGAGGGATCCACCCTTCCCGGCCATCGATCCTTTAAGACCCCTGGCGGCTGTCCGGCCTCTTGTCCGGATGCCCACCAACCGGCACGCGGCCACAGGCACGTGCGAAATTGGGCAAGGCGGTAGATACGGGCCATGCCCCCCGGCCGCAAGCCCCGATCTCCCGATTTCCGGCGGAATTCCCCAGCGTGGCGCGGGAGATACAGCGCGCGACAGGCTCGGATCCGAAACATGACGACACCGTCACATGGCGGGGCCTTCTCAAGTGACGCCGGACGGGCCATTCAACCCGACGACGCACGAGGCGCCCGTTCAGCCGGAGCGCCTTATTCTCCGGGACACCATGACCATCGCACCCTCGCGCCGCGCGCTCATCGCCGGCCTGCTCTCCTCCGCCGCCCTGACCGGGGCGGCCACAGCCCAGGTCGGGCCGACCCAGCCCGGCCCGAGCGCCCTGCCGCCGCCGGAGCCCGCCCCGGCGCCGTCCGGCCCGCCGCGCTTCCGCTTCGACGAGGTGGTCCGCCGGGCGAAGGCGCTGGCCGGGGCGCCGTTCGAGGCCACCGTGGCGCCGCTGCCGGCGCCGCTGGCCTCCCTCGACTACGATGCCTGGCGCGACATCCGCTTCCGGCCGGACAAGGCCTTGCTCGGCGACCTGGACGGGCCGTTCCGGCTCCAGCTGTTCCATCCCGGCTTCCTCTATACGAGGCCGGTGACCGTGAACGTGGTGCGCGACGGCGTGCCGACGCCGATCCCCTACCAGCCGGCCCTGTTCGATTACGGCCGCACCACCATCGACAAGCCGCTGCCGGTCACCCTGGGCTTCGCGGGCTTCCGGCTGCACTACCCGCTCAACAAGCCGGGCGTGCTCGACGAGCTGATCTCGTTCCTCGGCGCCAGCTACTACCGCTTCCTCGGCCGCGACCAGCTCTACGGGCTCTCGGCCCGGGGCTTAGCCGTCAACGTCGAGGGCGTCGGCGGGCCGGAGGAATTCCCGGTCTTCCGCGAGTTCTGGATCGAGATGCCGCCGAAGGGCGCCGACCGGGCGGTGATCTACGCCCTCCTCGACGGGCCGTCCTGCACCGGCGCGTTCCAGTTCCTGGTCTATCCCGGCGACGAGACCGTGGTCGACGTGCGCTGCACGCTGGTTCCGCGCCGGGACCTCGCCACGGTCGGGATCGCGCCCCTGACCTCGATGTTCTTCATCGGCGAGAACGACCGCCACCACTCGGACGATTACCGCCCCGAGCTGCACGATTCCGACGGATTACTGATGCAGTCGGGCGGCGGCGAGTGGATCTGGCGGCCGTTGCGCAACCCGAAGGAGCGCTGCATCTCGGCCTTCGAGGACCGCAACCCGAAGGGCTTCGGGCTGATGCAGCGCGACCGGGTGTTCGAGGATTACCAGGACCTCGAGGCGTTCTATCACCGCCGCCCGGGCTACTGGGTCGAGCCGCAGGGCGAGTGGGGCGAGGGCACGGTGCGCCTCGTCGAGCTGCCGACGCAGAACGAGACCCACGACAACATCGTGGCCTCCTGGCAGCCCAAGCAGCCCTACAAGGCCGGCGAGGCGGTGGAGCTGTCCTACAAGATCCGCGCGCTCGCCGAGACCGACGACCTGCATCCCGGCGGGCGCGTCGTGAACACCTACGTCGCCCGCACCACGGCGAGCGGCGGCACGATGGACGCCAGCGAGCCGCGCACCCGGCGCTTCCTCGTCGACTTCTCGGGCGGCGACCTCGGCTACTGGCTCACCGACCCGATGGCGGTCGAGATCGTGCCCTCGACGACGCAGGGCAAGATCCTGGCGGTCTCCCTGGTGCCCAACCTCCACGTGCGGGGCTTTCGCGCCGCGATCGACGTGCGGCTCGACCAGCCCGGGCAATCGACCGAGCTGCGCGCCTTCCTGCGCGCCCGCGGCCAGACCCTGACCGAGACCTGGACCTATCCGTGGACGGCCGCGTGAGCGGCCACCCCTCCCCTGCACCGGTCGTCACGATCCGGCCGGCGATCCGGGACGACCTCGACGCCCTGATGGCGCTCGAAGCCGCGGCCTTCGCCACCGACCGGGCCGAGCGCCGGGCGATCCGCCACGCCATCGGGTCGCCGTCGATCTCGCTGCTGGTCGCCCTCGACGAGGCGGTGCTGGTCGGCGCCGCCACGATCGAGCGCCGCCGCGGCAGCGGTCGCGCCCGCCTGTCCTCGATCGCGGTGGCGCCGAGCCGGGCCGGCACGGGGCTCGGCCGGGTGCTGCTCCAGGCTGCCGAGGCCGAGGCCCTGGCCCGGGGCTGCGAGGCCTTGCGCCTGGAGGTCCGCGAGGATAACGGCGCCGGCATCCGCCTCTACGAGCGCAGCGGCTATCGCCGCTTCGAGACCGTGCCGGACTATTACGAGGACGGCACCACCGCCTGGCGCTACGAGAAGCGTCTCGCGGGTGGGGAGGCGTGCTGAGCGACCTGCCCCGTCCTGGTACAACCACCCTACGAGCGGGACGGGCCCGGTACCACCTGACGGGCTTCGACCCGGCGAAATGTGCCGCCGGGGCATGGTTTCCGATTGGTTTCCACTGGCACGCCTGACGCAAGGAGACCCCTGACCGGGGCCGTCGCGCCCCATTGCGGGATCCTCCAGGAAGGGTGGCAGCCATGGCTCTGACGAACGCCGATTTTCGCCGGATGGTCACCGAGAGCCGTGACGGGGGGGCTCGCCCGTTCGCGCCCGGGAGCCTGTCCGATCGGGCCACGCCGCAACGCGAAGCGGCGCCCCGGTCTGCCGTCCGCCACGACGTGCGCATTCGCGATGACCGCAGCCATGACGTCCGCCCTCATGACGTCCACCCTCATGACGGGCGCACCATCGAGATCGTCTGGGCGCCGACTCCCGCGCCGTCGCGCAGCCGCCTCCTCGGCGGCCTCGTGACCCTCGCCAAGGTGCTGGCCCTGCCGGTCCTGTTCATCGGCGGCCTCTATGCCCAACCGGTCTACGAGTGCCAGAAGCAGAAGAGCCTCGGGATGCTGTATTACGGCACCACCGTGCAGATGTGCGTGAACGAGCGCGTGGCCGAGCACGCTGGCAGCATGCAGGCCTTCGTGGAGCGGCAGATGCGGGGGCTGTGACGGCCTGCCGATCCTCCGAGGCGGCGCGGCTCCACGGCACCCTCGTGGCGGTCACCCTGGTGGCGCCGGCTCCCCTCCCCTCACAGCCCGCACCAGGGAATCGGCATCGCCGCTCTGGATGAGCGGCACCAGGGCCCGCACCCGCTCCGGCGGCAGGTCCCACCAGGCGGTATCGACCAAGGCCGCCACGATCTCAGGCGGGAAGCGGTGGCGGATCACCCGGGCCGGGTTGCCGGCGACGATCGCGTAGGCCGGCACGTCCCGGGTGACGACGGCGCGGGCCGCCACCACGGCGCCGGGGCCGATCGTGACCCCCGACAGGATCAGGCAGCCCGATCCGAGCCAGACATCGGCACCGATCGCCACGTCGCCCCGCGAGGCGTGGTAGTCGTCCGGCGCGTCGAGGTCCGGCCACAATCCCGTCATCGCCGCGAACGGATAGGTCGAGACCCAGTCGGTGCGGTGGTTGCCGCCGAGCAGGATCTCGACCTTGTCGGCGATCGAGCAATAGGGGCCGATCGACAGTCGGGCGCCGGATTCCGGGAAGCGGATTTTCGGCCTGCCGTAGGAGTACGGGCCGATCCGGAAGCCGTAGCGGGCGGTAAGCTTGGCGAGATGCAGGCGGGTCTCGTTGTGAGGGTTGCGCCCCTGCCGCAGGCGGTGCAGGAAACCCATCACCCGCGCACTCCGGCATGAGTCGCGGGCAGGATGGCAAGCCCGACTTTTCGGGCGACCCGGGGAGACAGCGCGGTGAGCAGCAACATTTCGGACGATCTGAAGAGCGGCGCGCTGTTCTATCACCGCAATCCGAGACCCGGGAAGCTGGAGATCCAGCCGACGAAGCCGCTCGGCAACCAGCGCGACCTCGCGCTCGCCTATTCCCCGGGCGTGGCCGCCGCCTGCGAGGCGATCGTCGCCGATCCGGAGGAGGCCGCGAGCCTCACCGCACGCCAGAACCTCGTCGCGGTGGTCTCGAACGGCACCGCGGTGCTGGGCCTCGGCGATATCGGCCCGCTCGCCTCCAAGCCCGTGATGGAGGGCAAGGCGGTCCTGTTCAAGAAATTCGCCGGCATCGACGTCTTCGACATCGAGCTCGACGAGAAGAACGTCGACAAGCTCGTCGACGTGGTGGCGGCCCTGGAGCCGACCTTCGGCGGCATCAACCTCGAGGACATCAAGGCGCCGGAGTGCTTCGAGGTCGAGGAGCGCTGCCGGGCCCGGATGAACATCCCGGTCTTCCACGACGACCAGCACGGCACCGCGATCATCGTGGCGGCCGCCGTCCTCAACGGCCTCGAATTCGCCGGCAAGAACATCGCCGACGTCAAGATCGTCACTTCAGGCGCGGGGGCGGCTGCGCTCGCCTGCCTCAACCAGCTCGTCTCGCTCGGCGCACGCCGCGAGAACATCTTCGTCACCGACCTCGAGGGCGTCGTCTTCAAGGGCCGTGAAAAGCTCATGGACCGCTGGAAGTCGGTCTACGCGCAGGACACCCAGGCCCGGACGCTCGCCGAGATCATCCCGGGCGCCGACGTGTTCCTGGGCCTCTCGGCCGGCGGCGTGCTCAAGCCCGAGATGCTGGAGCGGATGGCCGAGAAGCCGCTGATCATGGCGCTCGCCAACCCCTATCCGGAGATCATGCCGAACCTCGCCGAGGAGAAGCGGCCGGACGCGATGATCTGCACCGGACGGTCGGACTTCCCGAACCAGGTCAACAACGTCCTGTGCTTCCCCTACATCTTCCGGGGCGCGCTCGATGTCGGGGCGACCACGATCAACGAGGAGATGAAGGCGGCGGCCGTCAAGGCGATCGCCGGGCTCGCCCGCGAGACCCCGTCCGACGTGGTCGCCCGCGCCTATGGCGGCGAGGCGCGGCCCTTCGGCCCGCACTCCCTGATCCCGAGCCCGTTCGACCCGCGCCTGATCCTGCGCATCGCGCCCGCCGTCGCGCAGGCGGCGATGGAGTCCGGCGTCGCCAAGCGTCCGCTGCCGGACGTGCAGGCCTATGCCGAATCCCTCGACCGGTTCGTGCATCGCTCCGGCTTCATCATGAAGCCGGTCTTCACCAAGGCCAAGGAGGACCCGCGCCGGGTCGTCTACGCCGAGGGCGAGGACGAGCGGGTGCTGCGCGCCGTCCAGGCGATCGTCGAGGAGGGCTTGGCCAAGCCCATCCTGATCGGCCGTCCGAGCGTGATCGAGACCCGCCTGAAGCGCTTCGGCCTCGCGATCCAGCCGGGCCGCGAGTTCGAGCTGATCAACCCGGACGACGATCCGCGCTACCGCGCCTACGTCCAGACCTACATGGATCTGGCCGGCCGCCGCGGCATCACGCCCGACGCCGCCCGGACGCTGGTCCGCACCAACAATGCGGTGATCGGCGCGCTGGCTGTCCGCCGCGGCGAGGCCGACGCGCTGATCTGCGGCCTGGAAGGGCGCTTCGAGAGCAAGCTGCGGGTGATCCGCGACATCATCGGGCTCGCGCCCGGTGCGCGGGACTTCGCGGCGCTGAGCCTCATCGTCACCTCGAAGGGCGCCTACTTCATCGCCGACACCCATGTGCGGCCCGATCCGAGCGCCGAGGAGATCGCCGACGTCGCCATCGCCTGCGGCGACACCGCCCGCCGCTTCGGCCTGTCGCCGAAGATCGCGCTGGTCAGCCACGCCGATTTCGGCTCGTTCGACACGGCCTCGTCCCGCAAGATGCGCCAGGCCCTCACGTTGCTGCGCGAGCGCGCGCCCGACCTCGAGGTCGACGGCGAGATGGCGGCCGACACCGCCCTGTCCCAGGCGATCCGCGACAAGGTGCTGCCGGGCTCGCGCCTCAAGGGCGAGGCCAACGTGCTGATCATGCCGAACCTGGACGCGGCCAACATCGCGTTCCAGTTCTCCAAGATGCTCGCCGACGCGCTGCCGGTGGGGCCGCTGCTCCTTGGCCCGGCGCAGCCCGCCCACATCCTGACCCCGTCGGTGACGGCGCGGGGCATCGTCAACATCACGGCGGCGGCGGTGGTCGAGGCGCAGGGGAGCGAGGGGGTGAAGGTCGAGGCGGATAGTACGGCGGAGGCGGGGACGCCGTTGGTTTCGGCGTAATTGGAATGGGGCGGCCCGGCGAGGTGATCGCTGGGCCGCCAGATTTACAAGGATATTACGGTTTGGGGCGCAGTTTCATTCCGTATGCAGCAGGGAAAGCTCCGAGATATTGGACATCTGCACCCGAACTTGATTAGCTTGTCGCATTTGAATGACGCATTGCACTGCTTTAGAATAATATTTCCGATGCCAGACGTTGATGCCAAATCTTGTGATACAGCACCGAGTGAGTCACTGCCATAGTCTCATGGCTTAGCCGGACAAGGTGGAAGGGCGGACGGCAACGGCAGGACGGCAGGAGCGCCTGTACGGATTGCGAAGTTGCTAGTTACATAAAGTGGGGGGATCTCACCAACCACTGCACAGTCAACTCGAAATCCCTGCTGAACACGCAGGCCGAGCAGGTTGCTCTGGAACGCGATAGCAAGAATGCCAAGTGCCCTTTCTTTTGTCAAAGGATCACCTTTGTTATTATAATACCAGTTCGCAAATTGAGATGCAAATTCGTCATACTGATACTTATACTCGTTTCTAAGCACAAACTCTAGCATATCAAATGCTATACGTCTGTCTTGCAAATTATCATCATCCGCGCGCACAGCAAAATATTTGTTATCGCGTAACTTTATTGCACTTCCATTCATAAGCTCTAAAAGAACGCCGTATATCTCTTCCCTTGAATAATTTTTATCTACGAGCCTGAATTGATCTCTATAAGCATTCGCAATATTCCGGTATTTCGCTTCGATGTCTTCTATAGACATTGGCTTCTGAGAATTTAGAAGAGTAGAAAATATTGCACCTTTTTGCCAGTCCCTCGTTGAATTCCTGATATCTACGTTAATTTCTTTGTTTTGCGACAGATAAATCGAAAGTCCTGCTAGGAGAGTCGAAGCGACTGAAATAATTAATGCAAAAATACTTATGATATGAGAGATATTTTGCGATCTTACTTGGAAATCTGCTGTTTTGTTCTGATCTGTTCGAATGCTGGGGTTTTCAGACATTTTACGCTCCGATTAAAAATCTTGGCGCAGTAAACCTTGATCCGCCCCGCCCTGTCTAGGCTAGCATAGAGGCTATTTGCGGCCGGAGCCAACTAGACATCCACACCGGACGTTTCGCATGCCGCGAACGGTAGACGCGCTTTGGAACGCGCGCATACCGCCGCAATCGAAGCGGTAAAGTCAAGTCACGAAGCCTATTGAAAATTGCTAAGTTGCATGCCAGCTTTCAGTTCACAACGAAGGAGGACGGGGCCATGCGCTCTCGTTTTGCCGCATCCACTTGTCTTTTTCTGCTATCGGCCAACTACACCTCCGCTCAAGGATTGGCTACGTGGTTCGGCGACCGCGTCGGCTTAGGTGGTGTTGGGCGAGCCATAGATAGAGGCCATGATCAAATCAAACAGGCAGTCCCGCCATATAAACATTTAGAAGAAGGCATATCAGGTGTCGTTAGGCATGGCACCGGCGAGTTGCTTGGCGAAACTGCAGGTCCTACCCTTGCCGGCCTTATCCAAGCATCGCGGAATGATGCGATAAGTGCCGGCGTCAGTCCAATTCCACCGAATATCAGAAATGCTTTGTCGGGATTTTTTCCCGATGATATTATCAATACCGTGAGATTTAGGGTTGGACTTGGAAATGATTTACTTCTCGCGTCAAATGCTTTTCGTTACGGCGATGCCATAGCCATAACCCTTGTTGATGTGATCATGTTTAAAAATGCAAATCAAGCTTTTGGAGATATAGCGCTCTGGGCACACGAACTCGGGCATGTTGAACAGTACCGCAGATGGGGCTTGATTGATTTTTCAAAGCGCTATGTCAAAGACAGTAGCGGCGTTGAGAATGAGGCAAATTCTAGAGCAAACAACTTTGTTGCCTGGCACAACAATCGCTTTCAGCAGGGGCAATATAGTCCATATTCTGGACAATCTACCAACATTTGCAGCACTCCTTACGGCCGATGCGGGATGGGACTTCCTGTCCAATATGGCACCCCCTGCGGATGCCAATCTCAATGGGGCTTGCTATATGGGGTAGCTTCAAATTAGATAAATCAGAGGCAAAATATCACAAAACGCGAGACAATATAATATTTTTCTATCGCGCCAAGAGGTTACTATATGCCCATATTTATCAGCAATCGAAATCCAGAAAATATCAGATTTAACACATTACATCTGCGCAGCTGACCCTCCTCCACAATCAATCCCGCAGCAGATCAAGTCAGATAGATCCAAACCATACCGGGCCTGTGGTGAATAGTTCTTCCACACGCCTCCACCTACCCCCGCGGCTTCGGCGCCGCCTTCCCCGCCTGTCCCGGCGGCTGCGCACAGCCCGCCTGCTTGCCCTTGGCGCCGTCATCCTTGCCGCCCGGCACGAACATTGCCGAGACGCGCCCGCCGGCGACCGGGTCCATGTTCGCCCGGCCGGTATTCATGTCGTAGACGAGGCGCGAGCCACGGGTGACGTTCTGGCACTGGCTCAGCACCACGTTGCCGGTCAGCACGACCCGATTCGCCACCCGGTCGAACACCGCGTTGTCGCCGCTCGCCACCTGATCCTTCGACACCACCGTGACCGGGCCGGCGCAGACCACCTGGCGGATCGCGCTGCCGTCGGTCGGGTCGGAGGATTTTTCGGCCTTCTCGACCTTGGGCTCGGGCTTCGCCTCGACCTTCACGGCCTTCTCGACCGGTTTGGCCTCCACCGGCTGGGCGATGGACGCCTTCGCGTCGGGCTTCACCTCGCCCCCCTTGGCCTCGGCCCCCTTGCCCTTCGGCTCCTTCTCCTTGCGCTGGTAATGCACGGTCATGCTGGAGCAGCGGATCGTGCTCTCGCCCTGCACCGCCACGACGTTGCCGGCGAAGACAGCCTTATTCTCGCGGTCGAACACGTCGAGCCGGTCGGCGTCGATCTTGATCGGCTCCTTGCCGCCGCCGCTGCTGAAGGCGCCGAAGCCCGAGCCGGCCTCCTTCTTCTTGGGCGCGGGCGCGGGCGTCTCGGACCGCGAGGCCGACGGGAGGGCGACGACCGCGAGGGTGAGGAGCGCCGCGAGGGCCGGGAGACGGGGACGCACGGGCTACTCGTCCTTGATCTGGGCCTCGGAGGTCCGCAGCGGCGGATCCTGCTCCGAGGATTCTGGCGAAGGGGCGTGGTTGAAGACCGCCTTGACGTTGCCGACGAACGAGATGGTCTTGCCGTTCTCGGTCACGTCGAGGCCGTCGGCCTTGATCGAGCCGGTCGGCATCGTGACGGTAACCGCCTCGCGCGAGGACATCGTGCCGGCCTTGAAGTCGACATGGGCCGAGGTCAACCGCGCCTCCTGGCCCTTGTCGGTCCAGAGGCGGATGTGCTGGCTCAGGTCCAGCGCTTCCTTCTGGGTGTCGAAGATGCCGGCCGTCGCCTCGATATGGGCGAGCCCCCCCGATTCGTCGGTGGTGAGGCGCCCCAGCATGCTCTGCAATTCGATCACGAAGGGCTTGCGCACGTCCTGGAGCGCAGCCTTCGCGGTGACGACGTAGGGCCGGTTGTCCTTCGAGCGGTAGCCCGAGAGCCGCGGGCTCTCCATCGTCACCTTCGAGCCCGAGACGCCGATCCCGCCGAGGCTGACCGAGACGCCGAGATCGGCGAAGGGGTTGAGCCAGGTGCCGACCACGAGGGCGAGCCCCGCCGCCCCCGCCCCGAGGGGAATCGCGCGCCGCAGCCAGCGCACCTGGGCGCTGTGCCGACGCGCCCGCACATGGGCGCGCAGGCGCCGGGGATCGAGGCCCTGGGAAACCGTCTCGAACGGGGAAGCTTGCAGCAAGGTCGTGACCGCCTGCATCGTACCGAGGTCCGGCGCGGAATGCGTGGGACGTCGGCCCCCATGCTCCGGCCCGGTGTCGAAGTTATGGCCGGCAGGTTACCAGAACGGCAACGCTTCGTCTCGCCCGGTCGAGGCTCAGCTATGGGCGAAGATGTCGGTCTCGTCCCATTCGAGCAGGTCGAGGCGGGCGCGGGTCGGCAGGAAGTCGAAGCAGGCCTGGGCGATCGCGGTCCGGTCCTCGCGGGCCAGCATCATGTCGAGCCGGTCGCGCAGGGCGTGGAGGTGGAGCACGTCGGAGGCCGCATAGTCGATCTGCGCCTGGGTCAGGGTGTCGGCGCCCCAATCCGAGGATTGCTGCTGCTTCGACAGGTCGACGCCGATCAGCTCGCGCACCAGGTCCTTCAGGCCGTGCCGGTCGGTATAGGTGCGGGCGAGCCGCGAGGCGATCTTGGTGCAGTAGACCGGCCCCGGCATCACGCCGAGGCGGTGGTAGAGCACCGCGAGGTCGAAGCGGGCGTAATGAAAGATCTTGGTGACCGCCGGATCGGCCATGACCCGCTTGAGCACCACCGGCTCGGGGCCGACCTTGGGGATCTGCACCACGTCGGCCTCGCCGTCGCCGCGGGAGATCTGCACCACGCAGAGCCGGTCGCGGTGGGGCTGGAGGCCGAGGGTCTCGGTATCGACCGCGATGGCCGGGCCCGGCACGTAATCGTCGGGCAGGTCGCCGCGGTGCAGGCGGTGGGGCATGGGAAAGGGCGTCCGGGGAAGCGAAGGGCTGCCCCGGCGCCTAGCACCCCTCCCCATGGTCGGCAAGGATCGGCCGGCGAGGATGCCCGCCGTCAGGACTTCTGGCGGGCGATCACTTTGTCCTTGATGTCGTCGTAGACGTTCGACGGGACGATCTTCTTCGACAGGAGTTCGTCCTTGCCGCGATAGGGCCGGCCCTTGATGATCGCCTCCGAGCGCGCCGCCCCGATGCCCTTCAGGGTCTCGAGTTCCTGCTTGCTCGCGCTGTTGAGGTCGATGAGGGCGGGCTTGCCGGCTTGCGCCGGCTGCGCGGCGGGGGCGGCCTTCGGAACTTCCGGCGCCTTGGGGGCGACCGGCGCCGCGGGAGCCGTCGTGGTCGGCGCCGGCCGCGTCGTCGGGGTCGACGGGGCCGGGGTCTGGGCCAGAGCGGGGCCCGCGGCCAGAAGGGCGGTCAGCGCCAGGGCGCGGGTCAGGCGGGGAAAGCGCGTCATCGGGAAAGCTCCGATCATGCCGCCCTCAGGGCCTCCGGATCTGGAGCTTCCGGGGCGGCAGGGCCCATCATGCGACCTTCGCCGTTGAACGCCAGCTTAATGAGAGTGTATGAGGGCTTGAGCGGATTTATGGGACCGGTCCCCTAGCCAGGGCGGCGCGTCTCCTCTATAGACCCCGCTCCGATCAGGATCGCGACGCGCGCGGCGGCTCCGCCCGGGGCAGCTTCGCGCCTATTTTGTTGCACGGGAAGTAGTTCCAATGGCCGTTCCGAAGCGAAAGACCTCTCCGTCGCGGCGCGGCATGCGCCGCTCCGCCGACGCCCTCAAGGCCCCGACCTACGTCGAGGACAAGGATTCCGGCGAGCTGCGCCGCCCGCACCACATCGACCTGAAGACCGGCATGTACCGCGGTCGCCAGGTGCTGAAGGTCAAGTCCGACGCGTGATCCGGCGTGGCGGCGCTCTTGACGCGCCGCCGATGACCGGCACGGGATGACGGCGCCCCTCGCGGGCGCCGTTCTCGTTTGGAGACCCCACATCAGACCGGGGCGCGGCCGGCCCGCCACAGCCACAGGGCGGTGAGCGCGAGCAGCAGCGTCGCCAGCGCGCCGGTCAGGTCAAGGGCGTCGAGGCCCGCCCAGCGCCCCGGCCCGAGGGCGCGCACCAGGAGCGGGCCCAAGATCTGCCCGGCCGCGAAGGCGGCGGTCATCCGGGCGAGCAAGGGCGTCGGCGCGTCCGGCCGCGCCTCGCGGGCCAATTGCAGGCCCGCCATGGTGGCGAGCATGAAGGTGCCGCCGACGAGCACGGCCGAGGCCGCGACCGCCCAGAGGGCATGGACGGCGAGCGGCAGGGCGGTGCCGAGCGCCATCGTTCCTTGCGCCACCGCCCAGAGGCGCCGGCGCGGCACGCCCGCGAGGAGGCGCGCCGCCACCGCGACCGAGACGAGGGCGGCGAGGCCGAACAGCGGCCAGGCCAGGCCGAAGACCAGCGGGTCCGGCGCCAGGTCCCGCGCCATGGCCGGCAGGAACGTCGCCGGCACGATGTAGCCGAAGCCGAAGGTGCCGTAAGCGAGGACGAGGGCCCCCTGCCCCGCTCCCCGGGCGACGGACGCCGCCTCGCGCTCCGCCGGACCGGCCGGGCGCGCCCCCTGCCGGCGCGACAGGAGCCCGACGACGAGCGCGCCGAAAGCCGCCAGCGCCCCGAGTTCGAGCCACAATCGCGCCGCCGGCTGGCGCCCGCCGAGCCAGGCGAGGAGGCCGGTGAGCGCGATGCCGAGGCCGACGCCGGCATAGATCCAGGCGCCGAGCCGCGGCACCTCCCGCCGGGCGAGTTCGGCGAGGCACCAGCCGCTGGCGCAGACGAGGGCCCAGGCGCTGAATATCCCGGCCGCCGCCCGCAGGAGCGCGCCGACCGCGATCGGGACGGGGTGGCCGGCGACCGCCATCGCCAACGTCGTCAGTGCCACGCCCGCGAGGCTCACTCGCAATCCCCGGACCGGATCCCCGGAGAACCACGCCGCCGTGAGAGCCCCGACGAGGTAGCCGGCATAGTTGGCGGCCGCCCATTCGGCGCCGTCCGCCGGGTTCAATGTCCCGTCGCGCAGCATCAAGGGCAGGAGCAGCGTGAAGGCGAAGCGGCCGATGCCCATGGCGACCGCCAGCGCGATGATGCCGCCGGCGACGACAGGCCCGTGGTTCGGGCGGGCGTCGAATCGGGCGAGGGGGAGATCCGTGGTGCTCATGGGTCGACCAGACACCCGCCGTCCCTTCTTGGAAAATGAATTTTCGTGACGTATTCTTCTCTTCATGAGAATGATGGACCTCGACGACCTGCACATCTTCCGCAGCGTGGTGCGGGAGGGCGGGGTCACGCGGGCGGCGAACGTCCTGAACCGGGTGCCGTCCAACGTGACGACCCGGATCAAGCAGTTCGAGGAGCGGCTGGGCGTCGCCCTGTTCCGGCGCGAGGGCCGCACGCTCGCCCTCACCGAGGCCGGGCGCACCCTGCTCGGCCATGCCGAGAAGCTGTTGCAGCTGGCGGACCTGGCCGAGCGGGAACTGCGGGGCGGTGCCGTGCGCGGGGTGCTGCGGCTCGGCTCTCTGGAGAGCGCCGCCGGCGCCCGGCTGCCGCCGATCCTGTCGGCGTTCCACGCGCGCTATCCCGACGTCACGATCGAGCTGCAGACCGGCACGACGCGGGCGATGCTGCGCCAGTTGGAGCGCCACGAGGTCGAAGCCGCCTTCGTGTCGGAGCCGTTCGAGCGCGGAACCCTGTCGTCGATGCCGGCCTTCGACGAGGAGCTGGTGCTGATCGGCGCCAAAACTGCGGACGAGCGCGCCATGACCCGGACCGTGGTGGCCTTCCCGCATGGCTGCTCCTACCGCCAGCGCCTGTTCGACTGGCTCGCGGCGGAGGGCCGATCGCCGGAGCGGGTCCTGGAGATGAGCTCGTACCACGCCATCGTCGCCTGCGTGGCCGCCGGCACCGGGGCGGCGATCGTGCCGGCGGAGGTGCTGGACCACGCGGTGCTGGGGAGTGCCGTGGCGCGCTACAAGCTGCCGGATCCGTTGCGGCTCAACCGCACGCACCTGGCCTGGTCGGGGGAGGCCAGCCCCGCCCTGCGCTCGCTGATGGGTCTGCTGGAGGCGGGGGAGCGGGATCGGAGGGGAACCGCCTTCGAGCGGCCGTTCGAGCTGGCCAACCGAATTGACGCCCTCGATGTCGTCCCGGGGCCGCGGAGCGGAACCCGGGATCGATAATCGCCGGCGATGCAGGAAAAAGCGGAACGCTGGTCGCCTTGTCTGGCACCGTCGGCGGTGATGGATCCCGGGCTCTCGACTTCGTCGCGCCCCGGGGATGACGCAGCGGGTTTCTAGACGGTCGCGTGACGCGAACAATCGTCAGAGACCGCGGCCGGCCGCATAAAGCTCCGAGGCCACCCGCGACCGATCGAGGCGCGACGGCCTCAAGGTCCCGGTCGGGCCATCGATCAGGTGGACCAGGAAGGTCGCCAGGGGCCGGGCCGGAAGCACCCGGGGGCTGGGCCGGTCGGTCTCCGGAGACCCGGTCGGGACGAGGGCCCGGCCGGTGGCGTCCGGATCCGGGACGGGCGTATCGGGCTGGGACATGCCGGAGGCTCCGCGAGGCGACGACGGACCAAAGCCGCAAGCCGCCTGCCGTGTTCCCTCTGTGCCCGCTTCCTTCTTCGCCGCGCGACTCCTCGGCCGCGCTACCTCTTGGCCGCGCTACTTCTTCGCCAGGGCCTCGAGCCGGCTCTGCATCTCGGCCATCTGGCGTTTGATATCGTCGAGCTCGCCCTTCGGGGCGGCCGAAGCGGGTACCGGCGCCTCGGCCGGCTTGTCGCCGCCGGCCGGCTGGCCGCCGGCGCCGAACGGCGTGAACATCCGCATCGCCTCGCTGAAGAAGCTCATGTTGGCGCGGACCTGCTCCTCCATGGCGTGCTGGAAGGCGGTGGGGCCGAAGGTCTGGGACATCTTCTCGCGCAGGCCGTCCTGCTCGCGGGCGAGATGGTCCATGGAATATTCGAGGAAGCTCGGCACCATCGCCCGCATGCTGTCGCCGTAGAAGCGGATCAGCTGGCGCAGGAAGGCCACCGGGAGCAGGTTCTCGGCGCCGGCCTTGTTCTCCTGCTCGAAGATGATCTGGGTCAGCACCGAGCGGGTGATGTCCTCGCCCGACTTGGCATCGTAGACCACGAAGTCCTCGCCGGCCTGCACCATCGCGGCGAGGTCCTCGAGCGTGACGTAGGTCGAGGTGCCCGTGTGGTAGAGACGCCGGTTGGCGTACTTCTTGATGACGGTGGGTGTCGACTTGCCGCTGTCCGCCATCGGTACGCTGTCTCCCTGTTGGCGAACCCGGCGGGAATTGGACGGCGCCGGGCGAGCCGAATTTTCACCGGTTCTCATGATTGGACCTTAAGGCCTTCGTGCGCTGGCGAAAATAGCAATCTGCGCGCCGTCCACGCAAACTGGCCGCGCTGCCAGCGCGAGAACCGGCCGTGCACGCCTTGACTTCGCGCAGGGCAACGCTTTCATCCACGCCAAAGCGCGCGGGATCGACGCAGCCGCCGACCCGCGACGCTGGGTGAGGATGCAAGAGGAGAGGCGCATGGCCGAGAAGACAGATATCGTCATCGTGGGGGCCGCCCGCACCCCGGTGGGTTCGTTCAACGGGGCCTTCGCCACCGTGCCGGCCCACAAGCTCGGCGCGGTCGCCATCAAGGCCGCCCTGGAGCGCGCCAAGGTCTCCCCCGAGGAGGTCGACGAGGTGATCTTCGGCCAGGTGCTCGCCGCGGGCGAAGGCCAGAACCCGGCCCGCCAGGCCGCCATGGCCGCCGGCATCCCGCAGGAGAAGACCGCCTGGGGCCTCAACCAGCTCTGCGGCTCAGGGCTCCGCACCGTCGCGGTCGGCATGCAGCAGATCGCCAACGGCGACGCCGACATCATCGTGGCCGGCGGCCAGGAATCGATGTCGATGGCCCCGCACGCCCAGTACCTGCGCGGCGGCCAGAAGATGGGCGACCTCAAGCTCATCGACACGATGCTGAAGGACGGCCTGATGGACGCCTTCAACGGCTACCACATGGGCAACACCGCCGAGAACATCGCCCAGCAGTGGCAGCTGACCCGCGAGGAGCAGGACGCCTTCGCGGCCCGCTCGCAGAACAAGGCCGAGGCGGCCAAGAAGGACGGCCGCTTCAAGGACGAGATCGCCCCCGTCACCGTGCCCGGCCGCAAGGGCGACGTGGTGGTCGATACCGACGAGTATATCCGCGAGGGCGCGACCCCCGAGGGCATGGCCAAGCTCAAGCCCGCCTTCTCGAAGGACGGCACCGTCACCGCCGGCAACGCGTCGGGCATCAACGACGGCGCCGCCGCCCTGGTGCTGATGTCGGCGGCCGAGGCCGAGAAGCGTGGCCTCAAGCCGCTGGCCCGCATCGCCTCCTGGGCCACCGCCGGCGTCGACCCGAAGATCATGGGCACCGGCCCGATCCCGGCCTCGCGCAAGGCCCTCGAGAAGGCCGGCTGGAAGGCCTCCGACCTCGACCTGATCGAGGCCAACGAGGCTTTCGCCGCCCAGGCGCTCGCGGTCAACAAGGACCTGGGCTTCGACGACGCGAAGGTCAACGTGAACGGCGGCGCCATCGCCATCGGCCACCCGATCGGCGCGTCGGGCGCCCGCGTCCTCGTCACCCTGCTGCACGAGATGCAGCGCCGCGACGCCAAGAAGGGCCTCGCCACCCTCTGCATCGGCGGCGGCATGGGCGTCGCCATGTGCCTCGAGCGTTGAGCGCTGAAGTCACGCTGAAATATTAGCCGCGTGGCGAAGGGCGGCCGGGAGCCCGGCCGCCCCCTTACAGTTAGTACTTAAAGAAGCGGGACAGCACCCGCCTTCGTTGTGGAACGGCCGCCTTCCGTAAAGTACGACGGATTCGCGCCGAGGGATGAAATCGCTCGCACGTCCAAGAGGAGAGGGCACATGGCAGAACGCGTCGCATTGGTCACCGGCGGCACCCGCGGCATCGGCGCTGCGATCTCGAAAGGTCTCAAGGAGGCCGGATACAAGGTCGCGGCCAATTACGGCGGCAACGACGACGCCGCTCAGGCCTTCAAGGCCGAGACCGGCATCCCGGTCTTCAAGTTCGACGTCGGCGATGCCGCGGCCTGCGAGGCCGGCATCCGCGCGGCGGAGGCCGAGCTCGGCCCGATCGAAATCCTGGTCAACAATGCCGGCATCACCCGCGACGGCATGTTCCACAAGATGACCTTCGAGCAGTGGCAGGCGGTGATCCGCACCAACCTCGACTCGATGTTCACCTGCACCCGTCCGCTGATCGACGGCATGCGCTCGCGGGGCTTCGGCCGCATCATCCTGATCTCGTCCATCAACGGCCAGAAGGGCCAGATGGGCCAGACCAACTACTCCGCCGCCAAGGCCGGCGTGATCGGCTTCGCCAAGGCGCTGGCGCAGGAGAACGCCAACAAGGGCATCACCGTCAACGTGATCGCGCCCGGCTACATCGGCACCGAGATGGTGAAGGCGATCCCCGAGGAGGTGCTGAAGGCCAAGATCCTGCCGCACATCCCGGTCGGCCGCCTCGGCGAGGCCGAGGAGATCGCCCGCGCGGTCGAGTTCCTGGCCGGCGAGCAGGCGGGCTTCATCACCGGCTCGACCCTGACCATCAACGGCGGCCAGTACTTCGCCTGATCGGGTTGGGGGCGCCGGTTGGCGCCCCCACTTCGCTTTACTGCGTCAACGGGCAGCCGCTCGCCTTGGCCGACAGGAAAGCCTTGTCGCCCGGGATCGTCGCCAGCAGCTTGTAATAGTCCCACGGCGCCTTCGACTCGGCCGGCGACTTGACCTGGAACAGGTACATGTCGTGGACCATGCGGCCATTGGCCTGCACCGTGCCGCCGCGGCCGAAGAAATCGTCGACCTTCAATTCGCGCATCTTGGCCGCCACCGCGTCGGTGTCGTCGGTGCCGGCGGCCTTCACGGCCTTGAGATAGTGGGTGACGGACGAGTAGGTGCCGGCCTGGATCATGTTCGGCATCTTGCCGGTGCGGGCCATGTAGCGCTTGGCAAAGCCCCGGGCCTGGTCGTCGAGATCCCAGTAATAGCCTTCGGTCAGCACGATGCCCTGCGCCGCCTTGAGGCCGAGACCGTGCACTTCGGCCAGGGTGAACAGCAGGGCCGCGAGGCGCTGGCCGCCCTGGACGATGCCGAATTCCGACGCCTGCTTGATCGCGTTGGCGGTGTCGAGGCCGGCATTGGCAAGCCCGATGATCTTGGCACCCGACCCTTGGGCCTGGAGCAGGAACGAGGAGAAGTCCTGGGCGCTCAAGGGGTGGCGCACGGAGCCCACCACCTTGCCGCCCTTCTGGGTGACGTATTGCGTCACGTCGGCCTGGAGCGCGGTGCCGAAGGCGTAATCGGCGGTGAGGAAGAACCAGGTGTCGCCGCCGGTCTCGACCAGGGAGCCGCCGGTACCGACCGCGAGCGCGTGGGTGTCGTAGGCCCAGTGGAAGCCGTACGGCGTGCACTGCTTGCCGGTGAGATCGGACGTGGCGGCCCCGTCCACGATCGTGATCTTGCGCTTCTCCTTCGACAGGCCCTGCACGGCGAGGGCCACCGAGGAGGTGGTCAGTTCCATGATCGCATCGACCTTGTCGGTGTCGTACCACTGCCGGGCGATGTTCGAGGCCACGTCCGGCTTGTTCTGGTGGTCGGCATCGACGATCTGCACCGGCACGTCGAGGACCTTGCCCCCGAAATCCTCGACAGCCATCTTCGCCGCCTCGACGGAGCCGCGGCCGCCGAAATCGGCGTAGACGCCGGACTGGTCGTTGAGGATGCCGATCTTCACCACGCCGTCGGAGGCGCCTTTGGGCGCCGCAGTCTGGGCCTGCGCGGCGACGGCGAAGACCAGCCCCGCGGCGAGTGCGGTGGTGCGGGCGAGCACCCGGCTCAAGCGTGTCATGTCGTTCCTCCCCGGCCGCTTGCCTGTCCGCTGCGGCCCTCGTTCGACCCGTGTGGCCGCAGCGCAGCTAGGGCGGTGCCGAGACAGGAATCAAGCGGCGTCGCAGGCCCCCTCCCCCCGTCTTTCGCAGCACGGCCAAGTTGGTCCGCGAGGACCGCTGCCTTTTGGGTGCACGGCTCCCTATATGGGCCTATAAGGCGCCCGCGGCGCGCGCCACTACCGTTACGATCGATCGCAGGTTCACGATGCTGGGTTCCCTTGCCAAGAAGATCTTCGGGTCGTCCAACGACCGCCGGGTGAAGGGATACCGACCCCGCGTCCAGGCGATCAACGCCCTCGAGCCCGAGCTGGCGGCCCTGACCGACGAGGCCCTGCGCGCCCGCACCGACATGCTGAAGGCCGAGCTCGCCGCCGGCAAGACCCTCGACGACATCCTGGTCCCGGCCTTCGCCACGGTGCGCGAGGCGGCCAAGCGCGTGCTCGGCCAGCGCCACTTCGACGTGCAGATGATCGGCGGCATGGTGCTGCACGAGAGCGGCATCGCCGAGATGAAGACCGGCGAGGGCAAGACCCTGGTGGCGACGCTCGCCACCTATCTCAACGCCCTGTCGGGCAAGGGCGTCCACGTCGTCACCGTCAACGACTACCTCGCCCGCCGCGACGCGGAATGGATGGGCCGGGTCTACCGTTTCCTGGGGCTCACCACCGGCATCATCGTCCACGGCCTCGACGACGCCGAGCGCAAGGCGGCCTATGCCTGCGATATCACCTACGGCACCAACAACGAGTACGGCTTCGACTATCTTCGCGACAACATGAAGTACGAGCTGGGCCAGATGGTCCAGCGCGGGCACAACTTCGCGATCGTCGACGAGGTCGATTCGATCCTGATCGACGAGGCGCGCACGCCGCTCATCATCTCGGGTCCGATCGACGACCGCTCCGATCTCTACACCATGATCGACGCGGTGATGCCGCGGCTCAAGCGCGAGGATTACGACCTCGACGAGAAGCAGCGCACCGTCTCGCTGACCGAGGACGGCAACGAGCACATCGAGGAATTGCTGCGCGAGGCCGGCATCCTCAAGGAGGGCGACCTCTACGACGCCCACAACGTGACGCTGGTCCACCACGTCAACCAGGCGCTCCGCGCCCATACCCTGTTCACCCGCGACAAGGACTACATCGTCCGCAACGACGAGGTGGTCATCATCGACGAGTTCACCGGCCGCATGATGCCCGGCCGGCGCTACTCGGAAGGGCTGCACCAGGCGCTGGAGGCCAAGGAGCGGGTCGAGATCCAGCCCGAGAACCAGACGCTGGCCTCGATCACCTTCCAGAACTACTTCCGCCTCTACAAGCACCTCGCCGGCATGACCGGCACCGCCTCGACCGAGGCGGACGAGTTCCACGAGATCTACAACCTCGAAGTGGTCGAGATCCCGACAAACAAGGAGGTCGAGCGCGTCGACGAGGACGACGAGGTCTACCGCACCGTCGACGAGAAATACGCCGCGATCATCAAGGAGATCGACAAGGCGCATGCCCGGCTGCAGCCGGTGCTGGTCGGCACCGGGTCGATCGAGCGCTCGGAGCACATCGCCGGCCTCCTGGTGAAGCACGGCTACACGCCGCTCGACTACAGCGACCCGTCGGCGCTGGAGGACGTCTATGCGGCGGCCCGCGAGGGCCGGGTGACCAAGCGCTTCGCGGTGCTGAATGCCCGCTTCCACGAGCAGGAAGCCTACATCGTGGCCGAGGCGGGCGTGCCCGGCGCGATCACCATCGCCACCAACATGGCCGGCCGCGGCACCGACATCAAGCTCGGCGGCAACCTCGACATGCGGATCGAGCAGGAGCTCGCCGACGTCCCCGAGGGGCCGGAGCGCGACGCCCGCATCGCGACCCTGAAGGCCGAGATCGACCAGAACCGCGCCAAGGTCCTGGCGTCGGGCGAGCCCGCGGATCCGGCGGCCGGCCGCAAGACGGCGCTGCCCGGCGGCCTCTACATCGTCGGCACCGAGCGCAACGAGAGCCGGCGCATCGACAACCAGCTGCGCGGCCGCTCCGGCCGCCAGGGCGATCCCGGCCGCTCGAAGTTCTACCTCTCGCTTCAGGACGACCTGATGCGGATCTTCGGCTCCGACCGCATGGACGGCATGCTCCAGCGCCTCGGGCTCGAGGAGGGCGAGGCGATCATCCATCCCTGGATCAACAAGGCGATCGCAAAGGCGCAGCAGAAGGTCGAAGCCCGCAACTTCGACATGCGCAAGAACGTGCTCAAGTACGACAACGTCATGAACGACCAGCGCAAGGTCGTGTTCGAGCAGCGCCGCGAGTTCATGGCGCAGGACAGCGTGCGCGAGACCGTCGACGAGATGCGCCAGGGCGTGATCGACGACGTGGTGGCGCGCCACGTGCCCGAGGATGCCTATCCGGAGCAGTGGGACATCGCGGGCCTGCGCGAGAGCGTGACCCGCGACCTCAATCTCGACGTGCCGGTCGAGGAATGGGCCAAGGAAGAGGGCATCGCCGACGAGGAGATCCGCGAGCGCCTTCGCAAGGCCGCCGACGAATCTTACGCCGAGCGCACCGCCCGCAACACCCCGGAGGTGATGGCCTATGTCGAGAAGCAGGTCCTGCTCCAGAGCCTCGACCATCTCTGGCGCGAGCACCTCGTCACCCTCGACCACCTGCGCCAAGTGATCGGCTGGCGCGGCATCGCCCAGCGCGATCCGCTCAACGAGTACAAGTCGGAGGCGTTCGACCTCTTCAACAGCCTGGTGGGCTCGCTTCGCGAGCAGGTGACCGGCCAGCTGATGCGGGTCGAGATCATGTACCAGGAGCCGGAGCAGCCGAGCCTGCCGCCGATGTTCCCCCAGCACCTCGACCCGGTGACCGGCGAGAACGAGTTCGCCTTCGCGGAGGGCCCGGCGGGCGGCGGCGGCGGCGCCTACGAGTATGCCGGCCAGGCACTCAACTCGGACGCGCCGGTGCTGGAGCGCAAACCCGACGACGAGACGACCTGGGGTCGCGTCGGCCGCAATGAGCCCTGCCCGTGCGGCTCGGGCAAGAAGTACAAGCACTGCCACGGCCGCTTCGCCGCGGAGGTGTGATCGTCAGCTCGCCGATGAACCTTCCCCCTGTGCGGGGGAAAAGAATGGCGCGGGTCCTCTCCTCTCCCCGCGGGCGGGGAGAGGGCCGCGTCACCGTCCAGGGGACGCGGCGAGCGGAGGCGAAAGCCGGAGCGAGGGTGAGGGGGTGTTTCCGGAGGAGCCACATCCTGAAACACCCCCTCACCATCGCCCTACGGGCTACCTTCGCCCCCGACCAGGGGGGCAAAGGCCTCTCCCCGCCCGCGGGGAGAGGGTAAACCTGCGCCTTTTTATTCCCCCGGACAGCCTTGCGCAGGGAGAAGGATTGCCAGACGGCATCCGGTAAGCCTCACCCCGCCACCCGCACCTCCGGTGACCGTTCCCCCACGATCCCCCGCGCCCCCTCGGCGATCAGCCGGGTGACGAGATCGGCGTAATCCGCCCGGGTCAGCCCGGCGCCGGGCTTGAACCAGAGATAGTGCCAGTTGACCATGCCGAAGAACGACATGGTCACCGGCTTGAGCAAGGGCGTCCCGGCGAGGTGTGGCGCCACCCCGGCGATCGCCTCGGAGAACAGCCGCACCAGCTCGCGCTCGCTCGCCTTCAGCTCCGCCTGCCGCTCGGGCGGGAGCAGGCCGAGATGGTTGATCTGCACCTTGTGCTGGGCGTCGGCATCCCGGTAGGCCTCGAGCAGCGCCTCGGCGAGGCCGCGCAGGCGCGGCTCCGGCGCGAGGCCCGGACGGTCGGCGGCCTCGACGGCTTCCAGCAGCTCCTCCAGGTGGAGCCGGATCACGTCGAACAGGATCTCGTCCTTGTCGCGATAGTAGTGATACAGGTTCGCCTTCGAGACGCCGCAGGCCTCGGCGATCCGGCTCATCGAGGCGCGGTCGTAGCCGTGGGCGGCAAAGAGTTCGGCCGAGCGATCGAGGATCGCCCGGCGCTTGTCGTCGTAGTCGCTGGCGCGGGTGCGGGCCATGGGGTCTCGTCGCTACTGGTTCTGTCGTGACTCGCGCGGGCGCTGGTCGATGACCCGGCGGGCCTTGCCCAGCGAGCGCTCGATTCCCCCCGGCGGCAGCACCTCGACCGTCGTGGTGACGCCGATCGTGTCCTTGACCGCCTGGCAGAGCCGGTCGGCCGCCGCCTCGCGCAAGTCCGCGATGTCGGCCTCCGGCCGCGCCTCGACGCGGATCGTCATGGTGTCCATCCGGCCGTCGCGGGCCAGCACCACCTGGTAATGCGCCGAGAGCGCCGGGATCGTCAGGATCTTCTCCTCGATCTGGCTCGGAAAGACGTTGACCCCGCGCACGATCATCATGTCGTCGGAGCGGCCGGTGATCTTCTCCATCCGCCGCATCGCCCGGGCGGTGCCGGGGAGCAGCCGGGTCAGGTCGCGGGTGCGGTAGCGGATCACCGGCATCGCCTGCTTGGTGAGCGAGGTGAAGACCAGTTCCCCCTCCTCCCCGTCCGGCAGGACCGCGCCGGTGCGCGGATCGACGATCTCCGGGTAGAAGTGGTCCTCCCAGATGTGCAGGCCGTCCTTGGTCTCGACGCACTCGCTCGCCACCCCCGGTCCCATCACCTCGGACAGGCCGTAGATGTCGACGGCGTGGAGGTCGAACGCCTCCTCGATCTCCTGGCGCATGGCGTTGGTCCAGGGCTCGGCCCCGAAGATGCCGACCTTGAGCGAGGAGGCCCGCGGGTCGAGCCCCTGGCGGCGGAACTCGTCGAGGATCGCCAGCATGTAGGACGGCGTCACCATGATGATGTCGGGCCGGAAATCCTGGATCAGCTGGACCTGGCGCTCGGTCATGCCGCCCGACATCGGGATCACCGTGCAGCCGAGGCGCTCGGCACCGTAATGGGCGCCCAATCCCCCGGTGAACAGGCCGTAGCCGTAGGCGACGTGAACCAGCATCCCGGGCCGCCCGCCAGCGGCGCGGATCGAGCGCGCCACCACGTCGGCCCAG